>UQNM01000040.1 GCA_900542395.1 uncultured Eubacteriales bacterium
GGATTCGGGTCTTTCACCCTTTAGAAACGTGCGCCGCCGGGCGCACTCAAAAAGGACGCCGCATTCAATACGACGTCCTTCGTTTTCAAGCAAAACGGATTACTTCATGGCCTTCGGATAGGTCGAGACCTTCGCTTCGGAAACCCACTGGGTCACAGCCGCTTCATAAGCCGCATCCTTCGCGTCGGAGAGCATGGTATCATAGATATTGCTCTTGATCTCGTCGGTATACTCGACCTCGCCCGCAGCGATGTCGGTCGCATACTGGAGAATGTGATAGCCATAACTCGTCTTGACCAGCTCGGCGGACACGTCGCCGACCTTTTCAAGCGCCATCGCCGCATCCTGGAAGCTCTGCTCATAGACGGACAGACCGTCGCAGACCAGATAGCCGCGGCTCTTGTTCGGCTCGTTGTTCATGCCGGTGTCCTGACCATAGGTCTCAATCAGGCTGTCAAAGTCCTCCCCGGCCTGCGCACGGGCGAGCACGTCCTGCGCCGTCGTCAGAATCTCGTCATACGCCTCGGCGGTCACGGTCTCCAGCTTCGCGCTGGATTCATCCAGCGTCGCCTGAGCGGTCGCCACGGTCTCCTCGAGCGCCGCAACCTGCTCGTCATAGCTGGCCTTGGTCGCCTCGTCATAGGAAGAGGTATCCTCCGCCTTCAGATCGTCAAGCTGCTTCTGCGCGTCGCTCAGCGTGGTGTTCGCGGTGGAAATCGCGCTGTTCAGGTCGCTGATTTCGCTCTGCTTCTCGTCGCTGAACTTGATGAGCAGGTTCTTCACGCCGCGGTAACCTTCCGGCACATAGTAGTTCGTCGTACCGTTGTTCTCGGCGGTCACATAACCGGCCGGAGCCGCGTCATAGCTTTCCTTCTGGGCGGCCACGCGCTTGTCAAACTCTTCCTTCACCTGCTCGTCCGTCACCGCGACGTCCTTGGCGGCATATTCGCGAATCTTTTCGCGCTGCACGCTGGCGGTCTGGTTCTGCACGAAATAATCGCGCGTATAGCCGACGGTGTTCAGGTCGTTGACGAGCATCTCGTCGAGCTGATCGTTGGTGACGGTCGCCTTGCGCTCCGTATCAACGGCCTCGGCCGGGGTCGCCTCGCTGCCGGTCGCCTCTTCGAGGGCGGCCAGACGCGCTTCTTCCTCTTCCACCGTCTCCAGATCCGGATAGTTCTGGTAGCGGATCATCATCTTGTAGAAGTTAAACATGTTGTCGGCGTAGCTTTCCACGTCGGAGGCATCCTCTTCGGGCAGCGGCTCGAAGCCCAGCTCCTTCATCTTACCCTCAAGCACGACGCTCTCAATCAGCTGCTCGACAGCAGCCTCGCCGTAGGAGGCGATATCGTCGTCCGTGAGCTGCATCGACACGCCGAAGTTCTGCTGGAAATACTGCTGGTAGTAGCTGGCCAGATAATCCCGGTAAGCCTCCCACTCCGCCTTGGTGATCTCGGTGGTATCCTGACTGGTCTCCACCTTCGCCACAACCTGCGCGCCGTCAAGCTCGTCGTCGTGGCCGATCAGGTTGCAGCCGGAGAGCAGCATCAAAGCCGCAAGCAGCAACGCAATCAGCGCGAATCTCTTATTCATGTTCGTTCTCTTCCTTTCAGCCTCTGCTCGGCAATATACGATTTATTATAATAAGCTGTCATCAACTTGTCAAGCGCGTGTGTCGCCCTGCGGCTCAAATGTTCGCTCTTTTTGTTCAAATTCACAAAAAGAACACATTTCACTCGCCGCACACCCGAATTCCGAACCACTTGGAGAGCGTGCTGTTCGGCCAGCTTTCCGCGTCCTTTTCCAGCGCAATGTTCATGGTAAAGCGCGAGCGGCTTTCCACCGAGGCGATTTTCACCTCGTCCGCCCCGCTCCGCACCGCTGTTTCGATTTTTTGAGTCTGCGCTTTCCACGCCGCCTCATGCGCGCCGACTTCCCTGACAGCCTGATACCCGCCGTAAACAAGCAAAAACAGCGCCAGCGGCAGCGCGCACAGCCTGGCCGCGTCCAGCGCGCGGACATGCGCCTCCATGTCGCCGAGCAGCGTCGCCAGCGCGCAGAGCGTCAACGCAATCACGCAGGTATACGACCGATCCGACAGTTCCGGCGAGGCGACCATCGCATACGCGCTCAGCAGCGCCGCCAGCAGCAAAAGCGCCGCCCGCCGGTTTCGCATCGGCACGTGAAGCGCCCGCCCCATTCCATGGACAATCGGCATGGCCAGCAATCCTGCGCCCGCATACACACCCGTATAAAGCGTAATGCGAAGCAGCCGCTTCCCGATCTCCCACGCCATCGAATCGTAAGCATAGGCGGATGCGCGCGCAAAATTTCCCGGCGCAAGAATCATCATCGCCGCGCCCGCCGCCTGCGCCGCCAGACAGAGCCACGCGGAAACCGGCGTTCTTTTCCCGCGGTATGCGCTGTCCGCCAGCAGCAAGAGCGCCACCGCCAGCATGCCGCAGGCCGCGTTCTCATTCGTCCAGCCACTCAAAAAGCAGAGCGGAACGCCGATCACGCCGAGCGCCGCACATTCTTTTTCCAGCAGCCGCGGGATGATCAGCAGCGGCAAAAGCGCCAGCGCCGTGCCCCACAGATAGTTGCACGCGCCGTCCAGCCACAAAAAGACCGTGCCGAAGAACGGAACCAGCGTGAACAGCGCCGCGTGGATGACCAGCAGAACCGTCCAGCAAAACCGTCTGCCCTTCGGCTTGGCCAGCGCATACAGTTCAATCACGAGCAGCATATACGCCGCCGTATTGGCGATGTTGAAAACGCCCTTTCCCCAATAAAGGAAGAGCTGCGCCAGCGTGTGAACCACGCTGCGCCCGCCCCAGAGACGGTAATGCGCCGCCTGAGAGGCGAGCACGTCCGCCACCCCGGCAAGCGGCTTGCCCGTGCTCCAACTGAAGGAATAATCATAATCGTCCATTTGCAGCGGCGTATGCACGTTCAGCAGGAACATGGTCGCCGCCATGAGCACGAGAATCGCCGCAAAGACACAGGCGCGAAACGCCGTCTTTTCTTCTATTCCGGCCAGAAAATCCCGTGCGCGGTTCATGCGTTTCCCCCCAGCGGCTCAACGGCCAGCACGACTTTATCGTGGCTCGTCACCGCAACGTCGCGCCCAATCAGCGCCGCGTCAAAGGGCATGGCCGGCTCGATCAAAAAGCGCCGCTCGCCTTCCGGCGCCATATCCTCATAAACATTGACGATCATCTCGTGAAAATGCACGCCGTTTTCATAAACCTCTTCATCGCCGACGCGCACCAGCGTTCCCGCCGTCTTGCGCGTCAGGCCGCTGGTCAGCTCGCGCAGAAAGCGGCCGTATCGAATCGACGGCATCACAAACAAATCTCCGACAAAAATCGCCGCCGCACAGGTCAGAATCAGCCCAGCCGTGCACAGCGTCTGGTTGCGCACCGCAAAGCCCGCGGCGCACAGCGCAAAAAACGGCAGCATCGCCAGCAGCATTTTGAAAACGTCCCGCCGCAGACGCCGTTTGTTTTCTTCCGTTCGTTTTTCCGTATAAAACATGGCCGTCGCTCCTTTACCGTTCTCCCGCTTCAAAACGGATCTGTCCCGCGTCGTAGTGAATGGTGCCGGTCGAGCCGCGCACGTCCTTCTTCTCCATGCACAGCTTGAGCAGCTTGGCGGTCAGCATCGGTCCGCCCGCGCGGGTCAGCGCATCCTTCCAGATGGTGAATCTGCATCCCTCGCGGAATCGGGTGCAGTAAAAGCCCTTGCTGTTTTCCGCCACCTTGCCCTGCCCGCAGACGGGGCAGGCCACACCGAGCGTCGGTATGCGTTTTTTCCCTCGGCGCTCCTCCTTGGCAAAGGCCACATCCGGTGCGCCAGCCGCGTTTTCAACAAGGAAAGCCGCCAGCCGCGCAATGCCCTGACGGAAGCGCGCTTCGCCGTCGCTGCCTCGGGCAATTTCCGCCAGCGCCCGTTCCCAGCGGCCCGTCGTCTCCGGCGAAGCGATCTCTTGCGGCACCGCTTCTATCAGGTGCACGCCCTTTTCCGTCGCCACGAGGTTTTTGCCGCTGCGCCGCACATATCCCACGTCGATCAGCCGCTCAATGATGGCCGCGCGCGTTGCCGGTGTGCCCAGCGCGCAATCCTTCATCTGCTCGCGAATTTCTTCGTCCGCAATCTGCCGCCCTGCGTGTTCCATATCCAGCAGGATGCTCGCGTCGCTATATTCCTTCGGCGGCTTGGTCTGGTCGCGCGTCACCTGTGCGCGCTTGCAGAGCCGCTCGTCCCCGACGGCCAGCGCCGGAAGCCGCTGCTCGTCGTCATCCGCCTTCTTTTTTCTTTTGCCCTCGTCTCCGCCGTAGATGGCCTTCCATCCTTCCTGCGTGACGGCTTTCCCCATGCTGAGAAAATCATCCTCGCCGCAGGTCGTGACCACGCGCAGCGCGTCGTATTCGTAATTCGGATAGAACGCCGCCGCCAATCGCTTGGCGACCATCTCGTACAGCCTGCGCTCATCCGCAGTCAGATTCACGCGATCCGCGCGCTTGCCCGTCGGAATGATCGCGTGGTGGTCGGTCAGCTTCGCGTCGTCAAACACGCGCTTGGTCATCCGAACGCCATAGGAAAGCGCCTGCTCGCCGATGGGTTGCAGCGCGCCGTCATAGCTGCCCAGCGTCGTCTGCACCTTGCCGAGCATATCGTGCGACAGATAGCGGCTGTCCGTCCTCGGATAGGTCAGCAGCTTGTGCTGCTCGTAGAGCTTTTGCGCCGTCGCCAGCGTCTTTTTCGCAGTAAAGCCCAGTTGCGCGTTCGCTTCGCGTTGGAGCGTCGTCAAATCATACAAGAGCGGCGGCCACACGCTCTTGTGTTCCCGCGCGGCCTGCGTCACCTGTGCCGACCGGCCGGAAACGCGCTGCGCAATCTGCTGTGCGGCCTCCTCGTTTTCGAGCTTGCGCTCGCCCTTTTTGTCGATATACACGCCCTGATAATCGCCGAAATCCGCGCGCACCGTGTAAAACGGCTTGGGCACAAATGCGTCGATTTCCCGCCTCCGCTTGACGAGCATGCTCAGCGTCGGCGTTTGCACACGACCGATGGAAAGCAGCACATTGTAGCGGATCGTATAGGCGCGCGTCGCGTTCATGCCGATGAGCCAGTCCGCATCCGCCCGACAGCGCGCGCTGGCATAGAGCGCATCGTAATCAGCCGACGGCCGAAGGCTGTCAAACCCGGCGCGGATGGCTTCGTCCGTCATGGAGGATATCCACAGCCGCTTCACCGGCTTTCTGCACCCCGCCTGCTCGTAAATATAGCGGAAAATCAGCTCACCCTCACGCCCGGAGTCCGTCGCGCAGATGATATCCTGCGTTTCCTTGTCGTTCATCCATTTTTTGACGGAGAGAAACTGGCTTCTCGTCTTCTTGATCACCTTTGTCTCCATCTTTTCCGGCAGAATCGGCAGATCCTCCGCGCGCCATCGGGTATATCGCTCGTCCAGCTCCTGCGGCTCCTTGAGCGTAACCAGATGGCCGAGCGCCCATGTGACCACATAGCCGCCGCCGATCAGGCTGTTTTCGCCCCTGTCCTTTGCGCCCAGCACACGGGCAATGTCCCGCGCGACGGAGGGTTTTTCGGCAACGACAAGCGTATGCATGGCTTCACCTCATGTTTTTTACTGTGCCGCGCCGCCCTGCTGGAGGCTGGCAAAGCGCGTGTATTGCCCCAGCCAGGCCAGCTTCACCGTGCCCAGCGGGCCGTTGCGCTGTTTGGCCACAATCACCTCGGCAATGTTCTTGTCCTCGGTGTTTGGATCGTAATATTCCTCGCGATGCAGGAACATGATGACGTCGGCGTCCTGCTCGATAGCGCCGGAATCGCGCAGGTCGGATAGAATCGGCCGCTTGTCGCTTCGCTGTGCGCCCGCACGGGAAAGCTGCGCCAGCGCAACCAGCGGCACATTCAGCTCCTTGGCGATGCTCTTGAGGTTGCGCGAAATCTCGCTGACCTCATTCTGGCGGTTTTCGACATGGCCGTCCGCGCTCATCAGCTGCAAATAGTCGACCATAATCATATCCAGCCCATGCTCCATTTTCAGCCTTCGGCAGCGGGAGCGAAGCTGCGACGGCGTGATGCCGGACGTATCGTCGATATAGATATTGGAGGCCGCCAGCGGGCCGAGCGCAGAGGACAGCGAAATCCAGTCGTCATCGCGCAGCGAGCCGTGGCGAACGGACTGCATGTCCACGCGCGCATCCGCGCACAGAAGGCGCATCGCGAGCTGATCCTTCGGCATTTCCAGCGAGAAAACCGCCGTCGTCTTGCCTGCCATCGTCGCCGCATAGCCGATCAGGTTCATGCCAAAGCTCGTCTTGCCCATCGAGGGGCGCGCGCCGACAATCACCAACTCGCCGCCGTGCAAACCGGTCAGCAGGTTATCCAAATCCACAAAGCCCGTCGGCACACCGTCGATGCCGCCCTTCAGCTCGGTCAGCTGTTCGATGCGCAGATACGTATCCGGCAGAACGTCCGCAATATGCGTCAGTGTGCTTCCCTCGTGGCGGCGCATGATGATATCAAAAATCGACTTTTCCGCCACGCCGAGGATGTCGCTCACCGCTTCGGTCTGCTGATAGCATGCGGTGGCGATGTCCCCCGTCGCCTTAATCATGCGGCGCAGCGTCGCCTTTTCATCCACAATCTGCACATAGGCGCGCGCGTTGACCGTAGACGGCATGCACTGGCTCAATTCAATGAGATAGTTCGTGCCGCCGACGCCCTCCAGCGTGCCGCGCCGGGTCAGCTCGTCGTCCACCGTCACCAGATCAATGGGCATGCCCTGCATGTTGAGCGCATGCATCGCGTCGAAAATTTCCCGGTTGGCGGGCTGATAGAAATCATCCGCCGTAAGCAGCTCAAAGGCCAGCGACAGCGCCTCTCTGTCCTGCATCATGCAGCCCAGAACGCTTTTTTCCGCATCGGCATTGTTGGGCGGTACACGCATAACTGCCTCGTCCACAATGTTCTCCCCTTTTAACAAAAGATAGGGCTTTCCCCCGTTTCAGGAGGAAAACCCAGTGCGTTGTATGGATCAGCCAACCTCAACCTTGGCGGTCATTTCCGCCGTAATGCCCGCATAGAGCCACACGCTGACCGTAAAATCGCCCGCGTTGCGGATGTTGGCCACATCAATGCGGCGCTTTTCCACCTTCACACCATACTGCTTGAACAGCTCGTCGGCAATCTCCTGCGCGGTGACGGAGCCGTAAAGCCTGCCGCCCTCCGCGCCGCGCGCCACGATCTTGATGGCCTTGCCGGAAAGCGCCTTGCGGGTTTCCTCCGCCTTGGCGCGCTCGACGTCTTCGCGGTGCTTCTGCGCGGCCTTCGCGTTCTCGATGGCGTTCAGGTTCGTCGCGCTCGCCTCGCGCGCCAGCCCCTTGGGGAAAAGGAAGTTGCGGGCAAACCCGTCGGAAGCCTCGATGATCTGATCCTTCTTTCCGGTTCCCTTGATATCCTTGAGCAAAATCACTTTCATAGCTTTATCCTCCCGAAATCTTATTTATCATCGTGTGTGCGCGGATCAAACGGATTCGGCGTTTCCTCTTCCATTTTTTCGCGGCGATGGACGACGTCAAACGTCTGATCCGCAATGCCGATCAAAATCGCGGCGGGTCGAATCGCGAAATAGCCCAGCGCAAAGACAATCCCCTGCGCCACGCGCCCCTTGCCCTTTTCATTCAGATAATAACACACGGCGGCTATGCCCTGCAAGGCGAAAATCTGTTCAAATACGCCGGTAAAAACGTAAAACATGCTGCTCGTAAAGCTCGGCACAATCAGCGTCAGCACATACAGCGCCGCCAGCGTCGCGCCCAGCACACGCCCCCAGCCCTTCGGCACAGTCCATGTGCGCAGCGGCGGATAATCCACCTTATCCCCGCGGGAGAGCACACCCTTGCGCAGCGCGGCCTGCCCCAGCACGCCCGCCGCCACGGAGCCCGTCGCCATCTGCATCGGGATTTCCAGCCGCATCAGGGTATCCAGAATCAGCACGAGCTGCTCGATCAACTGCCCGCGCGCCGCCGCATCCAGCGTCGCAATATCCACCGCGCCGCCGCTCGCTGACGTGATCGCGCCGAGCTGCATCATCATCGTCAGCACCATGTCGCTAAACGTCTGCGAGACCGAGAACGCCTGACGCATCATATTGGACAGCGCCGTGACCACGTCCGCCCCCGCCAGCGCGCTGACAAGCAGCATCGCCAAGCCGATGGACGCAAACATGGTCACGCCGGAACCCGCCGCGCTCTGCCAGAAGCTCTGTTCGTGCTCAACCATGTAGCTCGAAACAACCAGAATCGGCACAAACAGCACCGCGGAAAGCGCCGCGCCCCAGAAGCCGAAAAACACCGTGCTGAGCGTCACGAGAATCGCCGTGCACGTCGCCGCGCTGACCGGGCCGACATATCCCACAAGCAGCAGCAGCGCGATCGGCACCAGCGTCATGCCCTGCGGTATAAACACGGAAACCGCCAGCAGCGGCGAAAGGAGCATGCACAGCGCAATGCTCAACGCCGTCCATCCCCATCGGTTTGAGCGGCGAAGCAAGGATATATTCTTGTTTTCCAATGTGAATCCCTTCTTTTTTAACATCGCGGGCGAACATGATCCGCAAAAGATGTCGTCATTTCAGTTTATTATACCGCATCCGGCGAATTTTGTATAGCGAAAAAATCGGCAGGTCGATCATCCCCGCCGAAAAGCCGCTTTCCCGCGGCGTCCATGCCCCAGGCAAGCAGCGCCATCATCCCCTGCAAAAACGCAATATACACGCCGTAACTCAGGCGATAGATTCCCTCCAGCGGCGTTCCGGCCGGCGGCGCGGCCAGAAACAGAAAATCCGTTTCGAGCGCGCGGTTGGCAAAAAACGCCGCAACGGCCAGCGCCTGCAAGGCCAGCAGCACCTGCGGCGCACGGCCGGCGCGCGGCCGTTCTCCCATCGCCAGCGCGCTCAGGCCGATGAGCACGATGAGCGCGTGCGTCAGCACATAGCAGGCCGTGAACGCCGTCTGCCAGCGGCTGACGGCCGGCGCGGGAAACACAAGCGCCAGAACCGCCCCCGGCATGCCGAGCAGCCAAAGAAAATCCACGACAAAGGGCACGGGAGAAAACGCAAGTACCGCCGCCGCCAGCGCCGATACGCTGCACAGATGCAGCGGAACAGCCTCCCGAATCCGCCCCTGCAGAGCCAGCATGAGCGTCGTCCCCGCCATCGAGCAGAGGATCATAACGCCCATTCGCCGCCGCCATCTTTTCGCCATCTCCCCACCTCCCGGTTTTATCCTTTCCCGGAAAGGCGCTGCATATCCCGCGCGCACCCGCAAAACAGATTCCAGCGTCCGCCGCTGCTCCGCGCAAAAATCCGTTCGCTGAGCGCGTCGAAAAGAAGCATAGCGCCCGCGTACCGCTGGCAGCCGAACGCCCGTCCGGGCGCGTGCTCCGTATGCAAAAGCCGCATGCCGTCGCGCGAAACCGCGTGCAAAAACCCCTCCGTCGCACAGAGTAGCCGTCCTCCATCCGCCACGACCCGCCCCGGCATGCCCGAAAGCGGGAGAATCTGTCGTGCGCCGACCTGCGGAACCGTTACCAACGTCGCATCCAGCGCGTCATTCAGGCAGAGCGCATGCACAGCGCCGCCGCACAGCGTCACATCGAACACCATTCCCGGCATGGACAGGCGGCGCAGCAGCGTCAACGACCGCGCGCTCATCAGCAGCACTTCACCGCTCTCGCCCGCCGCAACCGCCAGCACGTCGCCCGTCTCGTCAAGCGCTATGTTTTGCGGATTCAGCCCCGCCCTCGCCAGCACGAGCGGCAGGCCGCATCCCGCGTCAAGCAGAAGAACGCTGTCCGCTTCCGCGCAAAGCAGCAAAAGGCGTGTTCCATCCGGCGACGGCAGGATTCGCTTCATCCCCGGCCCGCCCGCAAAAAGCCCGGTCGGCACAAGGCGCTCGGCGTCCAGCCGCCAAACCGTATCGCCCCAATCGCTTGCGCAGAACACAGCCCCATGCGACACACACAGCGCCCCCGCGCCTTCCAGCCGGATTTGCTCCTGCGGCTCGCGTTTAGGCGGCGCAAACACGCGCACCTCGTCGCCGCCCGAGACGATCATCCGCTCCTCCATCGCCGCCACACCCCTTCTCCTCAAGCCTATGAAGCAAAGCAGCCGCGCGTCACAAGCAGGAAAAACGGGATTTGCGTCGAATGATGTCTGTCACGTTCCATTTTACGCATATTAGGAGGATTGACCATGAACATTTATAAAACGCACAACGTTTGCAGCCGTTCGATCGAATTTGAGGTGGAAAACAACATCATCACCGCCTGCAAATTCAACGGCGGCTGCGCGGGCAATACGCAGGGCGTCGCCGCGCTCGTCGTCGGCATGACCGTTGACGAGGCCATCCGCCGCCTGAAGGGCATCCAGTGCCGCAACGGCACGAGCTGCCCGGATCAGCTCGCCACCGCGCTGGAGGAATACAAGGCAAACCATGCCGCCTGAGCCGCGCGGCGCTTCAGGCCTCCATACAGAAAAACGGGCTGTTCGATGCAGCCCGTTTTTTCGTTTAGTCCTTGGCGAACGCGCCGCGCGCGCCCTTGACAATGTGCCGCGCCTTGACCACGCCGCGCACGCTGGAAAGCGGATAGACCTGTGAATCCCTGCCGATGATCGTGCCGGGATTGAGCACGCTGTTGCAGCCGATCTCCGCAAAATCGCCGAGCATCGCGCCGAATTTCTTCCGCCCGGTTTCATAATCCCGCTCGCCGTGGACGACGACGTTTTTCTTGTCACCCTTCACGTTGCTGGTCACCGCGCCCGCGCCCATGTGCGCCTTGTAGCCCAGCACGGAATCGCCGACGTAGTTATAATGCGGGGTCTGCACCTCGTCAAAGAGAATACAGTTTTTCAGTTCGCAGGAGTTGCCAACCACCGCGCCATCGCCAACGAGCACATTGCCGCGGATGAACGCGCCGGGGCGCACCTCGGTTTTTTCACCGATGACGCACGGGCCGGCGATGCTGGCCGTCGCCGCAACCGTCGCGGTTTTGGCGATCCACACATCCTCAGCCGGGTGATCGTAATCGTTCAGATTCAGCCCCTGACCGATGGCCAGCACCGTTTCGCCGATTTTAGAGAGCGCTTCCCACGGATATTCGCACGCGGCAAGCATCTTTGCCGCGCGGGTATGCGTCAGATCAAACAAATCGCAGACTTTAATCGCGTCCATATCAAGCCAACCCTTCCGCCTTGATGGCCTCGATCATTTCGTTCACGCAGGCCTCCGCCGTGCGCAGTTCCTGCGCCTCCGCCATCACGCGAATCACCGGCTCTGTGCCGCTCTCGCGCAGCAGAACGCGGCCCGTATCGCCCAGCCTCTCGCCGACAGCCTTCACGACCTGCTGCACATGCGCGTTTTCGCGCACGGCGGCCTTGTCGCTGACGCGAACGTTTTTGAGCACCTGCGGATATACGGCCACCGGCGCGGCCAGACGAGAGAGCGTCTGCTTGCTGTCCAGCATCGCCTCCATCAGCTCGATGGAGGTCAATATGCCGTCGCCTGTCGTCGCGTATTTGCTCAAAATGATATGGCCAGATTGCTCTCCGCCGACGCAATAGCCGTTCTGCGCCATGTTTTCATAGACAAAGCGGTCGCCAACGGCGGTTTTTTCATAACCGACGCCCACTTCGTCGAGCGCCTTATACAAACCGAAATTGCTCATCACGGTGGTGACAACCTTGTTGCCCGCCAGCCTGCCTTCCCGCTTCATCTGGCAGCCGAAGATGTAGATGATCTTGTCCCCATCCACAACCTCGCCGTTTTCATCCACCGCCAGACAGCGATCCGCGTCGCCGTCGTAGGCAAAACCGACGTCCAGATGGTTTTCCACGACAAACCGCCGCAGCCCGTCGATATGCGTAGATCCTGCGCCGCGGTTGATGTTCACGCCGTCCGGCTCGGCGTTGATGACAAAGGTTTTCGCGCCCAGCGCTTCAAAGACGGTCTTGGCGATATTCCACGCGCTTCCGTTGGCGCAGTCCAAACCGACGCGCATGTTTTTATAAGAATGTGCCGCCAGCGAAATCAGATAGCCGACATAGCGGTTGCGGCCGGAAACATAATCCACGATTTCGCCCAGCTCCTCACGCTTGGCCGACGGCACGTCGCCTTCAATCCCCAGCGCGGCCAGATTTCCATCCAGATACGCCTCGATATCGGCGATGGTCTGGTCGTCCATCTTCTCGCCGCGGCTGTTGATGAGCTTGATGCCGTTGTCATAAAACGGGTTATGCGACGCGGAAATCATCACGCCGCAATCAAAATTATCCACACGGGTGACATATGCGACGCTCGGCGTCGTCGTCACGTGAAGCATATACGCATCCGCGCCGGTCGCGGTCAAGCCCGCAACAATCGCATATTCAAACATATAGCTGGAACGGCGGGTATCCTTGCCGATGACCACGCGCGCCTTTCTGCCCTTGCGCGCGCCGTAATACCAGCCGATAAACTTGCCGATCCGATACGCATGTTCGCTGGTTAAATCGACATTCGCCTCGCCGCGAAAACCGTCTGTTCCGAAATATTTGCCCATAAATCTGCACCTTTCCCGGCCAGACCGGCCGACCGCTTTGATTCGGTTTTCCCTAATTTTATGAACCGATTAGCTTTTCTATTATGAACCAAAGTTTTTCTTTTGTCAACTTTTTACGTCTGCAATTCGTCGATCCTTTGCTTGCGCAGGCGTTTTTTACGTCAAAAAAAGCGGGCTGAACCCGCTTATTTTGCCAATAGATCATCCGCGCGCTTGCGCAGTTTCTCTCTGGAAACGCGCTGCGCGAGCACCTGCAAGGTCTTCGTTTCGATGAGCGTGATGGAACCGTAAGGCGCAAGCAGCATCCGTTCGATGGCCGTTCGATAGGCGCGCGTTTTGATGATCGCCTTTTCGCAAAGCTGCTGCTCGCTGTCGTCGCCCGCCAGCAGAAACGCGATTTCATCCGCAAATTGCATGTACAGCCGAAGCACCAGCTCCGCCGCCGTTTCGATATCGCTGATGAAAAACTCGCCGCTCCGAACGCCCTCGCTCAGCACCCGTTCCAACACGCCCTTCATTCCGGAAAGCTGACAGGCTTTCATTTTTTCCCGCATCATCGCCCCGTTCTCGCAATATGCCGCCTGAATCAGCAGCATCACAAAGCCGGGATTATCGCTCTGCCAGAGCGTCGAGGACGCGAGCAGGATGTTGAGCTTTTCGCTCGCGGTCAGATTGGGCTGATCGGCGGCCGTCGTCGCGCTTTGGCAAAGCTCCTCCGCCCGCTGCTGGCAGATCGCCTCCAGCACGGCGAGCTTGCTGTCAAAATGATGATAAAAACCGCCTTTGGAAAAGCCGACCGCATCCAGAATGTCCTGAACGGAGGTGTTTTCGTAGCCCTTCGTATAGAACAGCTTTTCACTCGCGGCCAACAGCTCGCCGCGCCGCGCATCCCCCTTTTTCAAGCCCATTCCTCCCGTTTCTCTTTGGTTTATTCGTTCGACGCGGCGCCGGAACCGTCGTTGTACAGAATTTCATCCTGCATGGCGCGGTATGTCGTCGTCCAGAGTTTCTTTTTCTCCGTCACGTTGCCGTTTGCATCCTTGTAGACCTTGTAGGTATCGACAACGTAACCCGTGCGCTTCTTGCGTCCGGCTTTCCTCGTCCCCACGGGCAGCGAAGCATCCAGCGTATAGAGCACCGCGTCGTCCGGCTTAATTGTCTTAATCACTTCGGATTCGAGATCGACCGTCTGCCCGTTCGGCAGAAGCTTGCCGTAAATCTGCACCGTCACCGTCTGGTTCTCATACCACGCGATGACGAACACCGGATAATCCCCATTGTTGCGGAAAACAAAATCCAGAGACGGCCAGTTGACGGTCGCGTCCTCGCCCTTATTGACATAGGACGACGGCCAGCTATGCGCGCTCCGCTTGACGATTTCCAGATCCGCGCGAACCACGGCGTTGAACAGCGTGGAGGACGTCTGGCATACGCCGCCGCCGGTGTCATCCACCAACACGCCGCCCGCGATTGCGCCCGCCTCGCGATAGCCCTTTTCGCCCGTTCGCTGGCCGGTGCAGTCGTTGAAGGACATCGTGTCCCCCGGCTTAACCATGCGCCCGTTCAGCGCCGCGGCCGAAATTTCGATGTTGTTGTTGCGATCCTTGTCCTTGGTCGTCGTCGTCGTGAACGAGGAAATCAGGCCAAACTGCCCGACCAGCTGGCTTTTCGTGATCGTCGGCTCAACCTGTTCGCCCTTCGGCACAATCACACGGTCATACGCGCCTTCATCCAGCGCCGCAAGGATATCCTCCTGAAGCGCCGTTCGGTTCACGCGGTAGCCGGGTTTCGCCTCCGAAAACGTAAATGTGCGCGTCTGCACGTCAAACGCCGCAAGGGTCGCGTCCGTCGCGTCGTATTCAAGGCTGTCGGCGATGATCTCCACCAGCCTGTCAATCGCCGTTCGATCATAGGAAAAGCCCGTTGTAAACGCCGCACCGTTTGTCTTCGCGTCGTCAATCGCCGCAAGCCGCTCTTCCAGTGTGCCATACCGCCCGATGTTGTATGCCTCGTCGAGCACCGTCTGCGCGTCAAACGTCATCGGCACCTCGTCGGAGGTGATGCGCCATTTGCGCTCGCCCGCCTGAACGACCAGCGAAAACGCGCTGCTCGTTTCCTGCTGGCGGCTGCCAAAAAGTACGCCGGCCTCTTCGCGGGTCATGCCGCCCAGCTCAACGCCATCCACCGTGACGCCCGGATAATAGGTGTTTTGCGCCACATTTTGAGTGATGGCGGCATATGATTGATATGCCGCCATGCTTTCCTGATAAATTTTCGCGCCGAAAACCCACAGAGCCGCACACCCTGCGATCACAATCAGCGTCCAAAACGGGAACAGTTTTCTTTCCTCTTTGGTGCGCGGATCAAAAGCCATAAAGCGCTCTCCTTTTCGGTTGATTAGTCGCGCTGCTGTTTGCTCGCGTCAATGGCGGAAAACAGCTCCTTCTCGTTCATGCGATACGAAAGGATGTGCAGGCTGTCGGACAGATGCACGTTGTTGACGGCCACGCCCTCCGGCAGCACCAGATCGACCGGCGCAAAATTCCAGATCGCACGAACCCCGCCGCGAACCAGCGTATCGCAGGTCGTCTGCGCATAGGCGGACGGAACGGCCAGCACCGCGATATCGACCTTGTGGGTCTCCATCCACGCATCCAGCTTTTCCATCGGCTGCACGAGAATCCCGTGCACATCAATGCCGACCAGCGCGGGCGATACGTCGAACATCGCCTGCACGTTAAAGCCTTCCTTCGCAAAGCCGGTATAATTCGCCACCGCGCGGCCGATGTTGCCCGCGCCGATGATAATGACATGGTATTCGTGGTTCAAGCCCAGAATCTCGCCGATGCGCTCCTTCAGATTGGCCACATGATACCCGTATCCCTGCTGGCCAAAGCCGCCGAAGCAGTTGATATCCTGCCGGATCTGCGAAGCGGTCAGGTTCATGCGCTCGCCCAGCTCTTGGGAGGAAATGCGCACAACGCCCGCCTTTTCAAGCTCACGCAGATGGCGGTAATACATCGGCAACCTACGCACCACAGCGTCAGAAACCCTTGATTTGTAAGCCATGTGTACTCACCTCTTCAATGCAATCAGAAAAACGTAGTCTTTCTTATTTAGTATATCAGTATTACGCGGCTTGTGCAAGGAAAAGTTGCTCACACCCTGCGTTTTTCAATGCTTTTTATCAATGTTTCCGGACAGTATCAAACGGCTTCCGGCTATCGTTCACCCTTTAGATATCGAACTCCCGTTTGAGGCTGCGCGTGAATAACTGATTCATCTGCTCCTTCGGCTGCGCGCCGTCATAGAGCACCGCGTACACCGCGCGGCCAATCGGCAGATCCACATGATACCTGTCCGCCAGCGCGCAAAGCGCCTTCACCGTGTCATAGCCTTCCGCCAGCTCGGTATACGGCTCACCGCGCACAAACATCTCGCCAAAGCGCCGGTTGTGGCTGTATTGTGAAAAAACTGTCGCTTCATAATCGCCCAGATGGCAGAGCCCGTAGGCGGAAAACCCGTTGCCGCCCATCGCCGCAATCAGCCGGGAAACCTCCCGCGTGCCGCGGCTCATCAGCGCGCCCTTGAGCGAGGAGAGCCCCATGCCGTCCAGCATGCCCGCCGCAATGCCGATCACATTCTTGGCCGCCGCCCCGACCTCGTTGCCGATCAGATCCGTTCCGTAATAGAAGCGAATCAGGCCGCCGGAAAGCTGCGAAATCAGCCGTTCCTTGACCGCCTCGCTGCTCGAATCAATCACCATGCAGTTGGGCACCCCGGCGAGAAATTCCTGCACATGCCCCGGCCCGAGCCACACGGCAACATCGTTGCTGCCGCCGACGGCCTCCTCCGCAATTTCGGAAAGGCGGCGGAGCGTCGTCACCTCGATGCCTTTCATGCACAGTGCGAACGTCTTCCCGCTCACGCCCTGCGCGGCGATCTGCGCCATCAGCTCCGGCAGATTCTGCGAACGGATGGAAATGCAGATCAACTCGCTTTGGAGCGCCTCCCGCAAATCCGTCGTCACACGCACATCCTCTTCCAGCGTCACCAGACCGTTGGAGCGCGTCTGACGAAACTGCTCAATGTGCTTGGAGCCCTCTCTGCCGTACAGCGTCACCTCATGCCCGATTTTGCGCAGATACCACGCGATAAACGAGCCCCAGCGCCCGCAGCCGATGACCGTTGCCTTCATCAATCTCGTTCCTTTCCATTTTCATAATCAAATGGATTATATCACGTCATCCGCTTGGATGCAACCCTGCCCTTATGACCGGTTAAAACCGCGCATGCGGTCGCGTTCCTGCTTTCTTTCGGAGCGCTGCCCGCTTGCCACACGCCCTTTCAGCGGCGTGAGCAGCGTCAGATCAATGTTGCACTGGGTCAGCTCGACGTTCTGCACCTTGACGCGAACCGGCTGACCGAGCGAAAACACCGTGCCGGTGCGTTCGCCGCGCAGCAGCATGCGCCGCTCGTCGAAGCCAAACCAATCCTCCAGCGTGCGCACGGGCACAAAGCCCTCCGCGCCGTTGGACAGCGTGATATACATGCCGTATTCGCTCACGCCGTTGATCGTTCCGTCGTAATCCTCGCCGACATGGTGCGCCATCAGGCGCGCCATCATCAGCTTGTCCGCGGCGCGTTCCGCGTCAATCGCGGTGCGCTCCCGCTCGCTGGAACGAACGGCCGCATCGGCCAGCGCCTCGCCCGTCAGCGGAGCGGGTTGACCGGTCAGCTTCGCTGTCAGCGCGCGGCTGACCACCAGATCGGGATAGCGGCGAATCGGCGAGGTGAAGTGGCAGTAATCCGCCATCGCCAAGCCGTAATGCCCCAGCGGCGCGACGTCGTAACGCGCCTTCTGCATGCTGCGCAGCGCCAGCGCGGTGATGACGGAATATTCCGGCCGCTCCTTCGTCTTTTCCAGAATCGCGCGGATATCGCCCGGCGCGGCGTTATGCCGGATGCCCTTGGCGTTTACGCCGATGCCATCCAGAAAATCCGCAAACATCGCCAGCTTCTCCGCGTCCGGCTTTTCATGGACGCGATAGAGCAGCGGCAGGCGGTTTTCCCTCGCAAAGCGCGCCACACATTCGTTCGCCGCCAGCATGAAATCCTCGATCATCATTTCCGCCTCGCCGCGCTCACGGGTGATGATTTCCACCGGCTCGCCGTTTTCATCCAGCACAAAGCCCGGTTCCTCGATTTCAAAATCAATGCAGCCCTGTGCCTGCCTGCGCGCGCGCAGTTTCCCGGCCAAAACGCGCATCCGGCGAAGTGTATCCGCCACGGCGGCCATCGCGTCCTCCTGCTGCTCGCTTCCGTTAAACAGCGCGTTCACATCGTCGTACACCAGCCGCGCCTTGCTGCACGTGATGGTTCGGGCGATACGCTCGTCCACCACGCGCCCCGCATCGTCGATTTCCATCAGCGCGGTCATCGTGAATTTATCCTCGTTCGGCCGCAGCGAACAAACGCCGTTGCAGAGCTGCTCCGGCAGCATCGGCAGCACGCGCCCCGGCAGATAGACGCTCGTGCCGCGCGCAAACGCTTCGCGATCCAGCGCCGTTCCCGGCCTGACGTAGTGCCCGACGTCCGCGATATGCACGCCGAGGCGCACATGGCCGTTTTCAAGCTGCTCAAGGCTCACAGAGTCGTCGAAGTCCTTTGCATCGCGCCCGTCAATGGTGAACGACAGCAGATGGCGCAGATCCTCGCGTGTCGGGTCGTCCGCCAGATCCGCCGGGCGGCAGGTGTCCGCCTCCTTCAGCACATCCTCCGGAAAATCGGTGCGCAGGCGCATGCTCATCACCAGTGCGTCGAGCGCATAGGTCGCCTGCTCAAAGCTGCCGATGCGTTCCTCGACGCTGACGCACAGGCCGCCTTCATCCTCCCAGCGGGTGACATGGGTGCGGACAATTTCGCCGTCCTCGGCTTCGGCATGCAGGTCGGCGACGGCAATTTCAGCAGGGAGTCTGCGCTCGAGCGGCTGAATCACGCGCACACCGTCGTGCACCCGCAGCACACCCATGATGTTTTCATGCGCATGCGTCAGCACCTTGGCGACAACCACGCGGTCGCGGCCGATGCGTTCCGCCAGGACCGTATCGCCAAAGAGCGCTCCGCGCGCGTTTTCTTTCGCGCAGGTGTAAATCGTTCCGTCCTCGGCCTCCATGCGGATTGCGCCGCGAGCCATGCCGCGAACGGTCAACTGCACCGTTTGTTCCTTTTGTGTGCGCTGGGCGCGCATATCCCGCGCGGGGCGCTCAGAGCGAGCGCTCGGCCTGCGGTTTGAGTAGCGTGTGTCGCTTTTCATATTTCTTCTCCTGCTTTTATCTTGCCTGTTCGGGTCTTCGTTCAATCCATATTTTCAAATTGTTCAAAATTTCAAATTGCTCAAAAAAGAGGCCAAAGCATCTGCTTCAGCCTCTTTCGCTTTCACTTAGCCGATCATCGCAACGATGAGCGCGCAAATGATAAACACACCTGCGGAAACCTTCGTCGCCAGAGCGAGCTTACCCTCCATCGACTTCGCCTTGTTCTTTCCAAAGAACGTCTCGGCGCCGCCCGCAATCGCACCCAGGCCATTGGATTCGCCCGGCTGGAGCAGAACGGTAGCGATGAGGATGAGCGCGGTGATCACAAGCAGCACGGTGACAATACCGTTAAGGATCGCCATATATCTTCGCCTCCTCGACTCGTTAAGCGAATTAACGCTTGGAGAACTGCGGCGCGCGGCGTGCAGCCTTGAGGCCGTACTTCTTGCGCTCCTTCATGCGCGGATCACGCGTGAGGAAGCCAGCCTTCTTCACCGCCGGACGGAGCTCCGGATCGGCCTTCACGAGCGCGCGGGCAATGCCGTGACGGATCGCACCGGCCTGACCGGAAAGGCCACCGCCATACACGTTGACCAGCACATCGTAGCGACCCTCCAGATTGGTGAGCGCCAGCGGCTGACGAACGGTCATCTTCAGGGTCTCCAGACCGAAGTAGTTGTCGATATCGCGGCCATTGATGACCACCTTGCCGTCGCCCGGAACGAGGCGAACACGAGCAATGGCCTTTTTGCGGCGGCCGACCGCCTGATACTGAACCTGTGCCATGTTACAAACTCTCCTTCCTGCTAATTACTTCACCAGCTCGAGCACTTCCGGCTTCTGCGCCTCGTGCTCATGCTCGGCGCCGGCATACACGCGCAGCTTGCGAGCCATCTGACGACCCAGCGGGCCCTTGGGCATCATGCCCAGAATCGCGTGCTTCACAGCGAACTCCGGCTTCTCAGCCATCAGCTTGCTGTACTTGGTCTCCTTGAGACCGCCGACATAACCGGAATGATGGTAGTACACCTTCTGGTCGAGCTTCTTGCCGGTCAGAACCACCTTGGCGGCATTGATGACGATCACATGGTCGCCGGTGTCGCAGTGGGGGGTGTAGGTGGGCTTGTTCTTGCCGCGCAGAATCGCGGCGACCTGGCTGGCCAGGCGGCCGAGCGTCATGCCGTCGGCGTCAACAACATACCACTTGCGCTCGACGGTCTGGGCATTTGCCATAAACGTTTTCACGTGAATTCCTCCATTATCCTGAAAATCAGAATCTAAGGTGCATCGCGCTGGTCAGACGCTCTGCTAAAGCGCGCGCAGATTCTCCCGGGGCTAATCAGTCGAACATACGCACTGGCTATTTTAACCGCTTTCTATCCCTTTTGTCAAGGCTTTTTGCTGATTTTATCAAAGAAATTTGACTTCTTTCCCCTTTTCGCCTCCGTCCGCGACATTTTTTTCAAACCACCTTGACAAACGCCCCCGACCCGGATAGAATAAATGTCAAGTTCACAGCAACGAACCCCAAAGATGATGATGGGAAATAATCAGGGGATTTCGTCCGTCAAGAGAGTCGGCGGCTGGTGCAAGCCGAACGGAACGCCTTTTGAAAACTCCTCCCGGAATCGCGCGGATGAAACGCAGTAGTTCGCGACGGATGACCCCGTGATCGGTCAGGCCTTGTCTGAGGCCGTGAGGGCTGAGTCATCAGCCGAATTAGGGTGGTACCGCGCTGAAAGTCATGTATTCAAGCGCCCCTATGTCGCTTTTAAGGCGGCTGGGGGCGCTTTTTCGTTCCCCGGCCAACCGTTTTGTTTCAGTTTGAAAGGAGAAACCCATCATGTATCAGGGCTGCAAAAAGTATATCCCGTTCACTCCCGTTTCTCTGCCGGATCGCACATGGCCGAACAACCGCATCGAAAAAGCGCCGACCTGGTGCTCCGTCGATCTCCGCGACGGCAATCAGGCGCTCGTCACGCCGATGAACCTTCAGGAAAAGCTCGATTTCTTCAAGCTGCTGGTGGATATCGGCTTTAAGGAGATCGAGGTCGGCTTTCCCTCCGCCTCCGAAACGGAATATGAAATTCTGCGCGCGCTGATCGACGGCCACTATATCCCGGATGACGTCACCATTCAGGTGCTGGTGCAGGCGCGCGAGCATCTGATCCGCAAAACCTTCGAGGCCGTGCGCGGCGCGAAAAACGTCATCATCCACTTCTATAATTCCACCTCGACCCTCCAGCGCAAGGTCGTCTTCAAAAAGGACATGCAGGGAATCATTGATATCGCCGTCGCGGGCGCAAAGCTGGTGCGCGAACTGACCGAAGCCGATCAATCCGGCACAAATTTCCGCTATGAATATTCTCCGGAGTCTTTTTCCGGCACGGAAATGGATTTTGCCGTGGATATCTGCCATCAGGTGATGGAAACGCTCGGCGCGACGAAGGAAAACCCGGTCATCCTCAACCTGCCCAACACGGTTGAAATGTGCACGCCCAACACCTACGCCGACCAGATCGAATATTTCATCCGTCATCTGCCCAACCGCGATGCGGCGATCATCTCCGTCCATCCGCACAACGACCGCGGCACGGGCGTGGCCTGCGCGGAGCTGTCCATGCTGGCGGGCGCGGATCGCGTCGAAGGCACGCTGTTCGGCAATGGTGAACGCACGGGCAACCTCGATATCGTCACCGTCGCGCTGAACATGTTCACGCAGGGCGTTGACCCGATGCTCGATTTCTCCCATATCGACCATGTCCGCGAGATTTACGAGCGCTGCACCAAGATGCACGTGCCCGAGCGCTGGCCGTATGCGGGCAAGCTGGCCTTCACCGCCTTCTCCGGCTCGCATC
>UQNM01000041.1 GCA_900542395.1 uncultured Eubacteriales bacterium
CCATCGCCCCACCAAAGGGCTTTCCGGTCGCCCTTTGGAAACCTTCGGGCAAAAAACTTAATTTTTCTTGAAATATCGGTTTTGTTAGCTTGACATCTCCTCAACAGTTTTTGCTCAACCATCATAGCACAAAACCGCGCGAACCTCAAGCGCGCCGTTTGCCCGCGCGAAAGCGGCCGCTCCGCTTGAAACGCCCGCTTTTTTGTTGTATGATAAAGATAAACCAACAGCGAGGTGAACGCCATGACCCCTTATTTCATCATGCACCTGAACCGGCGCGTGGCCTCCGTTCGCGCGGATGGCACCTGCACGGTGTATTATCCCTCGTTCATGCCCTACAACCTCTATCTGGAACAGGGGGACGACATGGACACGCGCCTGAACAACATCAGCAATTTTGAGCATTGGTGCGCCTCGCGCGTGCTGACGCTCGACCGAGCGTATGCCAAGGAGATTCTCAACGCGCTGGGCAAAAAGCAGGCCGTCACCGACCGGGATCGCGCGCAGATCGCCATCGCCTATCACGCGCTGACGCTCACCGACGTCTATTGGGTCAAGGCGCACAAAGAAAAGCTGACGTTTGAAGCCGTCAGCCTGTTTCACCATTCGCTCTCAGATGCATTTGTGGATGTTTCGCTCCGCGGTCTTTCGCTCACGGTGCAAAACGCATCGCTCCTCGACCCTGCCGACGCCGCCGGGGACGTCGCCACGCAGGGCGTTGCGCCCAAAGCATGGGTGCGGCGCGACGGGGTTTTCTGGCTCTACAAGGACGGCTCGCCAAGCGAGGTTCACAACGAGCTGCTCGCCAGCCGAATCGCCCAGTGCTTCGCCGTCGATCAGGTGCGCTACGAGGCCAAAACCTATCGGGGCGAGCTGGTCAGCGCCTGTCGGCTGGTGACCTCGGAGGCGCGCAGTCTGGTCAACATCGAATCCGTGGATATCTACGCGGCCAACCGCGACACGACCGCGCACAGCATCGTCATGCGGCGCGATCCCTACGGGTATCACATGATGAACATCGTCGATTACCTCGTCGGCAACACGGACAGGCATTGGGGCAACTGGGGTTTTTGGGCTGATAACGCCACCAACCGCCTGACGAAGCTCTATCCCCTGATGGATTTCAACCGGGCGTTCGGCGCATACGATACGCTTGAAGGGGCGCGCTGCCAGACCGCCCCCACGCCTCATAGCCAGATGGAGGCGGCGCTTTGCGGCGTGCGCCAAATCGGCCTAAACCAAATCGCCCCCATCCCGGATGACTGGTTTGACTGCGCCGACCGGCGGGCGATGCTGCACCGCCGCCTTCGCGCACTGCAAGATGAAGCCTGACGCAAACGCTTGCCAATTTTCCGGCTCTGTGCTATACTATGGTCGAGCTTTTTTCGAGGGAGGGAGTCGCATGGCGCGCGCAAAGGGCATCAAGCCGATGGCACAAAACAAAAAAGCGTTCCACGATTACTTCGTCGAAGAGCGGCTGGAATGTGGCATGGAGCTCAAGGGCACCGAGGTCAAGAGCATGCGTCAGGGGCGGATGAACCTCAAGGAGAGCTTCGCCATCGTCAAGGACGGCGAGGTGCTCGTCTGCGGCATGCACATCAGCCCCTACGAGCAGGGCAACATCTTCAACCCCGACCCGCTTCGGCAAAAGAAGCTGCTGCTGCACAAGAGCCAGATTCGTCATCTCGCGCAGGAGGTCGGCAAGATGGGCTATTCGCTCATCCCGCTTCAGGTGTATTTGAAGGACGGGCGCTTCAAGATGGAGCTGGGGCTTTGCAAGGGCAAAAAGCTGCACGACAAGCGCGACGACATGGCGGCCAAGGATGCGCAGCGCGACATTCAGCGCGCCCTGCGCTCGAAGAACCGCGGGGACGATTGAGCGCGTTTGCGCCGATTTGTATGGGGGTGTACTGGTTTCGACGGGATTGTGGGCGGTCAGGTAAGCGAGCCGTGGCCCCGAGCCACGTAAAAATCGGGAAATTAAAAATGAACTGACAATAACGATTATTGCCTCGCGGCCTAATTAGGCTGCGCGTCGGCCCGATGATCCCGCTGCATCGGAATCCGGCGTCATTTAGCGGGCCATGTTCTTGCCTAAGCTTTGCAGCATGAACACATTATGAAGCTACTGAATCCCTGAGCCCGTTCGTGGGCGCTGGGAAGAGGGAATGTTAAAACGCGAACTGCGCTCGGAGAAAGCTCGGCTGTCGCTTTTTCGGACAGGAGTTCGATTCTCCTCACCTCCACCATTTTGTCTGAAAGTGATAGCTTTCAGACTTTTTTATTATCTGTTTTGCATAATTTTACATTCAAAAGGGGATACAAAGGGGAATTCATCCCCTATTTTGCTTCCCTGCGTTAAAGCAGTAAGCGTCAGCCCCGCTGACGTCATTCACCCAAAGCCCAAACTCAAAAAATCCGAACGTCATCCCGATTGAGGATGGGTTCGGATTTTTTTCGTTCTATAAGTGCAGAATCTCTTTCCGCTTGACCATATATTGTATCATCAAAAACACGCAGCAGGCCAGCCACGTCGCCGGTTCCACCCAGCACGCACCCGCATAGCCAAAGCGCGGCACAACGGCAAACGCCGCCGCGATCTTCATCACCAGCTCAATGCACGAGGAAATCACCGGCACAACGTGCATCCCCAGCGCCTGCATTGCCTGCCGCATCGTGACCAGATAGGCCAGCGGCAGAAACAGCGCCGCACTCGCCCGCAGGGACATCGTGCCATAGCGCAGCAATTCGGCGTTACTTGTGCCGATGAGCAGCCGCAGCAGCTCCGGCCCAAGCGTGACCATGACGACCATGGCCGCCGCCTCCCAGATCAGCGCCATCAGAACGGTTCGATTCAGCCCCCGCTTCACCCGGTCATACGCCTGCGCGCCGCAGTTCTGGCTGATAAAGACCGCACCCGCCGTGCCGAGGTTGCTCATCGGCGCGCCGGTCAGACTGAGAATTCGTCTTGCGCTGGTGTGCGCCGCCATCACGGTTTCGCCCAGTGTATTGATGGCGCGCTGCATCGTCAGCGAGCCAAGCGCGTAGACCGAATTCATCAGCCCCATCGACAGGCCGGACGCCGCCATCTGCGTCCACAAGCCGGCCGGCGCGCGAAAATCCGCCTTGCGGGGCAGGAACGGCTTAAACGCGCGCGCGATATACGCCATGCTCAGCAGCGCCGAAATGCACTGCGCGATCAGCGTCGCCAGCGCCGTGCCCACCACGCCGATGTGCAGCACGACGACAAACAGCGTATCCAGCGCGATATTGAGCACGCAGGAAATCGTCAAAAAGACGAGCGGCATGCGTCCGTTGCCCAGCGAGCGCATAAAGCTGGCGCACATGTTATACAAAATGGTCACCCCAACGCCGCCGCAGACAACGGCTGCATAGCGCATCGCCTCATCGAAGACGCTCTCCGGCGTATTGAGCAGACGCATCAGCGGCTCGATGCCGATCATCACGCCGAGGGTCAGCAGCGCCCCCAGCCCCACGCTGAACATCAGCATCACGGCCGTCGCCCGACGCAGCTTATCCATCTTCTGCGCGCCGTAAAGCTGACCGATGATGATGCCGCATCCGTTGCACATTCCGTTGGCAAAATTGATCATCAGATCATTGAGCGACGTGGACGCGCCAATCGCCGCAATCGCCGCGTCGCCGATAAAGTGACCCGTAATCATCGTGTCAGTCAGCGTATAAATCTGCTGCATCATCTGCCCGATGAGCAGCGGCAGCGTAAACCGCAAAATGAGCTTCACCGGGCTGCCCCGCGTCATGTCTACGGCAGCCTGACGTTCTCGCCCCGTCATCACATTCCCTCGATTCTCCGATCAGCCGCGCGTTTCCCGTAAGACGCGCAGCGCCACATCCGGGTAATTGGAAATGATGCCGTCGCAGTCCATCTCTGCCATCCGGCGCAGATCCGCTTCCTCGTTGACCGTCCACACGTTGACCGAAAGCCCCAGCCTGTGCGCCGCTTCCACCTCGCCCGTCACAAACGTCGGCTCGCTGAAATGCGGATGCAGCGCCTGAACGCCAAGCTGTCTGGCGTAATCCCACGGCTGATAGAGCATCGCGTCGTAGAGCAATCCGCAGACCGCATTCGGGTCGATCCTGCGCACTTTGAGCAGGCTGTAATGGTTGAAGGAGGAATAGATCGTTTTCTCCCTCATGCCTGCCTTTTCGACCGCCTCGAGCGTCTTTTCCTCAAGCGCAGGAAATGCCGCGCGGCTGTTTTTCAGCTCAATGTTGACGGACAGTCCGCGCTCGTGCAGCAGCGCCAGCACATCCTCGAGCAGCGGCGCCACGTCTCTCTCCGTCGCATCCACCGCGTGAATCACCGGCATCCGGCAAAGCTCGGCGTAGGTATAATCCGCCACCGAACCGGTAAAGCCCGTCAGGCGGCTCAATTCGTCGTCGTGAAAGACGACCAGACGGCCGTCCTTTGAAATCTGCACGTCCAGCTCCACGCCGTCGGCGCCCATATCCGCCGCCAGCGCAAACGCGCGAAGCGTGTTTTCCGGCGCATAGCCGGACGCGCCCCGATGCGCATAAATCTTCTGCATATCGTTACCCCTTTCAGTCGCCCACAAATGCAGCCAGTTTTCCCGGCCGGTTAAAGCAGAAGCCCTGCCACCCCACATACATCGCGCCCTCGATATTGGCGGGTGTGTCGTCGATAAACAGCGCGCGGCTCGGCTCAACACGATAGGTGTTCGTCAGAAATTCATAGATGTCCGCGTTCGGCTTGAGCAGCCCTTCGCGCGCAGAAACGACCTTTCCCTCGAACAGGCCAAAGAAATCGAACCGGCTTTCAACCGTCGCAAAGGATTCCTTCTGATAGTTGGAGAGCACAAACACGCGCTTGCCGTGTGCCAGACAGCTTTTGACCGCCTGAACGCCTTCTTCGATCGGGCGCGTAAAATCCAGCCAGTTTTCCATGAAGCGGCGAATCATCGGTTCGAGCGCCCGATCGCGCCCGGTCATATGTCCGATTGCCTGCTGAACGGTGAGCGTCCCCCGATCCATCATGTTCCAATACGGCGTTTTAATGATCTTTTCCATCAGCTTTTCATGCAGCTCGGTCTCCCCCGGAAAAAAAAACTCCAGCTCCTCCTCCGGCGAATAGGAGAGCAGCACGTTGCCCACGTCAAAAACCACCGCGTCCAGCTCGTCCCACGGCATTGTTTCGTATCGGTCGTCAAGCGTCCACATCGTCATCGCCTTTTCCCCCTGTTCATCGGCTGGTCAGGACCGTCCGCACCGCGCCGCAATCCGTCTGCGCCGCGAATTCGTATGTCGTCAGGTTTGCGCGCAGGCTCGCGCGGCTCCCGTCCTTTTCCCAGATGATTTCCAGTTGGTCGTTCTGCGGCTGGCGCACGGTCATGTCCGCGTCGAAATCGAACGCCGGGCAGGTGTTGCGCATCCGAAGCAGCGCAAGCTGATCGCGCACCACATCCTTTTTCAGCGCGTCCGCCACCGCGTCCCGCGTCAGGTTCGTGCGGTTGATCTCCTTATGCGCCGCTTCGCCGCCGCGGCGAACGGCTTCCAGATCGTTTTCGCCCGCAAACAAATCCAAATACCAGACCTGCGGCTTGCCCGGCATGAACAGTTGAATCGCGCGCGCGAGCAGCATTTTCCGCTCGTCCGCGCCCAGCGCGCTGAAATACGTGCAGTTGACCTGATAATAGACGTTCTTCGCACCGTGCAGATTTTTAATCATGCCGCCGCGGCTGACAATCAGCGCGATCAGCTTCTCAATCTCTGTGTCGCTGAGCAGTCCCTTCAAATCCAGCATCGGGATTCCGTCATGGCAGCCGAGCATGTTCACCGTGCGGATGTTTTTTTCCCTGAGTTCTTCCGCCCAGCGCATCAGCCGCGTGCCGTCATGGTTCTCAATCGCGTCAATCACCAGCCCCGGCAGGAAAAAGTCGTAGGTCATATAGCCCTTTCGAGCGACCTTTTCATAGGTTCCCGCCGCATAAGGGTCATGGATCTCCGGCAAAAGGGTCAAACCATGCGAATCGGCCATTTGGCGAATGCGTTCCAGCGTGTCCCACGTGTCCGGCTCGTTCATAAAATTGCGCAGCCCCGGCGTTTTGGGCGCATAGGCAAACGCATCCAGCCGCACAATCGCCGCACCGTATTCAGCCAGCTTGCCCAGCACACTGTCATAATACGCCCAGACCCGCTCGCTTTTCAGGTTCAAATCCATCTGACCAAGATATTTCCGCCGCATTTCCAGCAGTTGAACGCATGCCTCGCGGTAGCGCTCAAAGCCCGTGAAATCCAGCTCCTGCGGCTTCTGCCCGGCCTCCAGCCCCGCGTCAAGCCGCGCGGCCAAAACCGTCGCCTCGCCATACTGCATATCCGAAGCGCGCATCAAATCCTGCGCATCGACCGGGTCATATCGAACCTGCTGATAGAACGTGTTCCAATACGGCACATCGCGCCCATCCGGCAGGCGAACCATCAGAATCGGCAGCCCCGGCTTGCGGAAGAACATGCCTCGAATGTATTTTTCTTCCGGCTGGATGTATCCGGCGTCAGTCATTTCGCCGCACCCCGCCCAGAATTGATTCCAATCAATGAAAAAATCGCGATACGGCGATGCGTCGCCGTTTCTTAAAATATCCTGAAACTGAGGCGAAAGCACGGAAAGGTGGTTCAATATAAAATCCAGCTTGAGATCAATTCCGTTCTCTTTCAGCCGCTTCACGTCTTCCGGCGCGGCGAGCATGCGGTTCAGATCATAGCTGATGACCGAAAAACCGCGATCCAAATCCGTGTTGAACACGCTCGGCAAAATGTAAAACGACCGGAATGCATCCGCGAACGCTTCGCTTTCCAATAGCTGTGCAATATCGGATAACGTGCCGCCGAGGCTGTCCGGATATGCGTTGAGCATTGCTCCGCCATTCATGGCCTTTTCCCTCCGCTCATTCCGTCTCGCGCCGATACGCCGAATAGGTGATTTTCTTTCCCTCGCGGGAGAGAATCACCTGCGCCTTCCACGCCTGGCTGTCCAGCTTACGCTGCTCGATGTTCAGCACCATCGTGGTAAAAGCACTGTCCGTCTGCGCGTCGCGGTTGCGCAGGCGGCGATGCTCCAGCGTCTGCATCGGCGTGCTATTCAGGTAAATCGGGATATCCACGCCCTTCAAAAAGTCGCTGTTCGCATGCGTCCACTCGATCACCATCACGCGCGTCGCGGTGAAATCCACCGTCTCATACCAAATCGCGGTTTCCTCGCGCCCCATCCGCTTGAGCGGAATGTGTTTTTCGCCGCGCTTGAAGCGCGCGATGATGTCGTTGACCTCGTCAAAGTCAATTTCCTCCGGCGTGCCCAGATAGCCGCTCAGCGCCTGCGCGCCGGCCTGCTGATACGTCTGCATCCACGGCAGCTTCCGCGCCGTTTCCGGCTCCGCGTCCGCATCCGCCTGCCAGAGTTCGCGCAGCACGACGGCCTTCTCGTCGCTGTATTCGCCGCTGGCCAGCAGCCCGCGCAGGCCGCCCATGCGGAACAGACGCAGCCGCTCCGCGTCGTTGGTCGCCGGAATTCGGCGGGGATAGTTGTCGCCGCTCATGATATATGCGCCGATCCCCGCCCGGTTGAGCGCGTAGCCCAGAACAGAGGCCATAACCGTCTTTCCCGATCCGCTGCCGCCGCATACGCCGATGACCACGCGGCCGCCCGCGCTCTCCTCCAGCCGCCGCTCCAGCGTCCCCTGAATGGCCGAAAGCACGGTCTTTGCCCGCTCGATATTATCCTGACCGATGGTGACGCCGTCCCCCGGCATATCGCCGTGCGGAATCTGCTCCGGCACATCGAGCGCATCGACGTCGAGCATCCTCAGCATCTGCATCGCAATTCCCCCTTATCGCACTCTTCTATCGCTCTTTTCCGCTCATCTCGGCAGCGGTTCCCGGCTCGTCGGCGCATCGCCGAAGAAGAACATCGCATCCTGCAAGTCGGTTTCGAGCATCGTGCCCTTTTTAACATAGTCCATGGCGCGCGCCAACATCGCGCTGCGGTCGTATTCCACCGCGCCGAATCGGATGTCGCCGTCTTCAATGAGCATATAATGGGCGCGCTTATCCCGGTCGTCCGGCCTGCGATAGGATGCTGAACCGGGATTGAGCCACAGGCGGTCGTTATCCAGCCGATGCACGAGCCTGCGGTGCGTATGCCCGAAGATCATGCGCCGCTCCGGCCTGCGCTCGCCTGCGTGCCACACGCGCCAGAACGCATCGAACGTCTGCACGCTCTCCGGCATGTCGTAGCTGTTATCCAGCATTTGGTGCTGCATCAGGTACGCTATACCATCCGCCTCAAAGCTCATGTGCTGCGGCCGCACGGCCAGAAACGCGATGTCTTCATCCGTCACCCGTTCGCAGTTGTCGTGCACCCATTTGTAGCGATTTGTTCCCCGAAACGCATCCACCTCGCCCGAAAACAGGATGTTGAGCAGATGCCTGTCGTGGTTGCCCATGACGCAGTGCGCACCGTGTTCCCGGACCCAGCCGATCGCCTCATGCGGATCCGTGCCGTAATCCACATAGTCGCCCGCGCAGTAGATGGCGTCCACCGCGCCCGCGTCCTTTTCAATCGCCCGGAGCGCCGCGATATTCGCGTGAATATCGGAGAGAATCAATAAACGCATCGGCTTTCGTCGTCCTTTCTTATTCGTCTTTCGGCCCCGGATAGGCGCTGCCGCCCGCCGCGACATACCCGCCGGAATGTCCCTGCTCGTCCCCGGCAATCCAGAAAGCGAACAGATCCGCCGCGATCAGTTCAAACCGAATCCTGAAAACCCGGCCTCGAAGCGCGGAAAGGTCGCCGCCGCGGAAGACGAGCTGGCGCTTTGTGCTGTCGGCAATCATCGGCACGCAATCCGCAAAGGAATAGCCGGAAATCGGCCGCCCCGCCTCGTCTTCAATCTGCGCGCGGACAAAGCCCTCCGCCGCGTTCGCGTTGATGAACAGCAGCCGCCCTTCCTCAAAGCGCATCTTGCGGGTCAGCATGAACTGCCTCGTTCCGTTGGCGTGGAGCGACGCGAAACCGTCCCGGCGAAGCCGCGCAAAGCCGGTCGCCGCGCCGCCGTACAGATTTCCGTTTTCCGCCGAAGACGCGCCGCTGAATCCCGCAATCGGGAAAGCCAGTTCCTCCGGCGAGACAAGGCACAGCCCGCCGCAGGCATGTAGGTAGCCGCGCGCCCACGAGCCCGACCGATCCGTGCAGCGGATGAACGGGCTTCGGTTATCGCGGCTGAAATGGAAACCGTCGCGGCTGAAGCCCGCGTGGAGATCGATGTGCTTGGGCACGCCGCTGTTTTCGCAGACGGCGTTATGCGCCTGATCGAATCCCTTGATGATGGCAAACAGGCCGAGCATGACGCTCTCATAGCCCACGCAGTTCAGGTGATAGAGCTGCGGCGGCAGATTTTTGTTGTAAATCGTGCCCGGTTCGCTCTCGCGCAGGTCGCGCACGTCGCAGCGCTGCCAGAAAGCAATCTGGTCGTTTGCCCACGACGCGCCCTCCATGAAGCGGTCGCACTCGTAGTAGCTGCGGCCGCGGCTGTACCACGGGGTCGAAGGCAGACCCGTGCGAATGGAAAATACCCATTTTCTGCGGAAGGGATTGTAGAAAAACGACGTATTGTCGCCGCAAAGGCCCGTTGTCACCGGGTCGCCAAAGTGCATGCCGTCCGCGCTGACGGCCACCTGCGCCACGTCGCCCTCCGGCGTTCTGAAATAGTGGAACATCTTATAGCGTTCCTCCGGATGCTCGGTCTCCTGATCGAGCCACACGCAGGAACCGTCCCGCTGCCAGCCGGGCTTGGGCACAAAAATGCGGTTTGTGCCCACCTGATTATCCAGCATCTTCCGCGTAAAATGCCGCCTGTCGGCGGAAACCGCCAGCGCCGTTCCGTCAAACCAGCCGGCGTGGTAATACAGCCGATATACGCCGTCCGCGGGATCGTACCAGCATCCGTCGGTAAACGGCGCGGCAACAGGCGCAACGCCCCTGTTCCACTCCATCGGCGTTTCGGGCGCAAGCACAGGCGTTTCATCCAGCACAGCCTGATGAAAGCGCTTTTCCAGCCAGTTTTCCTCGATCAAAAAATCGTCGATGAACAACTGCCGCCCCACGTCGATCTTCGCCACATCCGGCCGGTTTTCCAGATACGGAACGGGAAGTCCGCTCAAAGACATGTCATCCATGTCCCTCGGCGGCCAGACGTCCGGCAGCCTGATCCCATTGTACAGTTCTTCCATCGGTTCATTCCTTTCTCATGCGCGGCGATACACGCACTCGTCCTTTTCAAGTCCCTTGAACGTGCCGAAGGTGAACCATTTATCCACGCGCACCTCGTCGCCGTCAAACGTAAACATATAGCGGTTTTCCGCTTCGGATTCCACCCACAGGACGGACATTTGAAGCCGCCCCTGCTCGTCCCACCACGCGCTGCTGCTCGTCTTGGTGATGATTTCGCGGTCATAGCGGTAGACCAGCTCGCCCGCCGTGCGCGTGCCCTGCAAATCCGCCGTCAGCGCGCGCTGCTCGCCATCCTCCGTCCATGTGATTTCGAGCTTGCCGTCGCGCGCGCGCAGGCGCATTTTGTCCGCGCCGGGATACGCGATGCGCTGCCTGCGTCTGGAATAAAGCACGCCGAAGGACAGCTTTCCCTCTTTCGGGACGAGCGTTATATCCAGATCGTGCGCGGAGAAATCCGCGCCGTTCGGATACGGATGCGGCACGGCCAAACGGCTCAGGCGCTCTTTCAGCATAGCGGCCGCCCTGCCCGCAGGCAGCGTTTCCACGTCGGCGTGAATCTGCGGCACGAGGATGTCAAACAGCGCGTTGAGCGTCGCCTGCGGCCCGTGGATCGGGTGATTCTCCCCTTCCTTGAGCAGATGCAGATCCGAATGTCCCATCAGTTCGCCGAGGAAACCCGCCTCGTTGATGGAGACGATCAAATCCAGCGACGGCACGACGACGGAGAACTGGCCGAACGCGCCGTCCGCGCGGTACGAGCCTTCCGGCCTGCACATCCAGATCTGGTAGCCGTAGCCCACGCAGTTGTCGTAGATATACGGCGTGTGCGCGTGCGCAGGCCACGTGTCCATCCGTTCGGTGGTCGCGTCGTGCACAAAGGTCTCGCTCAGCAGGCGCACACCGTTCCAGACGCCGCCGTTCAGATACAGCTTCATCAGGCGCAGGTTATCTTCCGTCGTGGTGAACATGCCCATGCCGCCCAGACAAGTGCCGTCGTGTGGGAATTATAGCGCCAGAACGTGCCGGGTTCGTGGGCAATCGGTCGGGCGAAATACCGCTCCAGCCAATCTGCCGGATAGGTCGTTTCCTCTTCCTCCGAGCCGTCGCCCATCACCAGCAAATCGCGGATGGTCAGCCTTGAAAGCCTGTCGCTCATCTGCGCGGGCATCTTATCCGGCAGGATATCGCATACCCTGTCGCTCAGCTTGAGCAGCCCCTGATATTCCGCCAGACCGATGGCCGTCGCGGTGTAGGTTTTGCTCAGGGAATGGTCGCAGTGGTGCAGGCCGGGCGCAAACGGCGCCCACCACCCCTCCGCGCAGACCTTGCCGTGACACATAATCATCAGGCCGTGCATCTGGGTAAATCCGCCGTTTTCCAGCTCATCCAGAAATGCGTCAATCGCTTCGCTGGGAATGCCCACCTCTTCCGGCAGGCAACGCTCAAATCGCTGAATCATGGTCTTTTTTCCTCCTCGCCCTTTGCGCCGCACGTGCTTTCTCTCGCGCTCAACGTCACAGGAAACACCATATCAACCGGCACTTTTTCGCCGTGAATCTGTTTAATCAAACACTCTATCGCCATTTCGCACATCTCCGGAATCGGCTGGCGGATGCTGGTCAGCGGCGGGCACAGGCAGGCCGCCAGATAATTGTCGTTAAAGCCGATCACGCGGATGTCTTCCGGCACGCGCCGCCCGCTTGCCACCGCGCAGCGCACGACGGAAGCCGCAATCTGGTCGCTGGTGCAGAACACACCGTCCGCATCCGGAAACGTATCGAGCACCTGCCTGGCCAATTTGGAATAATCGCCGTGCAAGCTGTCGTTCTCCTTGGTTTCAAAAATGCGTTCCTCCAGCCCATGCTCACGCATGACGCTGCAAAAGCCCACGAATCGGTCATACGCCGGGAGCAGCTTGTCGTGCACGGCCGCAATCATCACTGGGCGCTTGCTTCCGCTGGCGAGCAGTTCCTCCGCCGCCATGCGGCCGCCCATGTGGTTGTCGCAAAGCACCGTCGGCAGCCGGCCGACCTTGATGCGCTCGAAGGAAACGACCGGAAGGTTGTCGTCCAGCAGCGCGTCGAGCTCGCGGGAACGCAGACTGATGATGATGCCGTCCACCTGATTGGCCTTGAGCATCCCGACATACTCCAGCGCCCGATCGTTCTGGCCGTCGGACGCATAGATCATCACCTTGTATCCGTGCCGCATGGCTGCAAGAATCAGTTGATTGGTGACCTCGCCAAAGTACGGATCATCGACAGAAGGCACCAGCAGACCGATGATTTTCGTTCTGCGTCGGGTCAACGACCGCGCGACTTCATTGGGCTGATAGTTCAGCTCCTCCATCGTCGCGTAGATTTTGTCGTGCATCTCCTGACTGATGTAGCCGCGTTTGTTGAGCACGCGGGAAACCGTCGTCACCGAAACGCCGGCGCGCTGCGCTACTTCTTTGATGGTCGCCATTGGCTCGTTCTCCTTTGCTGGTCAGGGGCAGCAGACGACCTTCATACCGTCGTAGGCCACCTCGATTCCATGGGGCGCGGCGAACCGCTCCCATTCCGAATGGGTCATATCGTTCATGTGGGAAAGATGGTTGAGGATATAGCGCGTATCCGCCTTCACCAGCCCCGCCTTGTTCAGCCGCTCCCGCAGGCGCAGCACCTCGGCAAAGCCCATGTGCCCGTCGCCCTTGAGCGTTCCGCGCGCACAATCCATGCTGACCACGGAAAATGTCAGGCCGGTGGTTTTCAGATATTCGTCGTTTTCCTCGCTCAATTCGCCGGTGTCGTTCGCATACAGCATCGCCGTTTTTCCATCCGAAATGGCGTAAATCAGGCAGTCCTCCACCTGAATCGGCCGATGGTTCGCGCGCAGCGGGTAGAAGGTATACCCGGCGGCCTCAAACGGCTCAAACGGCTTCACCTCGTGAAAACGGAAGCGCTCTTCCCTCGCCCGTTCCGCACCGGCGCAGGCCGAAAGGAAGCGCTTTTTCACCCACAGATTGCCGTATAGATCCAGCACGTTTTCTTCCTCCGGCACATCCGGACGAAGCGCGCAGGACGGCGTGCCGCGGTTTTGAAGCGCGTATATATCCTGATGATCCGGATGCGAATGGGTGAAGACGATGCACTTGAGTCGATCCAGCCGCAGGCCGAATCTCAGCTTCTGCGCGTGGATATCCGGCGAGAGATCGATCAGCACATCTTCGCCCAGCAGCGTGCAGGCGCGCATGCGCAGGCTCTTTCCGCCCTCCCGCATCGAGCGCAGGCAGACGGGGCAGGCGCAGAACGTGGCGGGCATGCCCTCCGCCGCGCCGGTTCCCAGATATTGATACTCCACGGCCAATCGAATCTCCTTTCTTTTTTGCATTATCCTTTGATGCCGGACATCGCGACGGACTGCACGAACTGCTTTTGGAACACGAGGAAGATGACCAGAATCGGCAGGGTAATCATCGCGCTGAACGCGAAAATCTGTCCCCAGAAGGTATACACCGAGTCGTTCAGGCCGCGCAGCGCCTGCGGCAGCGTGCGCCACGTGTTATCGCGGGTCACGAGCGTCGGCCAGAGCAGATCGCCCCACGCGCGGATGAAGGACATGATGGCGACCGTCGCATAAATCGGCTTGGAGAGCGGGGTCATGATCTTGAAGAACACGCCGGTGTAGCTTTCTCCGTCGATGATGGCCGCCTCCAGCAGATCCTTCGGCATGCCGCGGAAATGCTGATAAAACAGGAAGACATACATCGGCGTCGCCAGATTCGGAATGGCCAGCGCCCAAATGGTGTTGATGATGCCCAAATTAAAGGCCACCATGAAGCGGTTGATGATAACGGCCTCGGTCGGAATGATGGTCAGCGCGATCATCAGCGAAACGAGCAGCTTCTGCCCCCGAAATTCAAGCATGCCCAGCGCGTAGCCCATCATGCCGTTGATGAACATGCCGACGAACACCTGAATGATGGCGTTGACGGCCGAGTTGCGGAAGTAATGCAGAAAGTCGAGCTTTTCAAACACGGCGACATAGTTTTCGAGCGTCAGGTTGCCATAGGGAATGAACGCCTTGAGCGTCGCCATATCCGAAACGAGCTGCGTCTCGCTCTTGACAGAGGAAACGAACAGGAACAGCAGCGGCGCCAGAAAAACGACCGCCAGCGCGATATAAAGCACGTAGAACAGGGCGGACGTGACCGTCTTTTTCGTCTTATTTTCCACTTTCATCCTCAGTCGCCCTCCGTAAGCTTATCAGCCTTTTAATTATATGTCAACCGGTTAGCATAAAAAATGACCATAATTTTTTCCTTATTTGCAGCATATCTCCTTGTTTATAACAGAAATCGTTTTTATTTTCCCTGTTTTCAGCCAGCTTTCCCGCATTTTTTCGCGCAGAACCCATACCAGATATGCTATGCGGTTCACATTTGAAGCGTGCCGGAGCAGAACATCGCGGACAGCACAAAAAGCCCCATACGCCGCGGAATGACCAAAGCATCCTGTGCGTATGAGGCTTTTTGCTATGCTTCTTTTCTCGGTCGATCGGGCGTTCCATCAGCCGATGGGCATCCGCCCCTCTTTTCAGACGTAAAACAGCAGATCCGCGTAGGACGGCATCGGCCAATATTCCTTGCCGACCCTGCCCTCCAGCTCGTCGGCAACCTGCCGGGCGGCTTCCATCGCGGGGATGACGGCCTCGTGCTCATACATCGCGCGCGCGTTGAGCGCCTCCGGCTCGTCGGCGACAACGGCCTTGAGCCGCTCCGTCCGTTCGATCAGCTCGGCCGTCTTCTCGGTCAGCAGCCTGACCTGCGCGGCCTCCGCAGGCGCGTCCACGCCGATGCCCGCCTTGGCGGCCACGCCCTCCGCCAGCTTTCCGGAATACGCCGCGCAGGCCGGAACGATCAGCTTGCCGAGCATGTCGATCAGGGTCAGCGCCTCGATATGGATGATCTTGGCGTATTCCTCCATGTTGATATCCTGCCGGGACTGTATCTCCGTCCGCGTGTATACGCCATGGCGGGCGAACAGCGCCACGTTCTTCTCATCCGTATAATGGATGAGCGCCTCCGGCGTGGAGCGCAGGTTGAGCAGCCCGCGGCGCGCGGCCTCGAGCGGCCATTCCTCGCTGTAGCCGTTGCCGTTGAAGAGGATGCGCCGATGCGCGGCCAGCTCGCGGCGGATGAGCTTGGAGAGCGCGGCCTCGAAATCGTCGGCCTTTTCCAGCTCATCCGCGAACTGCATCAGCTCATCCGCGACGGCGGTGTTGAGCATGACGTTCGTGCAGGCGATGTTGAAAGACGAGCCGGGCATGCGGAATTCAAACTTGTTGCCCGTGAACGCGAAGGGCGACGTGCGGTTGCGGTCGGAGTTATCCTGCGGGATATGCGGCAGGCTCGTCACGCCGATATCCATGCTCTTGTGCCCCGCCGCCCTGTAATCCGTGCCCTCCACCAGCGACTGGATGACGGCGGCCAGCTCGTCGCCGACATACATGGAGACGATGGCGGGCGGCGCTTCGTTCGCGCCCAGCCGGTGATCGTTGCCCGCGCTGGCGACGCTGATGCGCAGCAAATCCTGATACTCGTCCACGGCCTTGATCACCGCCGTCAGGAACAGCAGGAACTGCGCGTTCTCCATCGGTGTAGAGCCCGGATCGAGCAGGTTTTCGCCCCTGTCGGTGGAAATCGACCAGTTGTTGTGCTTGCCCGATCCGTTCACGCCCTCGAACGGCTTTTCATGCAGCAGGCAGACCAGCCCGTGGCGGTCGGCGACCTTCTTCATCATCTCCATCGTGAGCTGGTTGTGGTCGGTGGCGATGTTCGCGGTCGCAAAGACCGGCGCCATCTCGTGCTGGCAGGGCGCGACCTCGTTGTGCTCCGTCTTGGCGTTTACGCCCAGCTTCCAAAGCTCCTCGTCCAAATCGGCCATGAACGCCTTGACGCGCGGGCGGATAGAGCCGAAGTAGTGATCCTCCAGCTCCTGCCCCTTCGGACTCCGCGCGCCCAGAAGCGTGCGGCCGGTGAGAATCAGGTCGGGGCGCTTCTTATAATCTTCCTTGTCGATCAGGAAATACTCCTGCTCGGGGCCAACGGTCGTCGTCACGCGGCTGACCTTCTTGCCAAAGAGCGCCAGCACGCGGCAGGCCTCCTTGCTGATGGCCTCCATCGAGCGCAGCAGCGGCGTTTTCTTATCCAGAATCTCGCCCGTGTACGAGCAGAACGCCGTCGGGATGCAGAGCGTGTCATCCTTGATGAACGCATAGCTCGTCGGGTCCCACGCGGTATAGCCGCGCGCCTCGAACGTCGCGCGCAGGCCGCCGGAGGGGAAGGACGACGCATCCGGCTCGCCCTTCATCAGCTCCTTGCCGGAAAACTCCATGATGACCGTGCCATCCGCGCAGGGCGAAATGAAGGAATCATGCTTTTCGGCGGTGATGCCCGTCATCGGCTGGAACCAATGGGTGAAGTGGGTCGCGCCCTTCTCGATCGCCCAGTCCTTCATGGCGTTGGCCACCACGCCCGCGACCTGCGGGTCCAGCGCCGTGCCCTGCCGCACGGTCTGCTTGAGCGATTTATACACGTCCTTGGGCAGTCGCTCCTTCATAACGGCCTCGTTAAAGACCATGCTTCCAAACAGCTCGGGCACTTTCTTCATTGTAATCTCTCCCATCTGCGCCGATGCGCGGCGTTGCTTTGGCGGACGGCCTTTTTGCCTGTCCGCGCTCTTGAACGTGCGTCAGTATAGCGCTTTTTTCCCCGTTCGTCAATCATTTTGACGTTGATTTTATCATTTCATGCAATTCTTTTGAATCTGACGTTTGTTTCTGATGATAATTAAATGAATTTGTTCGAGAACTTCATTTTGGAATTTTCCTTGACAAGATACCCCCATGGGGTATATAATACTCCCGCAAGCGAGGTGAAACACGCATGAGTGAAGAGACGACGCCCTGCTGCTGCCATTGCCGAACAAAGCATCGGGATGACAAAGAGGAGCGCGATCTGCTCAACCGGCTCAGCCGCATCGAGGGGCAGATTCGCGGGATTCGCGGCATGGTTGAAAAGGACGCTTATTGTCCCGATATTTTGACGCAGGTTGCGGCGGCGAGCGCGGCGCTGAACAGCTTTTCCAAGGTGCTGCTGGCCAGCCACATCAAAACCTGCGTCGCGCAGGACATCCGTGCCGGGAAGGACGAAACCATCGACGAGCTGCTGACGACGCTTCAAAAGCTGATGCGGTAAGGGCGAAAGGAGTCATCTATGGAACAATATACCGTAACGGGCATGAGCTGCGCGGCTTGCAGCGCCCGTGTGGAAAAGGCCGTTTCCGCCGTGCCGGGCGTGACGAGCTGCTCGGTCAGCCTGCTGACCAACTCCATGGGCGTGGAAGGCACGGCTTCGGCGGAGGCCGTCGTTTCCGCCGTGCAGGCGGCGGGCTACGGCGCGTCGCTCAAGGGCGCGTCCTGCGCGCCGACCGCCGCCGCGCAGGAAGACGCGCTGGCCGACCGCGAAACCCCGGCGCTCAAGCGCCGCCTGATCGCGTCGCTGGGCTTTTTGATCGCGCTGATGTATGTCTCGATGGGGCACATGATGTGGGGCTGGCCGCTGCCCGCCTGCCTTGCGGGCAACCACGTCGCCATGGGGCTGCTCCAGCTGCTGCTGACCATCGCCGTCATGGTCATCAACCAGAAATTCTTCATCAACGGCTTCCGTTCGCTCCTCCACGGCGCGCCGAATATGGATACGCTCGTCGCGCTGGGCGCGGCCGCGTCCTTTGGTTACAGCACCTACGCCCTTTTCGCCATGACGGGCGCGCAGGTGCGCGGCGACGCGGCGGCCGTCATGCGGTATATGCACGAGTTCTACTTCGAATCGGCGGCGATGATTCTGGCGCTGATTACCGTCGGCAAAATGCTGGAAGCGCGCTCCAAGGGCAAAACGACCGACGCGCTCCGCAGCCTGATGAAGCTCGCCCCGCAGACCGCAACGCTCGTGCGCAGCGGGCAGGAAATCGCCGTGCCGATTGCGCAGGTGCGGCGCGGCGATGTGTTCGTCGTCCGCCCCGGCGAAAGCATCCCGGTGGACGGCGTGGTTCTGGAAGGCGAGAGCGCGGTGAACGAGTCCGCGCTGACTGGCGAGAGCATCCCGGTGGATAAGGCCGTCGGGGACAGCGTTTCCGCCGCGACGACGAATCAATCCGGCTTCCTGCGCTGCGAGGCCACGCGCGTCGGCGAGGACACGACCCTCTCCCAGATCATCAGGATGGTCTCCGACGCCGCCGCGACGAAAGCGCCGATTGCGAAGGTCGCCGACCGGGTTTCCGGCGTGTTCGTGCCGACGGTGATCGCGCTCGCCACCCTGACCACCGCCGTCTGGCTGCTCTGCGGCCAATCCATCGGCTTTGCGCTCGCGCGCGGCATCTCCGTGCTGGTCATCAGCTGCCCGTGCGCGCTGGGGCTGGCCACGCCGGTGGCCATCATGGTCGGCAACGGCCTTGGCGCGAAAAACGGGATTCTGTTCAAGACCGCCGTTTCGCTCGAGGAAACCGGCAAGACCGAGATCGTCGCGCTGGATAAGACCGGCACCATCACGCAGGGCGAGCCGGAGGTCACCGACGTGCTCCCCGCCGAGGGCATGACGCAGGGCGCGCTTCTCTCCCTCGCCGCCGCGCTCGAACAGCGCAGCGAGCATCCCCTTGCCCGCGCCGTGATGATGCGCGCCGAGGAAGACGGGCTGACGGCCGCGCCGGTCGGCGATTTCCGCGCACTGCCGGGCAACGGCCTGACCGCGACGCTTTCCGGCGAAACGCTGCTGGGCGGCAGCCTCTCGTTCGTCTCCTCGCAGGTCGATGTGCCCCGCTCCATCCGCCAAAAAGCCGAAGCGCTCGCGGAGGAGGGCAAAACGCCCCTGCTCTTCGCGCAGGTCGGCCGTCTGGCGGGCGTGATCGCCGTCGCCGACGTCATCAAGGCGGACAGCCCCGCCGCCATCGCCGCGCTGCGAAACATGGGCATCCGCGTCGTGATGCTCACGGGCGACAACGAGAAAACCGCGCGCGCCATCGGTCGTCTGGCCGGTGTGAACGAGGTCATCGCGGGCGTTCTGCCGGAGGGCAAGGAGAGCGTCATCCGCCGCCTGCAAGCGCAGGGTAAGGTCGCCATGGTCGGCGACGGCATCAACGACGCGCCCGCCCTCACCCGCGCGGATATCGGCATCGCCATCGGCGCGGGAACGGACGTCGCCATCGACGCGGCGGACGTCGTGCTGATGAAAAGCCGCCTGAGCGATGTGCCCGCCGCCATCCGCCTGAGCCGCGCAACCCTGCGCAACATCCACGAGAACCTGTTCTGGGCGTTCTTTTACAACGTCATCGGGATTCCGCTGGCCGCAGGCGTGTGGATTCCCCTCTTCGGTTGGACGCTCAACCCCATGTTCGGCGCGGCGGCGATGAGCCTGTCGAGCTTCTGCGTGGTTTCAAACGCATTGAGACTGAATCTTTTCAAACTGCATGACGCAGGAAAAGATAAAAAAATCAACCGACATTCCAAACACAAGGAGGAAACAACCATGGTAAAGACGATGAAGATTGAAGGCATGATGTGCGGCCACTGCGAGGCGGCCGTCAAGAAGGCGCTGGAAGCGATTGACGGCGTCGCCTCCGCCGAGGTCAGCCACACCGACGGCACCGCCGTCGTGACCCTCAGCAAGCCGGTCGAGAACGCCGCACTCCGCAAGGCCGTCGAGGATAAGGATTACACCGTGACCGATATCGAGGGCTAAGCGCCCGAACCCGCGCGATTTTGCGCCGTTTTCCCCCATGCAAAAAGCCCCTTTGGCGCCCAAAAAGGCTGACCAAAGAGGCTTTTTTTAACGGATATCATCGAGCGCAACCGGCCTTCCGCCGTCGCCACGCCCAAGTGCATGGCGCGAACCGTGCCATCCGCGTCGATCAGCACAGAAAACGGAATCCCCGGCTGCTCATAGGCTAGGAACGCACCCAGCCCGCCCATGCCCATCGGCAGCGTGGTCAGGCCGAGCGTCTGCTCGAGCGCCTCAACGGTTGAAACGGTGTCCTCCGCCCGGTCGCCGAGCTGCACCGCCGCGCTCGCCGTCGCGCCGAGCAAAAGCAGAAACGCGAGCAGAAGCCCCGCCCATTTCTTCATCCCATCCGCACCGCCTTTCTTTCCTGCCATTGTACACGAATGTGGGTGAAAGTGCAAGATTCGTCCTGCTGTCACAATTTTTGACGGGTAAGAAGCGCGCCCTCATGTGATATATGCATTTTGATTTTTTAGTATAATATCTCCGGGTTTTCTTCAATCGTGATAAAGTGACTGGCGGGTTTTCCTTCTTTCAGGCACCTTTCAAGCAACGCATTATAAAACTCGTCCGTTTGATGTTCTATGGGCATCTGCATGCGCGGCGGCAATTCTTCTGCGCCAAACTGCATGATATATCGCATAAACAGGTTATCCGTTTCCATGCTCGACGCTTCCTTTTCCTTCTTTAATCGCATCTTCGCCCACCTCTTTGCTATTCGTTTTCATTGTATCACGGGCATCCAGTCGGATCAAGAGCGGTTTTCCGGCTCAAGCCACGAGAAACAGCGCTTCAAAACACCTGATACAAAAGGAAAGGGACGGACTTGCGCCCATCCCCGTATCGCTGCATCAGGCGGGTGTGCCAGCGTCCCGCACTTCATTTTGTAACCTCCAAGGAGGCGCGTAGCGGCACAATTTCTACTTCTGATGCAAACGATCCTATGGCTATTATATCCATGCTGTTCCTTTTTGTAAAGCAGTTGGCCTTCATTTGTCGCACGTTCATTGAAGACGGCTCAGGAAGGGGGCGTAACGGATGCACAAAGTTTCTTCCGCGCCTTTCCTCCTACTCTCCCAGGTGTTCCCCCATGCGCTGGATCCGCCACTGGCGGCGCACATGGGGGAACCTAACCAAGTACAATGTTGGACGTTGGCTTGAAAACGACCTGGAAGAAGGACCTGACGGGATGCACAAAGAAAAAGCCCCAGACATCGTCTGAGGCTTTTCTTTGTGGAATCCGGCAACGTCCTACTCTCCCAGGTCGTCTCCAACCAAGTACCATCGGC
>UQNM01000042.1 GCA_900542395.1 uncultured Eubacteriales bacterium
CTTTCTGGCGGATATCTACGTGCCCTGCGAGGTCTGCAAGGGCAAGCGCTACAACCGCGAGACGCTCGAGGTGCTCTACAAGGGCAAATCCATCGCCGACGTGCTCGATATGACCGTCGAGGAAGCGCTGGCCTTCTTCTCCGCCTATCCACGCATCACGCGCAAGCTGCAAACCCTTTACGACGTCGGGCTGGGCTATATCCGGCTGGGGCAGTCCTCCACGACGCTCTCCGGCGGCGAGGCACAGCGCGTCAAGCTGGCGACCGAGCTATCCCGCACATCGACCGGCAGGACGTTCTATGTCCTCGACGAGCCGACGACCGGCCTGCACATCGCCGACTGCGAGCGTCTGGTGCGCGTACTGCGCCAGCTCGCCCACGGCGGCAACTCCGTGCTGATTATCGAGCACAACCTCGACGTCATCAAAGCCTGCGATTACGTGATCGACCTCGGCCCCGAGGGCGGCAGCGGCGGCGGCACGCTCGTCTGCGAGGGCACGCCGGAGGAAATTTGCCAATGCGAAACGAGCTACACCGGGCAATACCTCGCGCCCGTGCTCCGAAAGAGCCGCCGGGTGGAGACGGAAGAATAAATTTTCGTTCATATAACAATAATTGAGCAAGACGCAACGCTGCACAAAGCGCGGGCGCGCCCGTCGAACTCCCTCAGTCACGGCTGCGCCGTGCCAGCTCCCTCGAAGAGGGAGCTCCTTTGGCAGGGTTATTTTCCGTCTAGGCAATAAGCCGAGCGGACGTTTTGCGCAGAATTTGCTTTTTGCTTATTATAGAAAGAAAGCGGTCAGGGCTTTGCCCCGCCGCTTTCTTTTTCTTCCGGATGATAATACGCCCAAATCGCCTTTGCCCGCGCTTTTCCGATGCCCTCCACCTCGCAGAGCGCCTCCGGCGTGGCCGCCGCGATGTTGGCGACGGATTTGAAATGCGTCAGCAGCGCGCGCCGACGGGTCGCGCCGACGCCGGGGATATCCTCCAGCGTGGAGTGCATGCCCGCCTTTTGGCGCAGGTCGCGGTGGTGGGTGATGCCGAAGCGGTGCGCCTCGTCGCGGACGCGCTGAATCAGATGCAGCGCGGGCGACTTGCGGTCAAGCAGGATGCTCTCTTCTTGATCCGGCAGGAAGATCTCCTCCAGCCGCTTGGCAAGGCCGAAAATCGGGATGTCGTAGCCGACCTTGAGCATGGCCTCGCGCGCGAACCGGAGCTGCTGCGGGCCGCCGTCAATCAAAATCAGATCCGGCAGATCGGCAAAGCCGGACAGGCCGCGCCCGTCCGCAGGCAGCTTGCCCGCCTTGGCCAGCGCCTCCCGCTCCTGCGTCGCGCGGGTCAGGCGGCGGGTCAGCACCTCGTTCATGGAGGCAAAGTCGTTCGCGCCGACGACCGTTTTGATGCGGAAAATGCGGTATTCCTTGCGCGCCGCCTCGCCGTCGATGGCGACAACCATGCTCGCCACGCTCAGAACGCCCTGCGTGTTGGAGATGTCGTATCCCTCGATGCGCCTGGGCGTGTGATCCATGCCGACCGCCTTGGCCAGCGCCTCGCATGCGCCAACGGTTCGCTCGTGTGCGCGGGCGAGGTGCGCGTTGCGCTTGGCCAGCGCGTCCTTCGCGTTTTTGAGCGCCAGCTCGACCAGCTTGTGCTTCGTGCCGCGCTGCGGCTCAAACACCGTGACCTTCGCGCCCTTCCGCTCGGAAAGCGCCTGCGCGATATCCTCCGCCTGCTCCGGCAGCACCATGCAGAGGATTTCGGCGGGCGGCCTTCTGCCGTCGTCGTAAAACTGCATGATGAACGAGCCGAGAATCTGCGCCGCGCTCTGATCCCCCGCGCCGTCCAGCGCGTAATTTTCCGCGCCGATCATGTGGCCGCCGCGCACATAGACGACCTCCACCATCGCGTCGATATCGTCGCTCGTGCAGGCGATGATATCCTGATCGCCGCCATTGACGTTGATCGCCTTCTGCCGCTCCATCAGGTTCTGCGCGTCGCGGATTCGGTCGCGAAGCTGCGCCGCCTGCTCAAAGCGCATCTCCCGCGCGGCCTTGTTCATCTGCTCGGTCAGCCGGTCGATCACCGCAGCGGATTTGCCGCTCAGAAAATCGACGACCTCCTGCACCACCCGGCCGTATTCCTCCGGCGTGGTCAGCGACGCGCACGGCGCGAGACATTCCCCGAGCTGATGATGCAGGCACGGGCGCTGATGCATCCCCGGCTTGATCGCCATCGCGCACGTGCGCAGGGGGAACAGCCCGCGCAGCACGTCGAGCACCTCGCGCACGCCCGTCGCGCCCATATACGGGCCGAAATACTTCGCCTTGTCCTTTTCCACCCGGCGCACCAGCTCCACGCGGGGGTAATCCTGCGCGAGGTCGATTTTCAGATACGGGTAATGCTTATCGTCCTTGAGCAGGATGTTGTACTGCGGCTTATGCAGCTTGATGAGGTTACATTCCAGAATCAGCGCTTCGAGATTCGTATCGCAGAGCACGATATCAAAATCGTCGATCCGCGCCACCATCGCGCGCACCTTGACCGTGTGCGCCTTGGAATGGGTGAAATACTGGCTGACGCGGTTTTTGAGGTTGACCGCCTTGCCGACGTAGATGATCCTGCCCTCGCTCTTCATCAGATAGCAGCCCGGACAGGTGGGCAGTTTTTCAATTTTGAGTTTCAGCAGATCGTTCATAGGGTCAGCCCTCCTTTCACCGATTTGGAAGCCCCGAAAAAGAAAAAACGGAGCGAAGCGATGCTTCACCCCGCGCATAGACCGGCGCTTATTCGTCCTCGTCTTCGTCATCGGCTTCATCGGAAAAGCGCGTGCGAACCACCTGAATCAATTTCTCCATCAGCGCTTCTTCCGGGGGAACGAACTCCTCCATCTCCTCGCCGTTCTCGTCTTCAAAGGTGTTCACCTGCATGGTGGAAGACATTTTTCCCCCTCGCAGAGCGTTATAAAACTCCGTCATGGTCAGCTGGAGGTTTTCGTCGTCCGGATCGTCGTCGCCGGGATTCTCATTCGCGTTGCACAGCGCGGCAAATTCCTGACCGTTGTAATAGAAATAATCCATCACTTCGAGCATCAGCGCATTGCCGTTGTCATCGGTAAATTCCACGATATCGCGTTCCTGCATATCTTCCGGGGTCATAGCCAAACCTCCTGCCCGCGCGTTGCGCGTGTTGATGCTCCTATTATACCCGCAGCGCCCCCAAAATGCAAGCGGCGCGCGCTGACCGCACCCGTCACCCGAGCGCGAGATCGAGCGCCATCATCAGCGCGTAGCCCGTCATCAGCGCGAACAGGCCGGCGCGGCTTTTCGCCGCCTGCGGAACCATCTCCGCGAAAACGACCTGCATCATCGCGCCCGCGCAGAACGCCATCATTCCCGGCAGCGCGCCCTGCATCATGCCCGCCGCCAGCGCGGCCAGCATGCCGAAAACCGGCTCGACCGCGCCGCTGAGTGCGCCGAGCGCAAAGCTCCTGCCCCGGCTCATGCCGCCCGCGCGAAAGGGCAGCGCCACAGCCAGCCCCTCCGGCAGATTCTGCACGCCGATGCCCAGCGCCAGCACCGCCGCCCCGGCGAAACCGCCCTCAACGCCCGCCAGCGCGAACGCCAGACCGACAGCCATGCCCTCCGGAATGTTGTGCAGCGTGATGGCGGCATACATCATCAGCCGCCGCTTTGCGCTCGCCGAAACGCTTTGCAGCCGCTGCGTTCTGCCCAGAAACGCATCCACCCCGGCGATCATCGCCGCGCCGAGCGCAAAGCCGAGCGTCACCGTCAGCCAGCCGCCCGCCTCTTGCCGCATCGCGGGCAGCAGCATGCTGAAAACCGCCGCCGCGCTCATCACGCCCGCCGCAAAGCCCATGCAGGGGCCGTCTTCCTTCTGATTTTTGAGCAAAAAGACGAGCGCCGCGCCCGTTATCGTCATCAGGAACGGAAAAAGCGTGCCGACGCCCGCCCAGAAAACTGCTTTCATCGGAATTCACCTCTCTGCCATGCTATGCGCAGGGCGGAAAAAGCGTGCCGCTCCACGGGCTGAGCCCGTTTTCACCTCCGCCGAAGTCGGCAAAGCGTCAAAGTTCCGCTCACGCGGGCGATTTTATGCGTTTTTCCATATATCCAAAAATCCCCCGGCCGAAACCGGGGGACAAAGGCATGATTATTTCACATGGCAGCTCTCGCCGCCTCCGCAGCCGGAGCAGCCGCCCGGACAGCCGGAGCAGCCGCCGTTCTTTCGATCGCGAATGAAACTGCGGCCGAGAAAGAACAGGATGACCGCCAGAACAATCAAAACGATAATCGTTGCCATGGAATGTTCTCCTTTCCTGAAAACGGGGCGCGGTTATTTCGCGCTGTACTTGACCTCCAGCTCGCCGCTCTCCCGATACGGGCGAACCAGCAGATAGATCAGCACGCCGAGCACGATCACGGCCGCCACGGTGTCAAGGCCGAAAGCGGTCTCGCCGCAGAACAGCCCGCCGAGCTGATAGACGATCAGGCTGACGGCATAGGCAAAGCCGCACTCCCAGCCGATGGCCGCCCACGTCCACTTGGCGTTGTTCATCTCGCGCTTGATGGCGCCGATGGCCGCAAAGCAGGGCGCGCAGAGCAGGTTGAAGATCAGGAAGCTGTAAGCGGAGAGCTGCGTGAACTGCGCCGCGATGTTGACCAGACCGGCGAAATCGCCCGCGTCAACCATCTCCAGCGCGTCGCCCGCAACCGCGAACAGCGTGCCGAACGTGCCGACGACTTCCTCCTTCGCGACCAGACCGAGCAGGGTCGCGACCGTCGCCTGCCAGTTGCCGAAGCCGAGGGGCTTGAAGATGAAGCAAACCGCGTTGCCGATGTTCGCAAGGATGGAAGCGTCCATATCCTCCACCATGCCGAACACGCCATCCGCAAAGCCGAAGGAGCTGGTGAACCAGACGAACACGGAGGACAGGGTGATGATCGTGCCGGCCTTCTTGATGAAGCTCCAGCCGCGCTCCCACGTGCCGCGCAGCACGTTCTTCACGGTCGGCAGATGATACGCCGGGAGCTCCATGACGAACGGGGCGGGCTCGCCCGCGAAGGGTTTGGTCTTCTTGAGGATGATGCCGGAGATGACGATGGCCGCAATGCCGATGAAGTAGGCGCTCGGCGCAACCCACCACGCGCCGCCGAAGATCGCGCCCGCCATCAGGGCGACGATCGGCATCTTCGCGCCGCAGGGGATGAAGGTCGTGGTCATGATCGTCATGCGGCGGTCACGCTCCTGCTCGATGGTGCGGGAGGCCATGATGCCGGGCACGCCGCAGCCCGTGCCGACCAGCATCGGGATGAAGCTCTTGCCGGAGAGGCCGAAGCGGCGGAAGATGCGGTCCATGATGAACGCGATGCGCGCCATATAGCCGCAATCCTCCAGGATGCACAGCAGCAGGAACAGCACGAGCATCTGCGGCACAAAGCCGAGCACCGCGCCGACGCCGCTGATGACGCCGTCCACGATCAGACCGGTGAGCCAGTCGGCGCAGCCGATGCCCTCAAAGAAGCTCTGTGCCGCCGGAACGATCCACTCGCCGACGAAAACGTCGTTCGTCCAATCGGTCAGCGCGCCGCCGACGGTGGAAATGGCGATGTAATACACCAGCGTCATCACCGCGGCGAAGATCGGCAGGCCGAGGATTCGGTTGGTCAGCACGCGGTCGATCTTGTCGCTGGTGCTCATGCCGCGGTTGCTCTTCTTCACGCAGCCGTCGATGATGGAGGCGATATAGGTGTAGCGCGCGGCGGTGATGATGGACTGGCTGTCGTCGTCCATCTCGGTCTCGCAGGCCTTGATGTCGTTCTCAATGTGCGCGAGCTTATCCTTCGGGATGTTCAGCTTCTCGATGATGCGCTCGTCGCGCTCGAAGATCTTGACGGCGAACCAGCGCTGCCGCTCCTCCGGCATGTCGTGCAGCACGACCTCCTCGATGTGCGCCAGCGCATGCTCGATGCTGCCCGCAAAACGATGCTGCGGGATGGTCTTCTTGCCGCTGCGCGCCAGCTGCACCGCGCGCTGCGCCGCTTCCATCACGCCGTCGCCCTTGAGCGCGGAAATCTCGATCACCGGCACGCCGAGGTGATTGGAGAGCTTCGCCGCGTCGATGCGGTCGCCGTTCTTGCGGACGACGTCCATCATGTTCAGCGCGACGACCATCGGAATTCCCAGCTCAGCGAGCTGCGTGGTCAGATACAGGTTACGCTCCAGATTGGTTGCGTCGATGATGTTGAGCAGCGCGTCCGGGCGCTGGTCGATCAGCACGTTGCGGGCGACGACTTCCTCCATCGTGTACGGGCTGAGGGAATAAATGCCCGGAAGGTCTGTGATGATGACGTCCTTTTCGCCTTTGAGGCGGCCTTCCTTCTTTTCAACCGTAACGCCCGGCCAGTTGCCGACGAACTGATTGGCGCCGGTCAGCGCGTTGAACAGCGTTGTCTTGCCGCAGTTCGGGTTACCGGCAAGCGCGATCTTGATCTCCATGACCATTCCTCCTCGGTTAGATTTTCCTAACCTTTATCCTGAAATCAAGCGGGCCACCGCCCGCCGTCTGACGATCCCGCCGGGGTTTACTTGACCTCGATGAGATCGGCGTCCGCCTTGCGCAGGCTCAGCTCGTAGCCGCGAACGGTTACTTCCACCGGGTCGCCCAGCGGCGCCACCTTGCGAACATAAATCTGTACGCCCTTGGTGATGCCCATGTCCATGATGCGGCGCTTGAGCGCGCCCTCGCCGCCGACCTTCACGACCGTCACGGTCGAGCCAATTCCGGCTTCTTTCAGTGTCATCGCTTATCCTCCTCCTGTATGCTCGGATTCTGCCCCGATGGAACTCAGACCAGAATCTTGGTCGCCAATTCGCGGCTGATGGCCACGCGCGCATCCTTCACCTGCACGATCAGGTTGCCGGCAATATCGGAAACCACGCGAACCGTTTCGCCCTCAACAAAGCCGAGGTTTTCAAGATGCGTGCGCACCTTGTCGCTGCCCCCAATGCGGAGAATCGGTCGGCTTTCGCCGACGCCCACCATCGTAAGCGGCATATGCATCCTCCCTTTCAGCTTGTCCATTCGTTTGTTTGCATGAACAAATTAGCTTTAACTAACGGAAATATATTAGCATCGACTAACAGATTTGTCAATGGCTCGTGCGCAGAAAAAAAGCCCAAATTTTTTGGATTCGCGTTGTTTGAATTTGGGAATTATGTTATAATAGAGCTGGTATAATTGCGCCCGTGCGTCCCGCGCGGTCGGCGCGTGGAGGTGATTTTGACTATGGCCGTATCCGAAGCCATCGAAAACTATCTGGAAACGATCTACATTCTCTCTAAGCAGCAAAACGAGGTTCACGCCATTGATGTCTGCTCTTACCTCTCCTATTCCCGCCCGACGGTCTCCATCGTCCTGCGCCAGATGCGTGAGAGCGGGCTGGTCACCGTCGATGAGGATAACCACATCCACCTGACCGAGGAAGGCCGCGCCATCGCGACCCACATCTACGAGCGCCACACCATCCTCAGCCAGCTGCTTATGCGCCTGGGCGTCACGAAGGAAACCGCCCTGCACGACGCATGCAAAATCGAGCACGACCTGAGCGACGAAACCTTTGACGCGATCAAGCGGCACTTTCAAGCGCATCAGGAAACAAAATGCTAAACAGCAAATGAGCAAACCCGAGATTTTGCATACATTCCGATAACGGGCGCGCAACGCTCGCCTGCCTTACTCCCTCAGTCACGGCTGCGCCGTGCCAGACCTTCGGCGTTCCGCTTGCCTGCCTCCCGCACCGCGGGCGGCAAGCTCCGCGCCCTCGAAGAGGGAGCTCCAGACTGTAGACAAAAAGCTATTCTCCCCCCCTTCGGGGGGAGAATAGCCCTTTCCGCAAATGAAAGAATAGCTGAATTTCTTGATTTTGCTCAATGATTGCTATAGCAAAAACGGGCTGCATCTGCAACCCGTTTTTTTCTGTCTCTTTTCAGGGGATTCGGGGACGCGCTCAGTCGTCCGCCGAAACGACCGCCTCGGCCTTCGGCTGGATATCTCCGGCCTCGGTCAGCGCGATTCTCGTCAGCGCCGGGCCGACCAGCTCGTAGATCAGCACGCCGAACAGAACAATATTGCGCACCATCGCGCCATCCGCGCCCAGCGTCTGCGCCACGGTGACGGACATGCCCAGCGCCACGCCGGCCTGCGGCAGCAGCGTGATGCCCAGCCACTTCTGCACCTTCGGCGGGCACTTCATAAACTTCGCGCTGATGCTCGCGCCCGCCCACTTGCCGAACGCACGCGCGAAGATATACGCCGCGCCGATGAGCACCACGGAGGCGCTGCTGAACACGTTCAATTCCAGCTCCGCACCGCTGAGCACGAAGAACAGGATATACAGCGGCGCCGTCCAGCGGTCGGTCTTATCCATGATCTCCGCCGAGAAATCGCACACGTTGCAGAACACCGTGCCCAGCATCATGCACACCAGCAGGCTGGAGAAGCCGATCTTCACGCCGCCGACCTCAAACTCCATCATCGAAAGCGCCACCGTCAGGATGACGAACGTGATGGAGAGCGACAGCCGCTTGCTGTTGGATTTGAAATATTTCTCCGCGGCGGAGAAGATGCTGCCCATCACAAAGCCCAGCAGGATGGAGAGCACGATTTCCAGCAGCGGCTCAACGAGGATGCTCGTCATGTCGTAATGGCCGTAGTTGATCGCCTTGGCCACGCCGAAGCTGATCGCGAACACGATCAGACCCACCGCGTCATCCAGCGCGACAATCGGCAGCAGCAGGTCGGTCAATTCGCCCTTCGCCTTGTACTGGCGGACGACCATCAGCGTCGCCGCCGGAGCGGTCGCCGTCGCAATCGCGCCCAGCACAATCGCATCCGCCAGGGACATCGAATCGCCGAGCACGAAGATATGCAGCCCGATGAGCACCAGATCGACCATCAGCGTCGCCGTCAGCGCCTGAAAAATGCCGATCACCGTCGCCTGCTTGCCGGTGTGGCGAAGCTGGGACAGGCGGAACTCGTTGCCGATGGCAAAGGCGATGAAGCCGAGCGCCACGTCGTTAAACAGGCTCAGCGCTTTCACGTCGCCGTTCGTCGGGAAGCCCAGACCCTGTACGCCGAGCTTGCCCAGGCAGTACGGGCCGATCAAAATACCCGCAATCAGGTAGCCCGTCACAGCCGGCAGCTTGAGCGGCTTGACGAAGCGGGAAACCAGCAGACCGGCGCAGAGCGCGATCGCAATGCTGAGCAGCGTTTCCATAACGATTACCTCACTTTTTCCTTTGTTCCGATGCACTATTATATCACTGACCCACGCGCAAAAACAGGTAAAAAAGCGCCTGACTTTTGCGGTTTTTTCTGTTCTTTTTTTATACCTTTTTTCGAAAACGCCTCCCGCCACGGGCGGCAACGATTTCAAACGTTCCTTGAAGAGGAAGATTTTATCCTTTCACAGTTCCATTTTAAAGCCAAAAGGGCTCCCTCCTTGAGGGCGTGGAGCTTGCCGCCCGCTGTGCGGGAAGCAGGCAAGCGGAACGCCGAAGGTCTGTCAGCGAAGCTGACTGAAGGAGTTATCAAAAAAGAACGCCCCTTTTTCAAGAGACGTTCTGAATCTGCGTAGAAAAATTACTGCGCAACCGGGTACACGCTGCAGCGGGTCTTCTTCTTGCCCATGCGCTCGAAACGGACGACGCCGTCCACCAGAGCGAACAGGGTATCGTCGCCGCCGATGCCGCAGTTGGTGCCGGGATGAATGTGGGTGCCGCGCTGACGGTACAGGATGTTGCCCGCCAGGACGAACTGGCCGTCCGCACGCTTCGCGCCGAGGCGCTTAGACTCGCTGTCGCGGCCGTTGTGGGAAGAACCGGTGCCCTTCTTATGAGCGAAGAGCTGAAGATTCATCGTAAGCATCTGCTTGCCTCCATTCTTCTTGCTGTATCCGAATGAGATTCGGATAAATTTTTTGAATGTCTGTCAGTCCCGTCATGACCGTTTGGAGCACGATCTGCGCTTTTTCCATCCGCCCGGCGTCAATCGCCTGCGGCAGCTCGCACCGGAGATATCCGTCCCGCACGGCGACAACGGGTGTCACCTTTGCGACGGCTTCCAGCGCGTTCACGCCGGTCTGCGTCAGCGCGGAAACCGCGCAGCAGACCAGATCGTAGCCCCTTATCTTCTTGCCGCCCGCGTGGCCGCTGGCCAGAAAGCCGCGCACCGCACCGTCGGCAGAAGTATAGACCGTGATGGTGGTCATCTCTTAGCCGATCTTGGTGATTTCCACCTTGGTATACGGCTGGCGATGGCCCTGCTTACGGCGATAGTTCTTCTTGGACTTGTACTTGTAGACGACGATCTTCTCGCCGCGGATCTGGCCGACGACCTTGCCCTCGACCTTGACGCCCTCGACAACCGGCGTGCCGATCTTCACGTCGCCGTCATTGCCCATGAGCAGAACGTCAAAAGAAACCGTGGAGTCAACCTGAGCATCGATTTTCTCGATGTAGATCACGTCGCCCTCACTGACGCGGTACTGTTTGCCACCAGTCGCAATAATCGCGTACATTATGGTGACACCTCCTCATAAATACTCGCCGGGTTTAGGTAGCCTTTCGGCGTTTGCAGACCAGCCCCGAGCGGCTTGCCTTCCTATGATATCAGTTTTTCCTGCTGGTGTCAATCATTTTGACGCAATTTTCCGTCAAATTCCGCAAAAAGCGGGCTGAGCCTGCCTTTCCCTCCGCCGAAGTCCGCAAAACATCAAATTCCGGCTCACGCGGGCGATTTTGCGCAGTTTCCTATCCGTCAAAATTGGGCTGAGCCGCGCGCGCCCCTGCGATACGCTGTCAATAGCCCGTCGCTTCTTCGTTTTTCACCAGCTTGACGATGCGGCTTGTGCCCAGCCGCGTCGCGCCCAGCTCGATGAAGCGGTATGCGTCGTCCAGCGAGGCGATGCCGCCCGCCGCCTTGATGCCCTTGCCCGGCTTCATGTGCGCCTTCATCAGCGCCACGTCGTCAAACGTCGCGCCGGCGGTCGAAAAGCCGGTCGAGGTCTTGATGAAATCCGCGTCGGATTTGGAGACGATATCGCACATGCGGATCTTCTCATCCTCGCTGAGCAGGCAGGTCTCGATAATCACCTTGAGCGTATGCCCCGCGCAGGCCGCCTTGATCGCGTTGATTTCGGCGAGCACCTCATCGTCGCGGCCGTCCTTGAGCATGCCGATGTTGATGACCATGTCCACTTCGTCCGCGCCGTTCTTCACCGCGTCGGCGGCCTCAAACACCTTCGTCTCCGTCGTGGAATAGCCGGTCGGGAAACCGATCACCGTGCACACGCCCACCTTGTCCGCTCTATCCTGCATATACGCCTTGCAGCGCGCGACATAGCAGGCCGGGATGCACACCGTCGCCGTGTGGTATTTCATCGCGTCGTCGCAGATGGCCTTGATCTGCGCCCACGTCGATTCGGGCTTGAGCAGCGTATGATCCACCATCGCGAGCATCTGGCTGAGTTCCATTTTCTTTTCCTCCTGCATGTTTTTTTGCAAAACGGTAAGCCCCGCCGGCGCGCGGAGAAAACGGCGTCTCCCGCTTCAAACCGGCGCGTCAGCGATCGTTTTCATTTATTATACGGCATAAATGGCGGAAGGGCAAGCGCACGTTTCCTCTTTCTTTTTTCCCGCGTCGGGCGTATACTGATCGTATCACGTCAAGCAGGAGGAATCCCCCATGATTATCGGCATGCGCGGCCACGATTTTGGCCGTATGGAACCCCGGGCGCTCGCCGCGGCCATCCGCGAAACCGGGTTTGAAGCCACGCAGTTGGCCTTTACCAAAGCGTTTCCCGCCCCCGCCGAGCAATACATGACCCGCGAGGCGCTCTGCGACATCCGCGAGGCGTTCGCCGGGCTTGCCCTGCCCGTCATGGGCTGCTACGTCAGCGCGAGCGACCGCGACCCCGACGCGCTGGCCGAAGCGAAGGCACGTTTCAAGCGCGCCCTGTCCGCGAGCGTCACGCTCGGCGCGGGCTGCGTCGGCACGGAAACGACCCATTTCACCTTCCCGGAATCCGAACGCGAGGCGGCTTACGCCCGCCTGCTGGATTTCACCCGCGAGGTCTGCGCCCACGCGGAGCAGGTCAACGCGCTGGTGGGCATTGAGCCGGTCGCGCTGCACACGCTCCATACGCCGGAGCTGACCCGCCGCCTGATTGCGGACGTGAACAGCCCGAATCTGCGCGTCATCCTCGATACGGCGAACCTCGTCACCCCCGAAAGCACCGCGCCGGAGGCGCAGATGGAGATTTTGGAGCGCGCGCTTTCCTGCTTTGGCGAGCGCATCTGCGCTCTGCATGTCAAGGACGGCGTGTTTAGCCGCGAGGGCAAGTGGGAAAACCGCCCGCTCGGTCAGGGCGTGATGGATTGGCCGCGCCTGCTCCCCCGCCTGCGGGCGCACAACGACGCGCTCTGCGCCCTGCGCGAGGGCGTTTTCCCCGGCATGGCCAAGGAAGAATGTCAAATGATGCACCGCTGGCTCGGCGAATAACCGGCCATCATCATCAAACGGAGCTGCGCGAACAGCCCCGTTTTTTTCGTCTCTTTTTTGGATTTTCGCTCATTCCACATGTTCAAAAAAGTCGTCCTTCTGCGTGTCCTCGCCGACCGCCGAAAACGCCAGACCGAACCGGGAATTGTCATAGGGGCCAAAATCCTCCACATGATAATCCGTCTTCTGCTGGGAGATATGGCACGCAAACGCGCGGCAGGCCACGTCAAACGCCGTCTGGCCTTCAAACGCCGCCAGCGGCTTCCGCCAGTCCATCTTCACCGGGTTCTGCTCGTAGAGGTGGATGTAGAGCTTCTTGATCTGCCACGGCTCGCTGTGCGCCATCTTTTTCTGATAGCCCGCGTCCGCCGCGAGCGCGACAGCCGCCTGCGCCGCATCCGCCGCCGCCCGGTGCGCGCCGTGGCCGTATTCGCCGTTCACATCCTGCGTAACCACGACGTCCGGCCTGCACGCGCGGTAGACATCCGCCACAAAGCGATAGACGCTCTCCCGGCTCCATCCCTTCTGCGCGTACATCCCCTTGAGCGTCAACTGAAACTGATCCGGGAAATGGCCGATGATCGGGTAATGCCTCACCCCGCAGAGCCAAAGCCCGTCCAGCAGCTCCAGCCGCCGATACGGCATCGTCGGCACAAGGTAGGCCACCTGCACCGCCTTGCCCATTTCCCCCGCGTAATAGGGAATCGTGCCGCCCAGAAACAGGATTTCGTCGTCCGGGTGCGCCGCCAGCGCCAGCAGATCCGCCTTTTCAAGCGGCGCCTGCCATTGCTGCACCCAGCCCGGCGCGTCCCCCTCGCCGAGAACGCGAAGCTCTGCGATAAACAGCCGCCCTTTTCCGTCCTTCGGGCGAATCCGCACGGTTTTTGCGCCCGCGTCCACCGCCGCATACGCCGCCAAAAACGCGCCGTCCGTCTGCGCGACGGTCTGCCATGCGCCGGACGCATCCCGCGTCTGCACGTCGAGCGCCGCCGCGTCGTCGTAAAACTGCACATACACGCCGCCGATGGCGTCCTCCGCCTCGATCTCCACATAGGCTGAACCGTTCGAGGACGACGCCCAGTACGTCCGATAATCCCCGTCCGTCATGCGGTCGAGCGTCTTTTTGCCCACGCTGGAAAAAGCGCATCGGTCGGTCATCTCCTGCGCCGTCTGCGCAAAGGCCGCGGGCGCAAGCGTCAGCAGCGCCGCCAGCATCCAAATCAGTTTTCTCATGCTTTTCCTCCGTTTTTTCGCTCTGCCTCCCATGATACCACAATTTTCCCGCAAAATAAAGTTTGTCCCTTGTTTCGGCTTTATCCCGATGGTATAATAGACAGGATGGCTTGGCGACGGGACGGCCGCGCCATAACACGGAAAAAAATGGAAAGCGAGCGATTACAAGCATGGGCATCAACGCGATTGTCGGCCAGAGCGGCGGCCCCACCTGTGTCATCAATTCCAGCCTTGCGGGCGTTTTCAGCGCCTGCCGCAAGCACGGCGTACAGCATGTTTACGGCATGCGTCACGGCGTTCAGGGCCTGCTCAAGGACGACGTGGTCAACCTGACGGACGTGCTCAGCGCGCCGGGGCAGCTCACCCTGCTGCGCCACACCCCCGCTTCTTATCTGGGAAGCTGCCGCTACAAACTGCCGGAAAGCGACCAGATGGAGGCCGTCTATCAGGAAATCTTCGACGTGCTGCGCCGTTATGATATCGGCTACTTCTTCTATATCGGCGGCAACGACAGCATGGATACCATCCTCAAACTGAGCGACTACGCCGCCAAGGTCGGCAGCGACATCCGCTTTATCGGCGTTCCCAAGACGATCGACAACGATCTGACCCACACCGACCACACGCCGGGCTATGGCTCGGCCGCCAAATACATCGGCACGACGATCAAGGAGCTGGTGCGCGATTCCACGATTTACGACCTCAAATCCGTGACCATCGTGGAAATCATGGGGCGCAACGCGGGCTGGCTGACCGCCGCCGCCGCGCTCGCGGAGGACGAGGATTGCGAGGGCGCGGCGATGATCTGCCTGCCGGAAATCCCGTTCGACCCGGATCATTTCATCGCCCGCGTGGACGCCATTCAGCAACAGACGCCGTCGCTGGTCGTCGCGGTCTCCGAGGGCGTGCGCATCGCGGACGGGCGCTACGTCTGCGAGCTGGCGCATACCCTCGTCAACGTGGATGCGTTCGGCCACACCTATCTGAGCGGCACTGCGCATTACCTCTCCAGCCTCGTCGCCGCCAAGCTGCACAGCAAGACCCGCGCCGTCGAGCTCTCCACCCTCCAGCGCTGCGCCGCGCACGTCGCCAGCGAAACGGATGTTTCCGAAGCGTTTGGCGTCGGCGCTTTCGCGGTGGACGCCGCGTTCTCAGGCAAGACCGGCATGATGGCCGCGCTCAAGCGCGTGAGTAACGCGCCGTATGCCTGCGGCTTTGAGCTGCACGACATCCACGACATCGCCAATCTGGAAAAGAAGATTCCGCTGGACTGGATCGACGCGGAGCATTATCGTCTGCGCGAGCCCTTCTTCGCCTACGCCCGCCCGCTGATCGCCGAGGAGGTCAAGCCGGAGTATCAAAAGGGATTGCCGAGGCACCTGAAACTGAAACGCTGAACCTAAAAGCCGCTCGATTCCGCCCCGCATGGCCGATGTTTTTTCGGCATGTGAGCCGGATCGACGGCTTTTTTTCGAAAAAAAGGAAAAAACCGAAAAAAAATGAAAAAAAGGGGTTGCGTTTTCCAAAGAGCCGTGATATACTATCTAACGTTCCGAGCGAACAAGTGAATACGACACGGGGCATTAGCACAGTTGGTAGCGCGCTACATTCGCATTGTAGAGGTCAGCGGTTCGAATCCGCTATGCTCCACCAAACCCAAGAAATCCGAACATCATCCCAGTTGGGGATGGGTTTGGATTTCTTCTTTTTATCTCAAGTATTGTGGTGTGATAAACAAAATGAACGAAAGGAGACGGATCGGAATCATTCCGATTGTCTCGGCACTGAAAATAACGATAGGGCAAGAACTCACATCCACAGAATGTGAGCGCTTGCCCTATTTTACCAATGGATTTATACCTTCGCCAGCGTCCAGTTCTGGCTCTCGGTCTGGCACTTCACCATGCGGGCGAAGATGCCGCCCGATTGCAGCAGCTCTGCGGGCGAGCCCTGCTCTGCCACTGCGCCGTCCTTCAGCACCACGATCTGATCCGCGCCGGAAACGGTGCGCATCCGATGGGCAATGATGAGGACGGTTTTGTTCCGGATGAGGCGGGAAAGTGCTTCCTGAATCGCCGTTTCATTTTCAACGTCCAGACTGGCGGTTGCCTCGTCCAGCAGAATGATTGGCGCGTCTTTCAGGAAAGCACGGGCGATGGAAATGCGCTGCCGCTCGCCGCCGGAAAGCTCGCAGCCGTTCTCGCCGATGTTGGCGTTCCAACTGTCGGGCAGTTTTTCGGCAAACTTGTCCACATTGGCGAGCTTTGCCGCCGCAATCACCTCTGCGTCCGTCGCGTCCTTTCTGCCGATGCGGATGTTTTCCAAAATGCTGTTGTCAAACAGCGTCACATCCTGAAAAACAATGGCATACAGGCTCATCAGCTTTTCCGGGTCGATCTTCGACACATCCATGCCGCCCACGGTGATCCTCCCTCGGTCGATATCCCAGAACCGCGCCGCCAGCCGGGAAACGGTGGTCTTGCCGCCGCCGGATGGCCCGACCAGTGCCGTGACCTGTCCTTGTTTCGCCGTAAAGGACACGTCTTTCAGCACCGTTTCGCCCCCCTGATAGGCAAACCCCACATGGTCGAACACGATATCGCAGTTGTGATTGGTGAGCTGTTCGCTGCCGGTCTGCACGGGGCAATCCAGAATCTCATTCATCCGCTCGATGTTGCTGTTCGTGCCGATGATGGCGGCGAGGTTTTGCAGCGTTCCCTCCAAAGGATCGTACAGGCGGGAGACCACCAGCAGAAACATGACGAAGGTCAAAACGTCCAATTCGCCCTTGACCAGCAGCGTTGCGCCCGTGAGGGCGGTAGTGGCAATACCCAGCCGCAGGACAAGCCCGGCGGACACCACGAAGACGGACGTTCCCAGCTCACTCTTGATGAGGCGGCTCTCCACAGCGCGGATTTTCTGTTCCAGCCCGGCAAGATAAGCGCTTTCGGCATTGTTGGCGCGCAGGTCGGGCATCGCTTCGATGCACTCCTGAACGCCGTCCTCGCAGGCAACCTTTGCCGCCGTCGCTTTGCGGGAAAGCCTTTTCTGCACGCCGGACGCCAGCGCGACGATGGCAAACGCCACAGGCAGCGGCCAGATGGCGGCAAGCGCCATGCGCCAGTTGAAAAACAGCATCGACACGGCGATGACCGTGGTGGAGAGCATCGCGCCATACAGCGGCGCGACAAAGTGGGATTGGCTCTGCTCCAGCACGGCGCAGTCGTTCATAATGGAGGAGGTCAGGTCGGCGAGATCCTTCTTTCCAAAAAACGACAGCGGGATCTTTCGCAGTTTCTCCGCAAGCCCCACCCGGCGCACGCCGGATTCCACATAGGTGACAAGGAACGTGTTGTCGTATTCAAGCCGTGTGCAGATCACGATGAACAGCGCCGCCGCAATGCAGCCGATGGCATAGAACGGGATTCGCTCCGCCGTCAGCGTACCGCCCATGATGTCGCCCACCAGCAGGTACAAGAGCCCCACCGGCACCATGAAGGAGATGTTTTGCAGCGCACAGCACAACATGCCCTTGATGTTGTCCACCGCGCCCTTGCGGGAGAGGGCGTAACGCCTTTGTAGATACTGAATCATCGCTCAAGCCTCCTTTTCCACTTTCCATTGGACAGACTGCTGATAATCCCGCCACATCATGCCAAACAGACTGTCCGTTTGTCCGGACAGCGCCGTAAAACTGCCGCTTTCCGCGAGATGTCCCTCTTTTAAGACAAAGATTCGGTCGGCGTTCACGACCGTGGACAGGCGGTGGGCGATCATAATGACGGTGCGCCCCTTTGCAAGTTCGTTGAAGGCCGCCTGCACCTTCATCTCGTTGTCGGGGTCTGCAAAGGCGGTCGCCTCATCCAGAATCAGCACCGGCGCGTTTTTCAGCATGGCGCGGGCAATGGCAAGCCGCTGGGTCTCGCCGCCGGAGAGGTAAACGCCCTGCGAACCGATGACCGTGCGCACGCCATCCGGGAATTTCTCGATGATATCCATGCACTGCGCGGCGCTGAGCGCTGCCAGCACTTCCCCGTCCGTGGCGTTCGGCTTGCCCATGCGCACATTATCCAAAATACTGCCCTTGATGAGGCGGCTGTTCTGGAACACGAAGGAAACCGTGTCCATCAATTCGCTCTTGTCGATGTCCTTCACATTCACGCCGCCGATGGAAATCTTGCCGCTCTGCGGGTCAAAGAAGCGGGCAATAAGTGCCGCCAGCGTGGATTTTCCGCCGCCGGAAGGCCCGACAAACGCCACCGTCTGCCCCGCGCCGATGGAGAGGGAGATGTCCTCCAGCGCGTTTTTCACGCCGTCATAGCTGAACGTGACATGCTCCAGCACAACCGACCCGTCCTTGGGATGCTTCGGCGCGTTCGGGCAGGAAAGCGATGGGCTTTCCAATACGCTGTCGATGCGGGTGATGGCGTCCTGCACAATCATACCGTTCTCGCTCATGAACATCAGCTTGGTCAGCGTCAGGGAGATGACCGGCGTGATGATGATGTAAAAGAGCAGATTCAGCAGCGCGCCGCCGTCCGTGCCGCCGCGGGCGAACAGAAAAGCGCCCGCAATCAGGAACGCAAACACGCTGTTGACCGCCAGCGTATAGAAGGTCATGGGCCAGCGCATCTGTTTGGTGTAGGCGATGACCCAGCGCTCATAGTTGTCGATCGTCCCCTTGAATTTCTTGAAGGAGAACACCGTCTGCCCGAAGGTCTTGACCACGGGAATCCCCCGCACATACTCCACCGCTTCGCCCGACATATCCGCCAGCGCGTTTTGGTATTGGGTCATCTGTTCCTGCATCTTCTTGCCGGTCATGCGGGTCATGACAAGAAACGCGAGCGCCACAGGAACGAGGCTCAAGAGCCCCAGCCGCCAGTCGAACGCCAACAGCAGCGTCAGAAGCCCCGCGATGGTCGCCATGGCTTTCGCCTGATCCGGCAGTTGGTGGGCGAGATAGGTTTCCGCCGATCCAGCGGTTTCGGAAATGGTGCGGCGCAGTTTGCCGCTGCCGAACTGCTCAATCGCGCCCAGCGGCAGCGTGGCGATGTGTTTCACCATGGCAAGGCGCAGATTGGTGGCGATGCGGAACGCCGCAAGGTGCGAACACATCAGCCCCGCGATGTAGGTGAGCACGGCGACGACGGCGAACGCCACCGCCATCCAGCCATATCGGGTCACATGGACGGCGTTTTCATATCGCGGCGCGACCTCGATGACCTCCCTCAGGATGCGCCAGATGTACCCAAACGGTACCAGCGCCAGCAGCGCGCCCGCGGCGGCCAGCGCCCACGAAAGGTAGGTCAAAATTCGGTACGTCCCGGCATAATCGAGCAGCCGGGATAGATTGGATTGCTTTTTCAAAACAACGCCTCCTTATCGATCTTTATGTTAGTTTTGTCTAACAACATGGTTTTTGAAAAGCCGCCGAAGCGGCAATTCTGAATTCCGTATTTACTTTTTCAGAAACGAGAACAGCCCTTTCTTCTCATACGGCACTGCATGGATTTCCCCCGCCGTATAGCCGGTTGCGTCAATGGCGGCACGCAGGGCGTTTTCATCCAGCGGCGCTTTAGAGAGAATCACCGTCTCCCCTTTCGCATGGGAAGACGAAACCTTTTCCACTGAAAATGCGCGGCGAATCGTGTCGTTGACGTGCGCCTCGCACATGGAGCATGCCATGCCGGAAACCTTGACCGTTGTTTGAATCATATGGATGCCTTCTTTCTAAATCATAAGTCTTTCAAAGGGTGTATAACCACGCCGTAAGCGCACAGGCAGAAATCATCTATTTCACAACCTTCATGCAAAAATCGCAACGGTCGCCGCCGTGCTTTTACGGTTTCGGGTTCTTGATAAGATCATACAGCTTGCCAAATTCGCCGATATTGCGTATTCCGGCAAGCTCCATGCCGAGATGGACATACTTATCGCACTTGGACTTGGCATCGGTTTCAAGAATGACCGGCACGCCCAGCCGGTCGCCCTCGGCGAAGGCAATGTCCATGACCTTGCGCATATAACCCTGTCCCTGATACTGCTCCCGCACGCAGACAAGTCCCACGAAGATATACAGCTTCTTTTCCCTATCCATGCGATCCTGAAGCGACACACCGCCGCGTTTGATGGCTATGCCGAAGCGCAGAAGCCGTTTCAGACTGGAATTGCGCAGCATCCCCTTCGCAATGGGCCACATGGTTTTGAGCCTCATCTTCTCCTTCGGCAGTTTATAGGCGATATAGCCCTCGCCGCGCTCGCTGGTGGTGTGCAGAAAGCCGCCCCGCAGCATCCCGCGCACATAGGCGCAGATATATTCTTCTGTCGCCTTCTGACCGGAAAACACGGCGTTCATCCCCGCTTCCTGTCCGTAATCGTAATAGCCGAAAGCGTGACCGATTTCGTGAATTTCTTCCTCGGTCATGGATTTGACAAGCATGCTGCGTCCTCCTTTACGACTTTTTCCTCTTATACCCGCAGTCGCAGTACGGCCCGCCGGAAGCAAGGGTATACTGCCTCACGAAGTCGGTCACGCCGCCCGCTTCGCTCATCGCGTAGTCAAGGCGGCACAGCGCGGGCGTTAAATCGTACAGCCCCAGCTTCTTCATCAGCACGCAGATGCCGCATCGGGTGAACCGTCCCTCGTAGCCGCTGCCGTCGGGATATTCGTAAAAGTCCATGTTCCACGAATA
>UQNM01000043.1 GCA_900542395.1 uncultured Eubacteriales bacterium
AAAGGGCTATTCTCCCCCCCTTCGGGGGGAGAATAGCTTTTTGTCTACAGTCTGAATTCTCTATTCTGCCGAAAAGGCCGCGATGGCCGCGTCCAGCGCCGCAACCGAGCGGATGGCCTGCCGCCGGGTGAGAAGCTGGCGGCGCACCTGCGAGGGCGCGTGTTCAAATAAGCGCCGCGCGTGGGAATCGCTTTCCAGCAGCGCGTAGAGATTCGGATATACGTTCAAGAAGCGTCACCTCCCGATGTGCCTAGTGTGCGCCGGGCGGGGGACGCTTATTCTCTGCCCGCACTTGACGCTCCTTAGAGGGTAGCGATATAATATAAAACCAGTGAAGCATGGAATGTCTAAGAATCCATTTCAAAAGCGGGAGATGCGGGAACACCGGGTTTTAGGGCGAAGCCCCAAACGTGACCCTGAACATACCCCCAAAAAAAGGAGCAGAGATGACACCGATGGATGCGGCGCGCGCGGCGCTCAAAGAGGTTTTTGGCTACGACGATTTTCGCCCCGGACAGGAGGACGCGGTGGCCGCCATTCTGCGCGGGCGCGACGTGATGGCCGTCATGCCCACCGGCGCGGGCAAGTCGATCTGTTACCAGATTCCCGCGCTCGTGCTGGAGGGCGTCACGCTCGTCGTCTCGCCGCTCATTTCGCTGATGCGCGATCAGGTGTTCGCGCTGCTGCAAAACGGCGTTCGCGCGGCGTATCTCAACAGCTCCCTGACCCCGCGCCAGTATGCGCTTGCGCTGGAGCACGCGCGGCGCGGCACGTATAAAATCATCTACGTCGCGCCGGAGCGGCTGCTGACCGATTCGTTCCTTAGCTTTGCGAAGGGCGCGAAAATCGCGCAGGTCGTCGTCGATGAGGCGCACTGCGTCAGCCAGTGGGGGCAGGATTTCCGCCCCGGCTATCTGCAAATCGCGCCGTTTCTGCGCGAGCTGCCCCAACGGCCGCGCCTGAGCGCCTTCACCGCGACGGCGACGCAGGCCGTCCGCGCGGACATCGTCCGGCTGCTGGAATTGCAGGATCCATACGACATTCTGACGGGATTTGACCGGCCGAATCTCTTTTTTGAGGTGCGCAGGGCGAAGGACCGCGACGCGGAGCTGCGCCGCTTTCTGGCGGAGCACCGGGGGCAGAGCGGCGTCGTCTACTGCGGCACGCGCAAGGGCGTGGAGGAAGTGACCGCCATGCTGAACGACTGCGGCGTGGACGCGGTCGGCTACCATGCGGGGATGGCCGACGAGCTGCGCGCCAGAGCGCAGGAGGATTTCGTCGCCGACCGCGCGCCGGTGATCGTGGCGACCAATGCGTTCGGCATGGGCATTGACAAATCCAACGTTTCCTTCGTCGTGCACTATAACATGCCCAAGGATTTGGAGAGCTATTATCAGGAGGCGGGGCGCGCGGGGCGCGACGGCGAGGACGCGGTCTGCTGCCTGCTGTATCAGCCGGGGGACGTGCGGCTGAACACCTTTTTGATCGACCATGCGCAGGATATGAGCCAGATGGACGAGCAGACGCGGCAGGTCGTCACCGCGCGCGCCAAGGAGCGCCTCCGGCAGATGACGTTTTACGCCACGGGCGGCGGCTGTCTGCGCGCGAAAATCCTCCAATATTTCGGCGAGAAGGTCGAAAAGCCGTTCTGCGGCAACTGCTCGGGCTGCATGGCGCGCGAGGAGGAGCGCGACGTGAGCCGTCAGGCCGGGCAGATCGTTGCCGCCGTGATCGCGATGAACGGGCGATACGGCAAGGCGACGGTGGCGCGCGTGCTCTGCGGTCAGGCGGACGCGAGGCTGCGCGAGCGCGGGCTGGATAAGCTCTCCGCCTTTGGCAGCATGAGAGCCGAGGGCGAGGCCAACGTGCGCGCGATGATCGACGAGCTGATCGCGGGCGACGTGCTGACGGTGACGGAGGGGGATTATCCGCTGCTGCGGGAGGGCGCTTACGCCCGCGATGTGCTGCGCGGGGATATGCCCATCCGCATGGCGCTGCTGCCGACGGACGCCGCGCCGGAAATCAAGCGCCGCGTGAAGCAAAAGGAATTTGTCAACAAGGCGCTGTACAGCCGCCTGTCCGACCTGCGCAAGCAGATTGCCATGGATCAGAATGTGCCGCCGTTCATCATCTTCACCAACGCCACGCTCAAGGATATGGCGGCCAAAGCGCCGCGCACGCGCGCACAGATGCTCCGCGTCGCGGGCGTGGGCGAAGGGAAGATGCAGCGTTACGGCGACGCATTCCTGCGGGAAATCGCCGCCTACGAGGAGGATGAAGCGTGAAAAAGGAGAGAGGGCTTGCGCTGGCGGCCTGCGCGGCGCTGGCCGCGCTGATGCTGCTGTTCGCCTCCCAGTGCTCGCCGCTGTACCCGATCAACCTCTGGGACGACGCAAACTGCCTGCTGACGGTCGGGCGGGTGATGCGGCGCGGCGGCGTGCTCTATCGGGACATCTACGAGCAGAAGGGGCCGCTGCTCTATCTGATTCACGCGCTGGCGGCCTGCGTTTCCGATACGAGCTTTTGGGGCGTGTACGCGCTGGAAATCCCGGCGCTGACGGCGGCGCTGTACGCGGCCTACCGCCTTCTGCGGCTGAGGACGGGCGCGGGCTTCGCGCTCGGCGCGGCGGCGGTCTGGGGCGCGCTGACGGTGACGAGCGGCTCGTTTATGCGCGGGGACAGCGCGGAGGAATTCTGCCTGCCGCTGCTGACGGCGGCGCTGGCGCTGGCCTATGCCGAATACGGCAGGCGCGCCAGACCGATGCGCGCAAAGCGGCTGCTGCTCTGCGGCGTGCTGGCCGGGGGCATCGCGACGATCAAATATACGCTGCTCGGCGCGATGGTCGGGCTGTGCGCCGTCGAAGGCGCGCTGGCGCTGAAGGAGGGCGGCGCGCCGCGCGCGCTGAAAAGCGCGGGCGTGTTTCTGGCGGGCATGGCGATTCCGATTCTGCCGTGGGTGATCTATTTCGCGGCGAACGGCGCGCTCCGCGACGCTTACACGGCGTATATCTACAACAACGTCTTCCTGTACGGCGGCGAGGCCGCGTCGTGGGGGCAGAGGCTGGGCGAAATGGCGCGCTACGTTCAAAAAAACGCGCTGTGGGCGGTTCCGGCCGCGCTGGGTCTGGCCGCGCTGGCGGCGGATCGGGGCGAAACCGCCGCCGTCCGGCTCTGCGTCGCGGCGATGGCGGCCGGCCAGTTTGCGGCGGTGTTCTTTGTCGGGCGCGTATGGGCGTACAGCCTGCTGGCGCTGGCGGCGTTCGGCGTGATCGGCTGCATGCAGCTCCATCGCGCGCTGAAAAAAATCGGCTGTCCGCGCGGAAAAAAGGCGCTGACGGCGGCGGCCTGCGCGGCAAGCCTGCTGCTGGCGTGGTTCGCCACGCCGAACGCATTTCTGCGCGGGCAGAAGCTCGAGCAGCTCGCGCAGGGGCGGCTGGCCGCGGCCATGCCGGAGGGCGCGACGCTGCTGCAATACAGCCACCTCGACGACGGGCTGTATCTGGCGGCGCACACGCTCCCGCGGGAAAAATACTTCGTTCTGCTGAACGTGCAGCTCGAGGCCATGCGCGACGCACTTGACCGCGCCGTGCGCGAGGCCGTCCCGGATTATGTGCTGGTCAGCTGGCGGACGCTTCCGGCGGAATTTGACCGATACGAGCTGGCGGCTTCCGACGTGGGCTATGACGACGACAACCGGCTGAACAAAACGCTGTATCTGTACAGGAGGAAGAGCGAATGAAAAGGGCGTTCCCCGCGCTGCTGGCGCTGCTCTGCGCGACGCTGGCGCTGCTGATTGCGACGAGCAGCTCGCCGCTGTACGCCGCCAATTTTTGGACGGATACGAACATCTATTTCACCATCGGGCGCGGCATGACGCGCGGGCTGATGCCTTATCGCGATCTGTTTGACCACAAGGGGCCGCTGCTGTTCATGCTCTACGCGCTGGGGGCGGCGATTTCGGATACGAGCTTCATCGGCGTGTTCATCCTGGAGGCGCTGAGCTTCGCGGCGGCGGTTTACGCGGGCTGGCGGACGGTTTCGCTCTTCGGCGAGGGGCGGCTGACGCTGCTGAGCATGCCGATTCTGGCGGCGGTTGTCTGCTGCTGCACGGCGTTCACGCAGGGCGGAAGCGCGGAGGAATTCGCGCTCCCCGCGCTGGCGGCGGGCGTGTATCTGGCGCTGGCGCTGATGGCGCGGCCGGGGGAAGCGGACGGACGGCGCGCGCTGGGCTTCGGCGCGGCGGCGGGCTGGGTTTTCCTCATCAAATACACGGATATCGGGCTGTTCGCGGGGCTGGGAATCGGCCTGCTGGCGTTTGCGTGGCGGCGGGAAGGCTTTGGCCGCGCGCTGGTTTCGGCGGGGCGGATGCTGCTGGGCGCGCTGCTGGTCTGCGCGCCGGTGGCGGCGTATCTGGCAGCCAACGGGGCGCTGGCCGCCTGCGTGGAGGTCTACTTCATCCAGAACCTGTTTGATTACAGCGGCGCGCCGATGAGCCTGAGCGGCCACATCTATAACGCGCTGGCGTATCTGCGCACACAGAGCGCGATCAACCCGGCGGTGGTGCTCCTCGTCGCGCTGGGGATGGCCTTTCTCCTGCTTTGGGCGGCGAAAAGGCATGAAAAGGGCATGATTGGGCAGGCGCTGGCGCTGCCGATGGGCGCGGGGCTGCTGCTGCTGACCTGCTATTGGGGCGAAATGGCGCACCCGTACTATGCGCTGGTGTTCGCGGGGCTCTGCGCGCCGGGGCTGATTCCGCTGGCGTGGCTGGCCGGCTGGGCGGAGAAGCGCGGGCTGCTCGCGCGGGCGCTGCCGCTGGCGGGCGCGCTGGCGATTGTGCCGGTCTGCATGGGGCTCTGCCGCGCCGTGCCGCTGATGCGGGTGAAGAAGGCGGACATGGCGCAGACGGTCTTCGCGGAGAGGATGAACCGGGAGGAAGCGCCGACGCTGCTGGACATCACCAGCCTGGATCAGGGGTTTTATCTGGCGGCGGGGATCGTGCCAAACTGCCGGTACTTCGCCGACAACAATTTGCAGACGCAGGAAAAGCGGGACGCGATTGCGTCGTATCTGGCCGAGGGAAGGACGCAGTTCGTCGTGACGCGCTATGCCGACCCCGGCGAGGCATACGAGCTGATCGCCGAGGCCGACGGCGTGTTTGACCTGAACGACATGCGGCATTACAAGCTGTATAAGAGGAAAGCGCCATGAGCGACACGAGAATTTCGGAAAAAGCGCTGCGCGCGTTTATGGAGCGCGCCTACGAAAAAGAGGGCTTTGAGGCGGAGGAAGCCCGGCAGATTGCCGACGTGCTGATGCAGGCGGATCTGTTCGGCATCGAGAGCCACGGCGCGCAGCGGATGATGTATTACCACCAGAACATCAAGAGCGGGAGCGTCGATGTGCGCGCGCGGGCGGAGGTTCTGCGCGAAACGCCGGTTTCCGCGCTGATGGACGGCCATTTCGCGATGGGGCACCTGACGGCGGCGAAGGCGATGCGCATGGCCATCAAGAAGGCGAAAACGGCGGGCATCGGCATGGTCGCGGTGCGCAACTCGTCGCATTACGGCATTGCGGGCTATTACCCGCTGATGGCCGAGCGCGAGGGGCTGGCGGCGTTTTCGATGACCAACACCGGGCCGATCATGGTGCCGACGTTCGGGCGCGAGATGATGCTGGGCACGAACCCGATGGCGTTCTGCATGCCCGCCGATCCGTATCCCTTCTGGTTCGACGCATCCACGACGGTGGTGACGCTGGGCAAGGTGGAGGTTTACAACAAGCGCGGCAAGCCCATGCCTGAGGGATGGACGATCGACGGGGCGGGTCAGCCGTGCAGCGACGCGCACAGGATGAACGAATCCATCCTGAGCGGCGGTCTGGGCGGGATTCTGCCCCTCGGCGGCGAGGGCGAGAGGACGAGCGGCCACAAGGGATACGGGCTGGCCATCATGGTGGAGGCGCTGACGGGCGTGCTGGCGCAGGGCATGCTCAGCCCGGAGATGTGCGGCGCGCACGGCGACCACACGAGCCATTTCTTCATGGCGTTCGACCCGGCGATGTTCGGCGACCCGGCGGCCATCCGCGCGCGGATGAGCGATTATTTGCAGGCGCTGCGCGAGAGCGAGAAAGCGCCGGGCTATCAGCGCATCTACACCCCCGGCGAGAAGGCGCACGAGGCGCAGCAGGACAGGCTGCAAAACGGCGTTCCGGTGGAGGAAAACACGCTGGCGGAGCTGCGGCAGATCGCGCGCGAATTGGGGATTGAGGGTGTGTAAGCCATGCGGAAGATGACGCAGGGGAGCATCGTGCGCCACCTGATCGCCTATGCGCTGCCCCTGATTCTGGGCAACCTGTTTCAGCTCACCTACAACGCGGTGGATTCCATCGTCATCGGCAAATTTGCGGGGGAAAACGCGCTGGCGGCGGTCAGCGCGGCGAACCCGGTGATGACGATTATGATTCTCGGCGTATCGGGCGTGAGCATCGGCGCGTCGGTGCTGATGAGCCGGTTTTACGGCGCGGGCGACGAGGATGCGCTGCGCCGCGAGGTCGCCACGACGATCGTTTTCGGCGGCGCTGCGTCGGTCGCCGCGTTTCTGCTCGGCTGGCCGCTGAGCGAGCCGGTGCTGCGGCTGATGCGCGTGCCGGGCGAAATTCTGGCGATGGCGACGCGCTATTTGCAGGTGATCTTCGTCGGATTCCTGTTCACGTTCCAATACAACATTCTGGCGGCGGCGCTCCGGAGCGTCGGCGACAGCAAAACGCCGGTGATCTTTCTGGCGCTGGCGAGCGTGATGAACGCGGGGCTTGACGTGCTGCTGGTGGCGGTCTTCCGCTGGGGCGTGGTCGGCGCGGGCATTGCGACGGTGATGGCGGAGGGAATCAGCGCGCTGCTGTGCGCGTGGCACATTTACAGGCGGATTCCGCTGCTGCATCTGGCGTGGCACGAGCTGAAAATCGACAGGCGGCTGCTGCGGGAAACGGTTTCCTCCGGCGCGATTACGGCGATGCAGCAGGCATGCCAGCCGATTGGCAAGGCGCTGATTCAGAGCGTGATGAACGCGCAGGGCGTGAGCGTGATTGCGGCGTTCAACGCGGTGAGCCGGGTGGACGATTTCGCCTGCATCCCGGAGCAGAGCATTTCCTCGGGCATGATGACCTGCATCGCGCAGAACAGGGGCGCGGGGGAGCACGCGCGCGTGGGCGAAACCCTGAGGCGCGGCATGGCGATGGAGGCGGCCTACGGCGTTTTGATCTGCGCGGCGGTTCTGCTGGCGAAGGAGCCGGTGATGCGGCTGTTCGCGGCGCAGGACAGCGTGCGGATGGTGAGCATGGGCGTGGATTATCTGACGCTGATGGCGTTTTTCTACATCCTGCCGGGGATCACGAACGGCATACAGGGGTATTTTCGCGGCATGGGCGAGATGAAGACGACGCTGACGGCGACGTTTATTCAGATTTCGATCCGCGCGCTGGTGGTGGCCGTGCTTGTGCCGCGCATCGGTTTGAACGGCGCGGCGTGGGCCTGCGCCGTGGGCTGGAGCGCGATGCTCTGCTATACCTTCGCGCGCTATCGCCGGGTGCGGGAAAACGAATAGGACAGAACAGAGAACGAGAAAAAACGTCGGAGCGGCTTGAATCGCCCCGACGTTTTTTGTGCAGAATTTACGCTTTTAATCCATCAAAGATAGAAGATGAACATGTCTTGGGGTATGAGCTTTTTTCAGACTTAACAAAAATGAAGGACGTGTTATGATAAAAACAGAAGGATACCGAAAGGAATGGAAAGCGATGAAGGGCAATCTGATCTTGATCCATGGCGGCGGGCCGACGGCCGTGATCAACGCATCGCTGGCGGGGGCGATCCGTCAGGCGAAGAAAGAGCCGAACGTTGACCGGATTCTGGCGGCCATCGGCGGCACGGGCGGCCTCATGCGCGGGCAGGTGCGCGACCTGACCGACATCACTGAGGAAGAACTCGCGCTGCTGGAACGCACGCCCGGCAGCGCCATCGGCACATCCCGCGATGCGCTGGAGGAACCGGAATACCGCCTGCTGGCGGAAAAATGCGTGGAGCTGGGCGCAAAATACGTGCTGATGAACGGTGGAAACGGCACGATGGACGCCTGCGGCAAGCTCTGCCGGATGCTGGCGGGCACGGATATCCGCGTGATGGGCATCCCCAAGACGATGGACAATGACATCGCCGTGACGGATCACGCGCCGGGATTCGGCAGCGCGGCGCGATATATCGCCCAGAGCGTCGCAGAGGTGACGGCGGACGTTCGCGGCCTGCCGATTCACGTGGTGGTGATTGAGGCGAGCGGGCGCAACGCGGGCTGGATCACCGCGGCCAGCGCGCTGGCGCGGCAGGCGGGCGTGGACGGCCCGGATCTGATCTATCTGCCGGAAAGACCGTTTGACGAGGCGCAGTACCTGCGGGACGTTCAGAAGCTGATCGAGGAAAAGCGCGGCGTGGTCGTCGTCGCGAGCGAGGGGCTCAAGGATAAGGACGGCAAGCCGATCGTCGAGCCGGTGTTCAAGGTCGGGCGCGCGACGTACTTCGGCGACGTATCGGCGCATCTGGCGAATCTGGTCATCAAGCATCTGGGCTACAAGGCGAGGAGCGAAAAGCCGGGGCTGCTCGGGCGCGCGTCGATTGCGCTGTCCTCCGACGTGGACAGGCGCGAGGCGATTCTGGCCGGAGAGGAAGCGGTGCGCGCGGCCTGCGCGGGCGAAAACGGAAAGATGGTCGGCTTCATCCGCGAGAGCACGAGCCCCTATCGGGTGCGCACGACGCTCATCGACGTGAACGACGTGATGCTGGTGGAAAAGAAAATGCCGGACGAATACATCAACGAGGCGGGCAACGGCGTGACGCAGGCCTTCCTTGACTGGTGCGCCCCGCTGATCGGCGAGCCGCTGGGCGAACTGATTTCGCTGAGGTAAGGGGCACGTTGGGGCGCTGCCCCAAGCCCCGGAAGGAACCTGAGGTTCCTTCACCTCCCACATATTGCCATGCGGCATGCCGCATGGCAAAGGATGGGGTTTGGGGTCTAAGACCCCAAGCGGGTTCGGGCGGCAGCCCGGCGCAGCTCTAAAGGATGATGGAATTTCACCCTTTCAAATTGGCGGAATTTGACGTATAATCAAAACATCAAAAGACATTTTATCCCAGAATGAACAAGGAGAAAGACATGGAAAACAAGAATAAGAAAGGGAGCCTCGCGGATCGGATTCCGCATCAGGTCTGGCTGCTGATCTCGTTCGCGGCGGCCATGGCGCTGTGGACGCTGCTATCCGTCATCCCGGCGACCTCCCGCGCGTTCCCGAACGTGTTCAAGGTGCTCGGCTCGATCAAGACCATGATCGACCGCGGCGTGCTCTGGAAGGATATCTCTTCGAGCCTGATCTCGGTGATCTCCGGCTACGCGCTGGGCTTTGTCATCGCGCTGCCGGTCGCCATCCTGATGGCGTGGTATAAGCCGGTTCGCTTCGTCATCGAGCCGTGGATCCAGTTCATCCGCAACATCCCGCCGCTGGCCTACGTGCCGCTGATCGTCATCGCGGCGGGCGTCGGCCGCAAGCCGCAGATCATCGTCATCACCATCGCCTGCTTCCTGATCATGTGCGTGACCATCTATCAGGGCGTCATCAACGTGGATGAAACGCTGATCAAGGCGGCGCGTGTGCTCGGCGCGACGGACAAGGATATCTTCATCCGCGTCATCGCCCCGGCGACCCTTCCGTTCATCCTGACGGCCATCCGCCTCGGCGCTTCCGTTGCGCTGACGACGCTGATCGCCGCCGAATCCACCGGCGCGATGGCCGGTCTGGGCATGCGCATCCGCAGCCTCAACAACTCGTTTGAAGCCGCGCCGATGCTGCTGTACATCATCATCATCGGTATTCTGGGCATCACGATTGAAAAGCTCATCAAGACCGCGGAAAGGAGGCTGACGTCATGGCAGGAGAAGCGCGAAATCTGACCGAAAACAACGTTCGCGTCAAGATTGACAATGTGCGCAAGGTGTTCAACACCCGCAACGGCGAGATGGTCGCCCTCAATGGCGTGAGCCTTGACATTCACGACAACGAATTCATCTGCGTGGTCGGCCCGTCCGGCTGCGGCAAATCCACCCTGCTGAACATCATCGCGGGTCTGACCGAGCCGACCAGCGGCAAGGTCTACTGCGACGGCAAGGAAGTCACCGGCACCGGCACGGAGCGCGGCGTGGTCTTCCAGCAGTACGCGCTGTTCCCGTGGCTGACGGTGAAGAAGAACGTCATGTTCGCGCTGGAAATGCGCGGCGTGAAGGGCAAGGAGGCCGAGGAAGAGGCGCTCAAGTATCTGGCGATGGTCGATCTGGTCAAGTTCGCGGATCACTATCCCAAGGAGCTTTCCGGCGGCATGAAGCAGCGCGTCGCCATCGCCCGCGCCTACGCGGCGAACCCCGATGTGCTGCTGATGGACGAGCCCTTCGGCGCGCTGGACGCGCAGACCCGCACCCAGCTCCAGACCGAGCTGCTGGAAACGTGGGAGCGCGAGAAGAAGACCTGCTTCTTCATCACCCACGACGTGGAGGAGGCCATCATTCTGGCGCAGCGCGTCATCATTATGAGCGCGCGCCCCGGCCGCATCAAGGACATCGTGGACGTCAACATCCCGTATCCGCGCACGCAGGAAACCAAGCTGACCCCGGAATTCAACGAGCTGAAGAACCACATCTGGAGCCAGGTCTATCAGGAGTATCTGGCGGTCAGAAAGTAAAACGTCCCCAAGCGGATCGGCAAATTCCGCTTCAATAAAAACGACAAATTCGGGAGGTAACAACATGAAGAAACTCATCGCTGTGCTGCTGGCGCTGTCCTGCATGCTCATCGGGGCTGCGGCCGTCGCCGAGACCCTGAACATCGCCTACATGCCCAACTACGGCAGCCTCTGGTCCGTGGAGACCGCGATCAACAAGGGCTACTTTGAGGAAGAGGGCCTGACCATCAACCTCGTCGAGTTCGCTGACGGCCCGACCATCATCGCGGCCATGGAAAGCGGCTCCATCGACATGGGCTACATCGGCCAGGGCGCGCACAAGCTGTGCATCAACGGCCGCGCTTCCATCTTTGCGCTGAGCCACATCTCCAACGGCGATGCGCTCATCGGCGGCAAGGGCATTGCCACGGTGGAAGACCTGAAGGGCAAGGTTGTGGCCTACTCTTCCGGCACGTCCTCCGAGGACATCCTCAAGAACTCCCTTGACAAGGCCGGCATGACCATGGACGACATCAAGGCGATGGACATGGACGCTTCCGCCATCGTGACCGCGATGCTCTCCGGCGGCGTGGACGCCTGCGCGACCTGGAGCCCGAACAGCCTCAAGATCCTTGAGGAGATGCCGGACGCGACCAAGCTGACCGACAACATGACCTTCAGCGACACCACCGTTTCTCTGGCGAGCTGGATCTGCATGCCGAAGTACGGCGAGGAGAACCACGACCTGCTGATTCGCTTCACCCGTGCGCTGTTCAAGGGCATGGATTACAGCGCGAACGAGCACTACGACGAGGTCAGCGAGTGGGTTTCCAAGCAGACCGCGACCGATTATGAGTCCGTTTACAACCAGCGCGGCGACGCGCAGTGGCTGACCGGCAAGGAAGTGGCGCAGGGCGCTGCCGACGGCACCGTCGCCAAGTACTACGAGCTCCAGCGCGACAACTTCGTGAAGGCTGGCGCGGTGGAGAAGGATCCGGCGCCGGACGTTTCCGAGTACGTGCTCTTCGACGTGATGATCGAGGCCGGCAAGTAATTCCGGAAAGCGAAAACAAAACTGAAAGCCTGGCATTAGGCCACCCTTCTGCGGGTCGGCCTAATGCCTTTTGGCACGTAGAGGGCGTTAAACCGCCCGCGCGCGGGATTCGGCTAAACGGGGGCGCGCGTTCAAAGAGGATTTCCGCAAGAAAAGGCGAACATTATCAGACAGAAGAAATCGGAGGCGGATCATTCCATGCTGTTTGTGCTCATCGTGCTGCTGCTTGTCGCGTCCGTTTTTGTGCTGCTGATGAAGAAGAACCGGGAATCGCTGTGCCTGCTGGGCATGTGCTGCAGCCTGATGGTGCAGTTTTCCGGCATCCTGATTTTCATTGCCAAAAAGGGCGGATATTCCAGAAGCATCATCCATTTTCTCTTTTTCTCGCAGGCGCTGAGAAATAAGCTGCAATACCTGTTTATCACGCTGGACGCGCTGGGCTATGTCATCGCGGTGGGGCGCTATCTGTTCCCGCTGTTTTTGCTGGAAAGCGCGCTGCAATACTCGATGATCGGCTGGATCAGGCGGCACCCCGATATCCAGAAATGGATTTGTGCGCTGCCCGCGGCGACGCTGGCGGTGTATTTCCCGCCGGTGTTCCGCTTCATTGTGAACCAGTGGCCGGTCATGCACTCCGTGCTGGTCGAGGGAGCGTACTGGTGGATCACCGCGTATGTGGCGGCCGCGCTGGTGCTGATGATTCAGGAGCTTTTCGCCATCACGATGCGCTTTTGCCGCCAGCAGTTCGTGGGCATTGTCGGCTGCCATCTGGCGCTCAGCGGGCTGTATCTGCTCTACTGCGGGCAGGACCCCGCGCAGGTCTATCAGTTTTACAGTTACGATTATATCTGGAACAAGGGCATCGGCTATCTGCAATACGCGCCGACGATCGCGGGATATGTGACCATCGTGGTCGTCAACGTCATCTGCGGCGTGCTCGGCACGATCAGCCTGCTGCACTACACGCAGGATTCGTTCCTCAGCGATCAGGAGGAGATGGCGCTGGAGCGCAAGTTCGACATCGCGCGAACGGGCGCGTCCGTGTTCGTCCATTCCATCAAAAACCAGCTCCTGGCCAACCGCATCCTCGAAAAGCGCATCTCGCAGGAGCTGGACAAGCCGGAGCCCGACCTGAGCCGCGTCCGCGCCTGCGTGAATCAGCTTCAGGAGAGCAACGAAATGCTCATCTCGCGCAGCGAGGAGCTGTATCGCACGGTCAAAAACAAGTCCGTGACGCTGGTGCCGACGACGCTGGGGCAGATTCGGGAGACGACGCTGGAGCGATTCAGGCGCAAATACCCGGATGCGCTGCTGGAATGTCGGTTAAACGAAAGCGAGACGGTGCTGGCGGACGGCAACTACCTGAGCGAGGCGCTGTACAACCTGCTGACCAACGCATGGGAAGCGAACGTGGACGCGGGGCACGGGGACAGGCCGATTCGGCTGTCGAGCAGCCGGGAGCGGCTGTACGTCGTGCTGGAGGTTCGCGACGAGGGATGCGGCATGACCAAGGCCGAGCAGAAAAAGATTTTTGAACCGTTTTATTCATCCAAAAACAGCAACACGAGCTGGGGCATGGGGCTTTATCACGTGCGCACGATTGTGCGGGCGCATGTGGGCAGTCTGCGGGTGGAGAGCAAGCCGGGGCGGGGAACATCCTTCTTCGTGCTTCTGCCCAAATATGTGCAGGACAGGTGATGAAATGATGAAGATACTGATTGCGGATGATTTCGAGCTGCTTCGGGAGGATCTTTGCGACACCCTCGGCGCGCAGGCGGACATGGAGGTGGTCGGCGCGGCGCAGAGCGGCGCGCAGGTCGAGGAGATGGCCGCGCGGCTTGACTTTGACGTGCTGCTCATCGACATCGAGATGGAGAACACGACGGCGGGGATTCGCGCCGCGGAAAACATTCTGGCCGAGAAGCCGGACACCATCGTGATTTTCCTGACCGCGCACGAGACGGAGAACATGATTCTCATGTCCATGGGCGCGGGGGCGGTGGATTACGTCGTCAAGGGCTGCGCGGAGGAGGAGCTGCTCGAACACATCCGCAAGGCCTACGAGGGCGAGCCGATGCTCGACGCGCGGGTGCAGCACATGGTGCTCAAGGAGTATTCCCGCCTGCGCCGCTCGGAAAAGAGCCTGCTGTTTTTCATCAACAACGTGTCCCAGTTGACCCCGGCGGAGCGGAGCCTTGTGCGCTATCTGCTCGACGGGATGAAGGTCAAGGATATCGCGGCGGCGCGGTGCGTCGAGGTGGTGACGGTCAAAACCCAGATCAAGGGGCTGCTTCGCAAATTCGGCTGCACGAGAACCAAGGAAATTGTTGAAATGATACACGAGCTGGGCGTAGAGCATTTGTTTTAACCGTAAACGAGCAAAGCCGAAATTTTGCACAATCTGTAATGGGCGCGCGATGCCTGACTCCTTCAGTCACGGCTACGCCGTGCCAGCTCCCTCAAAGAGGGAGCTCTTTGATCGGGTTGTTTGCCGTTTAAGCGATACGTCGCGCATTTTGTGCAGAATTCGCTTTTTGCTCAAATAATACAAACATCTCAAACATCTCAAACATATTGAGGGAACATCAAGGAGGAACATGATGAACATGAATTATTATCAGATTTCCGCGGAGGAGCTGGGCAAAAACGCGAAGGTGCCGCTGCTCAAGCTGGGCGATTCCGGCGAGGTGTTTTATGAAATCGCGCTGGAAATGGTAAACGAGATCGAAAAGAACAACGCCATCGGCCGCCGCACGGTGTTCATCTGCCCGGTCGGTCCGGTGGGGCAGTATCCGATTTTTGTGCGGCTGGTCAACGAGCGCAGGCTGAGCCTGAAGAATTGCTGGTTCATCAACATGGACGAGTATCTGACCGACGACGGGGAATGGATTGACGAAAGCAGCGCGCTCTCCTTCCACGGCTTTATGAACCGCACGGTTTACAGCAAGATCGACCCGGAGCTGGTGATGCCGGAGAATCAGCGCATCTTCCCCGACCCGCACGACCCGGATCACATCGCCAAGGTGATCGACGAGCTGGGCGGCGTGGATATCGCGTTCGGCGGCATCGGCATCAACGGCCATCTGGCGTTCAACGAATCGCAGGACGAGCTGACGCCGGAGGAATTTGCGGCGCTGCACACGCGCGTGCTGGCGATCAGCCGCGAGACGCGCACCGCCAACGCCATCGGCGATTTGAACGGCGCGATTGACGCAATGCCCAAGAAGGCCGTGACCATCGGCATGGCGGAGATTCTGGGCGCGAAGAAGATTCGTCTGGGCGTTTTCCGCGATTGGCACCGCTCGGTGGTGCGTCAGGCAGCCTACGGCGAGGTGAGCGCGCACTTCCCGGCGACGCTGATTCAGCGCCATCCGGACGCGATGATTATTGTGAACGCGAACGCTGCGAAGCAGCCGTTTTAAGAGGGGAGAATGTCTCCATGGATAAGCTCCTGATTCAAAATGCGCGCGTTTATCAGAACGGGCAGTTTGTGCGCGCCGACGTGCTTTGCGGGGACGCGCTGATCGCGAAGATCGGCGAAAACCTGACAGACGGGGAAGCGCGCGTCATTCAGGCGGACGGCCTGCGCCTTGTGCCGGGGTTCATCGACGTGCACACGCATGGCGCGGCGGGTGTGGACGTGAACGCGGCGGACGAGGCGGGACTGCGCAGGATTGCGGCGTTCTTCGCGACGCAGGGCGTGACGGCGTTCAACGCGAGCGTGTTGACCGATACGCCGGAGACCACCGAAAAATGCCTCGGCGCGATTGCCAATGTGATGAGCGACCGGGGCATGGGCGCGCAGCTCTTGGGCGCGCATCTGGAAGGGCCGTTCCTCGCGAAGGAATACAAGGGCGCCATGCCGGAAGCGCTGCTGCGCGAGGGCGACGAGAATCTGCTGCGCGCGTATCAGAACCGGTTTCCGGGCGTGATCCGCTACATCACCGTGTCGCCGGAGGTGCCCGGCGTGGTGGACATGATCGGTAAAATCAGCCAAGACGTGACGGTGGCCATCGGCCATTCCGGCGCGGATTACGACACGAGCATGGAGGCCATCCGCCGCGGGGCGCGGTGCGTCACGCACACCTTCAACGCGATGCGCCTGTTCCACCAGCATCAGCCCGCCATCATGGGCGCGGCGCTGGAAAGCGACTGCTGGTGCGAGGCCATCTGCGACGGGCGGCACCTGCATCCCGGCACGGTGCGCATGCTGCTCAAGTGCAAGGGCTGGGATCGGGTCATCGCCATCACGGACAGCATCATGGCGGCGGGTCTGCCGGACGGCAACTACAAGCTCGGCGTGAACGACGTGGTCGTCCGGGACGGCGACGCGGTGCTCGCCTCAAACGGCGTTCGCGCGGGCAGCACGCTGACGCTCGCGCAGGCGCTCAGGAACATCGTGGCCTTCACCGATCATCCTGTGCAGGACGTGATCCCACTGATGACCGCCAACCCGGCGAAGGCGCTGCGGATGGACGACCGAAAGGGCAGCATCGAGGTCGGCAAGGACGCGGACATGGTGCTGCTCGACGATGCGCTGAACGTCGTGATGACCGTGGGGCTCGGGCGCGTGATCTATACCGCCTAAAAGGGATGGCGCAATTTCATACTCGCGCAAACCGGCGGTTTTTGCTATAATTACACGGTAAACGTGGACGGTTTTTGAACAAAGAAAACGGATTTTGATGAGGGATTCGTTTTCGCAACCCAATTTTATGATGAGGTGAACGATATGCTCGTACCGATGAGAGCGATTCTGGCGGCGGCCGATAAATACCGCTATGGCCAGGGCGCGTTTAACATGAACAGCGTGGGGCAGATTGAGGCGGCGGTTCGAATCCACGAGCTGCTCCATTCCGGCGCGATTTTGCAGGGCGCGGAGGCCTCCAACGCCTTTATGGGCGGTGAACTGGACTTCATGCACGGCACGCTCGAGGCCAAGAAGGTCGGCGCAAAGCGCATCGGCGACGCGGTGAAGAAATACGGCGCGGACAGCCCTGTGCCGATTGCGCTGCATCTGGATCACGGCAAGAGCATCGAGAGCGTCAAGGCCTGCATCGACGGCGGCTACACCTCCGTGATGATCGACGGCAGCAGCCTGCCCTACGAGCAGAACGTTGAATTGACCCGCGAGGTCGTCAAGCTGGCGCATCCCTACGGCGTGAGCGTCGAGGGCGAGCTGGGCGTGCTGGCGGGCGTGGAGGATCACGTGTTCTCCGCGACGAGCACCTACACCAACCCGATGCAGGCGGTCGATTTCTTCAAGAAGACCGGCTGCGACGCGCTGGCCATCAGCTACGGCACCTGCCACGGCGCGAACAAGGGCAAGGACACGAAGATCCGCCGCGAAATCGCGATTGCGACGAAGGAGTGCATGCTGCACGAGGGCATCGAGGGCTATCTGGTCAGCCACGGTTCTTCCACCGTGCCGCAGGAATACGTTCAGGGCATCAACGCGCTGGGCGGCCAGCTCGAAAACGCCTTCGGCATCGACGTGGCGCAGCTTGTGGATGTGGCGCACTGCGGCATCAACAAGATCAACGTGGATACGGATATCCGTCTGGCCTGCACGCGCAACCTGCTGGAGCTGTTTGAAAACGAGCCGGAGCTGCGCGAGAGCGCTTCCATCGGCCAGCTCTACAAGGATTTGAAGAAGAACCCGAAGAACTTTGACCCGCGCAACTACGTCGCTTCCATCATGGACACGATCACCCTCGGCACGGTGCCGGACGCGCACGTGCAGAAGGTCGTGGACTGCATGAAGGACGGCGTGACGGAATCCATCGCGCCGCTGCTGGTGCAGTTTGGCAGCTACCGCAAGAGCCACCTGATCGAGGTTGTGACCTGCGAGCAGATGGCCGAGCGCTATAAGAAGGCGGGCATTTGATATGAAGCATATTTTTCTGAACCTCAAGCGGTTCGACATCAGCCCGGAGAAGGGCGGCGTGAACCGCCTCGCCCCGATGAAGGACTGGGGCAGGACGATTGTTTCCGGCACGCAGGACGCGCTGACGGCGTATGACCCCGCCGAGGTCGAGTTTGTCATGTACATGCCGGAGGCGCACCTGCTGGGCGCGGCCGCGGCGAAGACGAAAAACAGCCCGGTGCAGCTCGGCTGTCAGGGCGTTTATCGCGCGGATACGGCGGTGGGCGGCAACTTTGGCGCGTTCACGACGAACCGCCCGGCGAACGCCGCGGCGCAGATGGGCTGCGCGAGCACGCTGATCGGCCACTGCGAGGAGCGCAACGACAAGATGGGGATTTTGGCCGAGGCGGGCGTGACGGGTCAGGCGGCGGCGCAGGCCGTCAGCCGCATCCTCAACCAGGAGATCAAGTGCGCGCAGGCGGCCGGGCTGACGGTGCTCTACTGCATCGGCGAAAAGAGCGAGGAGCAGGCGGATTGGGAGAACGTGCTCGGCGCGCAGCTCGACATCGGCCTTGACGGTGTGGACAAGCGCAGGGTTGTGATCGCCTACGAGCCGATTTGGTCGATTGGACCGGGCAAGACCCCGGCGGACAAGCCCTACATCACCAAGATCGCGCGCTTTGTGAAGGCGCGCACGGGCGGGCTGGACGTGGTATACGGCGGCGGCCTCAAGCAGGACAACGCGGCCATGCTGGCCTCGATTGACGAGATCGATGGCGGCCTGATCGCGCTGACGCGCTTCAGCGGCGAGATCGGCTTCTACCCCGACGAGTACCTCGACATCATCCGCCGGTATCTGGGCAAATGAGAAGCGACGAGGGCGCTGCCCTCAAACGCCCGCAAGGGAACTGAGTTCCCTTGACCTTCCCCTCCATTTATCGCGCTGCGATAAATGGATGTAAAGATGATTCAAACCATCGCGAATCGAAGAAGGGAGTCTGGGCAGCAGCCCAGCGTAAAGGAGAAGAAAGATGAAGCTCGATTTTGAATATGGGCAGGGCCTGATGAGCGCCAATCTGCCGGACAACACCGATATCTTCGTGCCGGGCGAGACCGTGCCCGACCCTGAGTGCCTGCCGCAGGATTGGGATACCCTGTACGGCGAGACGCTCAAGAGCATCCGCAACCCGATCGGCATGAAGCCGCTGCGCGAGCTGGCGCACAAGGGCAGCACCGTCGTCATCATCATCCCGGATATCGTCAAGGGCGGCAATCAGCCGACCAGCCACCGCAAGGTCGCCATCCGTGCCTGCATCGACGAGCTGTATTCCGTCGGCGTGGAGAAGAAGGACATCCTGCTGCTGTTCTCCAACGGCCTGCATCCGCGCACCAGCGTGCCGGAGATGAAGACCATCCTCGGCGACGAGCTGTTTGGCGAATTCTATTATTCCGGCCAGATCACCAGCCACGACAGCGAGGATTACGAGCACCTCGTCGATCTGGGCTATACCGATCACGGCGACCACGTCATTATGAACAAGTACGTCTACGATGCGGACGTCGCGATCCTCATCGGCCATACGCAGGGCAACCCCTACGGCGGCTACTCCGGCGGCTATAAGCACTGCGCCACGGGCATTTCCCACTGGCGTTCCATCTCCGCGCACCACGTGCCGCAGGTCATGCATCGCGCGGACTTCGTGCCCGTCTCCACCCACAGCGAGATGCGCAACAAGTTCGACCAGCAGGGCATGTTCATGGAAGAGAAGATGGGCAAGAAGTTCTTCTGCTGCGACGCGGTGCTGGACAGCAAGAGCCGCCAGATCGCCATCTTCTCCGGCTACGCGAAGGAGATGCAGCCCATTTCCTGGGAAGTTGCGGATAAGCGCACCTATGTTCACTGGGCAGAGAAGAAGTACGATGTCGTGGTCTTCGGCATGCCGACGAACTTCCACTACGGCAACGGCATGGGCACCAACCCGATTCAGATGATGCAGGCGCTCTCCGCGCAGGTCATCCGCCACAAGCGCATCCTCTCCGACCGCTGCGTGTTCATCGTGTCGAGCATCTGCGACGGCTATTTCCACGACGAGCGCTGGCCGTACCTGCGCGAACTGTATGAGATGTTCCAGCACGACTACATGCAGACCCTGCCGGACATGAACCGCTACGGCGAGTATTTCGCGACGAACGAGGAATACATCCGCAAGTATCGCTTCGCCAATGCGTTCCACCCGTTCCACGGCTTCTCGATGATGTCCTGCGGTCACATCGCGGAGATGAACACCAGCGCCATCTACATCGTCGGCGCGCGCGAGCCGGGCATCGCCCGTGGCATGGGGCTCAAGACCCGCGCGACGTTTGAAGAAGCGCTCGAAGACGCGAAGAAGAAGATCGTCGGGCCGAACCCGAACATCCTCGCCCTGCCGCGCGCGTTCACGACGACGGCGGTGCACCTGTGCATGAAAGACCCGAGCCAGAACAGCCACACCCGCGACGGCATCACCCATCCCTGCGGCGGCTGCTGAGACGCCCTCGGAGCCTGATCTCCATAGAGTAAAAGACCCATAAAAAAACGCCGTATCTTCGATGAAAGCGTGACTGATATGTACCCAGTTTTCTGGACACCGGTTCAAAATTGAATAATTAAGATTCC
>UQNM01000044.1 GCA_900542395.1 uncultured Eubacteriales bacterium
TCGCCCCACCAAAGGGCTTTCCGGTCGCCCTTTGGAAACCTTCAGGCACAAATACTTAGTTTTTCTTGAAATATCGGTGTTATCAGCTTGACAGTCTCTCCCAAACTTTATTTTGCTTCCGCCATATAGCCGACGTTGCGGATGGTCTTAATCAGCGCGCCGCCGTCGCCGAGCTTCTGGCGCAGGGTTCGCACATGCACGTCGATGGTGCGGCTCTCGCCCTCGAAACTGGAATCCCACACGCGCTCCATGATGACGTCGCGGGAGATCACAATGCCGTGGTTCTTCATCAGCAGCTTGAGCAGCTCGAACTCCTTATAGGTCAGCTCCACCGGCTTGCCGTCCACATACACCATGCGCTTTTCGCTGTCGAGCGTCACGTTGCCGCAGGTCATCAGGCTCTCCTCCGCCCCGCCGGAGCGGCGCAGAAGCGCCTTCACGCGCGCGATCATCTCCATCACGCCGAACGGCTTGGCGATATAATCGTCCGCGCCGCCGTCAAGCCCCTTCACCTTGTCGATCTCCGTGGATTTGGCCGTCACCAGAATCACGGGGATCTTCTGCGTGTCCGCGCGGGTGCGCAGGCTCTTGAGGATGGAAAGGCCGTCCTCGTCGGGCAGCATGATATCCAGCAGAATCAGCTCCGGCAGCTTCTCGGAAAGGGCCTTGTAAAAATCCTTGGCCGTTTCAAAGCCGACGGCCTGATAGCCGCTGTTTTTGAGCGCAAAAAGCTCGATTTCCTGAATGTTGCGGTCGTCCTCGACAATGTAAATCATCTTTTTTATTCTCCGGCCTCAGCCGTCTGCGCTCTGGCCACGTCCGGCAGGCGATACCGCTTTTCGTAGGCCATTTCCTCGCGGTCGAATTCCGCGTGCTCCTGATGCTTGACGTTCTGCAGGTATTCGTGCGTGTCGTATTCGTCCTTCGGCACCTGAATCTGATACACCGCAATGTTGGAGCAGTGGTCGGATACGCGCTCGAAGTTGGTGGAAATATCGGTCAGCACGAAGCCCAGCTCGATGGTGCACTGGCCGTTGGTCAGCCGCTCGATGTGACGGGATTTGACGTTCACGTTGATGTCGTCGATGCACGCCTCCAGCGGCTCCACCGTCTTTGCCAATTTTACATCATCATGCAGGAAGCTGTCAAATGAACGATTGACGATATCGCGCACCGCGTCGGCAAAAACGTGCAATTCGCCCGCCGCCGCGCTGGAAAAGCTCATTTTCTTGTCGTGCATCTCCTGCACGGAATCCATCAGGTTGACCGCGTGGTCGCTGATGCGCTCGAAATCGCTGATGCTGTGCAGCAGCAGGGAGAGCGTGTGGCCGTCCTTCCGGGAGAGCTTGGCGCGGGAGAGCTTGACCATGTACGTGCCCAGCTTATCCTCGTAGCGGTCGATCTTGGTTTCCAGTGCCTCGACGCGATCCGCCATCTCCTGCGTATACGTGCCGCCGTCGATCAGGTTAATCGCGTCGAAAATCGCCTCGCGGGTCAGCTCGGCCATGCGGTCGGTGACGACCTTGCACTGCTCCACCGCGAACGCCGGGTTGGAGAGGAAGCGCTCGTCAAGAAGCTGGAAGTCGTCGATGCGCTCCACCGTGTCGTTGTCGCGCACGGTGAGCGTCGCCAGCTTTTCCAGCGTGCCGGAGAACGGCAGCAGCACCGCCGTGGCGATGATGTTGAAGGTCGTATGGATGACGGCAATGCCCGCCGCGTTCGCCGCGCTATCCATAAACGCGAACGGGAACACCGCGTTGACGGCGTAGAACACGACCATGAACAGCACCGTGCCGATGATGTTAAAATACAGGTGAATCAGCGCCGCGCGCTTGGCGTTCTTGCTCGCGCCGACGGAAGAGATCAGCGCGGTCACGCAGGTGCCGATGTTCTGACCCATGATGATCGGCAGCGCCGCGCTGTATTTCACCGCACCCGTCACGCACAGCGCCTGCAAAATACCGACGGAGGCGGAGGACGACTGGATGATCGCCGTCAGCAGCGCGCCCGCAATCACGCCCAGAATCGGGTTGGTGAACATCAGCAGCAGGTTCGTAAATTCCGGCACGTTCGCCAGCGGCTTGACCGCGCCGCTCATCATCTCCATGCCGGTCATCAGCACGGCGAAGCCGATCATGATGCTGCCCGCGTCGTGCTTTTTATCGCCCTTGGCAAAGAGCAGCAGGCACACGCCGATAAACGCCAGCACCGGCGTGAACGTCGCCGGTTTGCACAGCGTCAGCAGCAGGCTGTCGCCCTGAAGCCCCGTCAGCGACAGAATCCAGCTCGTGATCGTCGTGCCGATGTTCGCGCCCATAATCACGCCCGCCGCCTGCGAGAGGCGCATGATGCCGGAATTGACGAAGCCGACCACCATCACCGTCGTCGCCGACGAAGACTGGATCACCGCCGTCACGGCCGCGCCCAGCAGCACGGCCTTGATCTTGCTCTTGGTCAGGCTTTCCAGAATTCCCTCCAGCCTGCCGCCGGAAGCGCGGGTCAGCCCCTCGCCCATCACGTGCATGCCATACAAAAACAGCGCAAGGCCGCAGAGTAAATTCAGCGCGTTTGTCATACCCATCCGCTTTTCTCTCCTCTATCATCACAACGTTGTGGTCATTCCCATCTTAACAATTCATTGTAAAACGGCAAACAACACTGTGTAAAATTTGAGTTAAGCGGGAAAAATGGGCTTCCTTCGGCGCAGCCGTCAATCCTTCGGCATTTCTCCGGTCATGGCGAACATCGCCCATTGCGCGATGTTGGCCGCGTGGTCGCCGATGCGCTCAAAATACTTGGCCACCATCAGCAAATCCGTCGCCGTCTCGCCGTTGTCCGCGTTTTGGCGAATCGCCCCGATCAGCTCGCCCTTCACCGCTTCAAACAGGTCGTCCACCACGTCGTCCCGCCCGATGACCCAATCGGCCTTGACCCTGTCCCGCTGGGCGAAGGCCTCCAGGCTCTTGATGAGCATCACGCTCGTCTCCGTCGCCATCTGCCGAATCATCTCGCAGTTGAGCGCCGGCAGCTTTTCCAGCATCAGCTCGATTTCGGAGATATCCGCCGCGTGGTCGCCGATGCGCTCCATGTCCGTCGTCATCTTCAGCGCCGCGGAGACCATGCGCAGGTCGCCCGCCACCGGCTGCTGCGACAGGAGCAGGCTGTAGCACTGCTGCTCGATCTGCCGGTTCTGCTTGTCGATTTCCCCGTCGTAGGCGATGATTGAGCGCGCCCGGTCGTGGTCGTGCTCCAGCAGCGCCGCCACCGCCCCGCTGATGGCCATGCGGATCATCTCGCCCATTTCAAGCAGCGCCCCGTTCAGCTTTTGCAGCTCCATATCGTAATATTTTCGGCTCGTCATGCTTTTTTCCTCCTCAGCCAAACCGGCCGGTGATATAATCCTCCGTGCGCTTGTCCTTCGGCACGGAGAACATCTGCCCGGTCGCGCCGCTCTCGATGATTTCGCCCAGCAGAAAGAACACGGTCGTATCCGAAACGCGGACGGCCTGCTGCATATTGTGCGTCACCATCACGATGGTGTATTCCTTTTTGATGTCCATCACCAGATCCTCGATCTTGGATGTGGAAATCGGGTCGAGCGCGCTGGTCGGCTCGTCCATCAGGATCACCTCCGGCTTCACCGCCAGCGCGCGCGCAATGCAGAGCCGCTGCTGCTGACCGCCGGAAAGGCCGAGCGCGCTTTTTTTCAGGCGATCCTTGAGTTCATCCCAAATCGCCGCGTCGCGCAGGCTCTTTTCCACAATTTCATCCAGCTCCGCCTTCTTTTTGACGCCGTGCGTCCGCGGGCCGTAGGCGATGTTGTCGTATACGCTCATCGGGAACGGGTTCGGCTTTTGAAAGACCATGCCCACCCGGCGGCGCAGCACGCTGACGTCCATGTTCTTGTCGTAGATGTCCTCGCCCATCAGGCGGATATCGCCCGTGATCCGGCATCCCTCCACCAGATCGTTCATCCGGTTCAGGCTCTTGAGGAACGTGGATTTGCCGCAGCCGGAGGGGCCGATAAACGCGGTGATCTCCCCCGACGCGATATTCAGGTTGACGTTTTTGAGCGCATGGAAGCTGCCGTAATACAGCTCCATGTCTTTAACGGTAAATGCATCGGCCATAGGGCTTTATTCCCTGCCTTTCATCATCATTTTCGCAATCCGCGAGGAACCGAGGTTGATGAGCAGCACCAGCGCCAGCAAAACGACGCTCGTGGCATACGCCTGCTCGGTGTAAAGCCCCTCGGAGGCCTGTATGTACATGTGCAGCGCCAGCGTGCTGCCCGATTTCGTCAGTCCGGCAATTCGCTCCACCGTGCCGGAGGTATACATCAGCGCGGCCGTTTCGCCCACAATGCGCCCGATGGCCAGAATCACGCCCGAGAGAATACCGGGGATGGCCGTGGGCAGCACGATGCGCGCCACCGTGCGCAGCCGCCCCGCGCCCAGCCCGAAACTCCCCTCGCGGTACATATCCGGCACGGAGAGCAGCGCCTCCTCCGTCGTGCGCATAATCAGCGGCAGAATCATAATCGACAGCGTCAGCGCGCCGGAGAGCATCGAGTACCCAAAATGCAGCTTGCCCGAGAAAAACAGCATGCCGAACAGGCCGTAGACGATCGAAGGGATGCCCGAAAGCGTCTCCGTCGTCACCCGCACCAGCGAAACGATTTTGCTCCCCTTTTTGGCGTATTCCACCAGATAGATGGCCGAGCCGACGCCGAACGGCACCGCGACCAGCAGCGAGAACAGCGTCATCGTGCAGGTGTTGACGATGGCGGGCAGCATCGACTGATTTTCCGACGTATACGTCGGCGCGAACATCTCCGGCCGCAGGTTCGGCACGCCGCGAACGAGCACATAGCCCACCAGAAAGCCCAGCACCAGCACCGTCACCGCCGCCGCCAGATGCGTCAGCAGCGCCAGCGCCAGCGAACCGAAATGGTTTTTGTATCGCCTCATGCCTTTTTCCCCCTCTTGAGCGCGGAAAAGCACAGGTTAATCAGCAGAATGAACACGAACAGCACCACGCCCGTGGCGATCAGCGCCTCGCGGTGCAGCCCGGTCGCATAGCCCATCTCGATGACGATGTTGCCCGTCAGCGTGCGCACGCCCTGCAAAATGCCCTTGGGCATGCGCGGCTGGTTGCCCGCCACCATGATGACGGCCATCGTCTCGCCCATCGCGCGCCCCACGCCCAGCACAATCCCCGCCAGAATACCGCTCTTCGCAGCGGGCACGACGGCGGTGTACACGCTGCGCTCGTGCGTCGCGCCCAGCGCCAGCGCGCCCTCGTAATCGCTCGTCGGCACGGCGCGCAGCGCGGGCTCGACCACGCCGATGATCGTCGGCAGAATCATCATCGCCAACAGGATCGACGCGGTGAGCATCGCGTTGCCGCTGCCGTCCCATCTTTCGCCGAGCGCGCGCACCGCGGGCACGAGCACCACAATGCCGAAAAAGCCGTAGACCACCGACGGAATCCCCGCCAGCAGCTCCACCGCGGGCTTGAGCACGCGATACAGCCCCTTCGGGCAGAAAAACGCCAGATAAACCGCCGTCAGCAGCGCCACCGGCACGCCCAGCAGCAGCGCGCCCGCCGTCACATACACGCTGCCCACAATCATCGGGAAAATGCCGTAGATATCCGCGCCGGGCTTCCACCGCGTGCCGGAAAGGAATTTCAGCACGCCGATTTCCCCCATCGCGGGCAGGCCGTTGGCCAGCAGAAATGCGCAGATCAGTGCCACGCACAGCACGGACACGCACGCCGCCGCCAGAAAGACATATTCCATCACGCGCTCCAGCAGCGCCCGTTTTTTGTAGCTTCGCTCCATATCATCACCCGCAAAAAACTTCCACCGCCGCGCCATCCCCCTCAGGGAACCGCCTCGGCAGTGGAAGGATGTTTCTTTACTTCACCATCTCATTCCACTTCGTCGCGTCGCCGAGGAAGATGGAAGCGATCTGCTCGACGGTCATATCTTCCGTCGGGTTTTCCAGATTGACGATCACGGCAATGCCGTCCATCGCGATGGCCTGATGCGCCAGCGCCGCCGCCTCGTCCTCCTTCAGCTCGCGGGAGGCCATGCCGATGTCGTAGGTGCCCTCGATGGCGGAGGTCATGCCGGTGGTGGAATCGCTCGTCAGCAGTTCGATGTCCGCGTTCGCGTTGACCGCCTTATAGGCCTCGATCAGCTTCACCATCACCGGGGACACGGAGGAAGAACCGCCGACGACCAGCTTGCCGCTCGCGCCGTTGGCCGCGTAAGCTGCCGCGTCGCTGCTGCCGACATAGCCGTTCTCGTTGATGATCGCCTGCCCTTCGGCGCTCATCACGTAGGCGATGAAGTCCTTGGAGAGGTCGCTCTGGTCGTCCGCCTTGTAGGCGATGTTGAACGGGCGCGCGATCTTGTAGCTGCCATCGGCCACGTTCTGCGCCGTCGCCTCAACGCCCTCGATCTTCACGGCCTTCACCGTCTCGTTCAGCGAGCCGAGGGAGACGTAGCCGATCGCCTGCGTATCGCCCGCGACGGTCATCAGCATGGCGGCGGTGTTGTTGGTGATCTGCGCGTCGTCGGTGGTCATATCGACCTTCTTGCCGTCGATCTTCTGCTCCACGCCCGTCAGCTCGACGAACGCGCCGCGCGTGCCAGAGCCCTCCTCGCGGGAGATGACGGTGATGGATTTGTCCGCGCTGAAATCCGCGCAGGCGGTCGAGGCCACACAGGTCAGGGCAAGCGCGGCCAGCGCCGCGATTTTGACCATCTTGTTCATGTTGATCTTCTCCTCTTTTTTCACGTTCTTTGAGTGAATGTCGGGATTTTTTCGTCCTCATCTGAGAACGAGGTTATTGTAAAACCGACGTGTAAAATCAAAAGACGCGGACGTGTAAAAAAAAGGAAAAGATCAGGAAAAGCGAGATGAGCCCCATTTTCTTAATTTTTCCGCCATAGGCAAAGAGTCATTCTCCCTCTCCGAAAGAATGGCTCTCTTGATTGCTCGCATGGCGTTAGCCCTGCGTCTCCAGCTTCTCGCAGCCGCGCAGCATTGCGCTTCTGGCGCGCGGGTTGCGCTCGATCTCCTGCGCATCCGGCTTGATTCCGCCGCCGCCCAAAACGCGCACGACCGGCTTTTTGCCGCAGATGCACACCGGGATTTTCGGCGGGCAGGTGCAGGGATTCGCCAGCCGCCGGAACGTCTGCTTGACGATGCGGTCTTCCAGCGAGTGGAACGTCAGCACCGCCAAGTGGCCGCCGGGATTCAGCAGCTCCACCATGTCCTCCAGCGCCTTTTTGAGCGGGTCCAGCTCGTCGTTGACCGCGATGCGCAGCGCCTGAAACGTGCGGCGCGCGCTGTGGCCGTTGTCCTGCATGCGCACCTTTTTGGGGATGGCCGCGTCCACGCACGCCACCAGATCGCCCGTCGTCTCCAGCGGCTTCTGCGCGCGGTGCTCGCAGATGATCTGCGCGATGCGCGCCGCCCACTTTTCCTCCGAATAATCGCGCAGGATGCGGGTGATCTCCGCCGCGCTCCATGTGTTGACGATCTCCCGCGCCGTCAGCGGCTGATCCTGATCCATGCGCATATCCAGCGGCGCGTCCGCGTGGTAGGAGAAGCCGCGCTCGGCGGTGTCGAGCTGATGGCTGCTCACGCCGAGGTCGATCATCATGCCGTCGATTTTTTCCACGCCGCGCTCGGCCAGCAGCGCCTTGACGTCGTGGAAATTGCCCTTGACGGCGGTGAAGTTGCCCGCCGCGCCAAGGCGCTCCGTCGCCGCCGCCAGCGCGTCGTTGTCGCGGTCGATGCCGTAGAGGTGCCCCGTGCCGTTCAGCCGTCGCAGAATCTCCGCGCTGTGGCCGCCGCCGCCCAGCGTGCCGTCCACATAGACACCGCCCTCGCGCACGTCGAGCATATCCACCGTGGGCATGAGCATCACGCTCACATGTTCAAAATTCATCGCTTGTCCCTTTCTTCCCTCAGCACCGTTCTCATCTCGCCGATCAGATACAGCGAGCCCGCGCAGACGACGTTGCCCTCCGGCCCGGCCAGCCGCCGCGCCTCCTCCAGCGCATCCTTCACATGGGCAAAGGCGTAGGCGCGGATCCCCTGCGCCTCAAATTCCTTCGCCAGCTCCCCGGCGGGCATGGCGCGCGGGATGTTCGGCTGGGTGCAGACGACGCAGCGCACGCGCGCGGCGAGGCGCTGGCACATCTTTTCCGTTTCCTTGTCGCGCATCATCGCGCTGATGAGCACGGTGTTCTCTTTCGGCATCCACCGGTCGAGGTATCCGCAGAGCGCGCGAACGCCGGGGTCGTTGTGCGCGCCGTCGAGCAGCACGCGCCCGAAGTATTCCAGCCGCCCCGGCCAATGCACGTCCGCCAGCCCCGCGCGAACGGCGCTCGTCGGAATCTTGAAGCCCCTTTTCTTGAGCGCCAGCAGCGCGCCCAGCGCCGCGCAGGCGTTATCCGCCTGATGGCGGCCGCAGAGAGAGACGGTCAGCGCCTTGAGCCGCTCGCCGCCGAAGGCCACGTCGAACGTGATCCGCGTGCGCTCCTCCTTGACGTTTTCCGCCGTCAGGGAAAGGATGGGCAGCTCCTTGCCCTTCGCCGCCGCCAGCAGCACGCCGCGCGCGGCCTTCTCCTGCCGCCCCAGCACGACGGGCACGTCGGTCTTCATAATCCCCGCCTTTTCCAGCGCGATCTGCTCGATCGTGTCGCCGAGGAACTGCATGTGATCCATGCCGACCTCGGTGATGACGCTGACCGCCGGGGTGATGATATTCGTCGGGTCGAGCCGGCCGCCGAGGCCGACCTCGATCACCGCGACATTGACCTTTTCCTTCGCGAAGCAGCAAAACGCGAGCGCCGTGCCCAATTCGAACTCGGTGATCTGCACGCCGTCCTTTTCGCAGGCCTCCACCGCGGGCCATACGCTTTCCACCAGCGCGGCCAGCTTGTCGCCCGCAATCGGTTCGCCGTTGATGCGGATGCGCTCGTTGTATACCTCGATATAGGGCGAGGTATACAGCCCGGTCTTGTATCCCGCCGCGCGGAGCATGCGCTCGATCATCGCGCAGCAGGAGCCCTTGCCGTTCGTTCCGGCGACGTGCACCATGGTCAGCTTTTCCTGCGGATTGCCGAGCCTGCCCATCAGGGCGCGCATATTTTCAAGGCCGTTTTTGCAGCCGGTCGGGTAAACGCTGTGAATCTTTTCAATCGCTTCTTTTTCCGTCATGGGGAATCCCCCCTTTCATCCTTTTTTATAAGCCATAAAAGAAGGGTTGTCAAGCCTGAATCGCCCTGACAGCCCTTTGAGCTTTACATATTTGCAAGATCTGCGATGCGCGCGTTCAGCTTGGCCAGCTTGTCGCGGGCGACGGCCAGCTTGTCGCGCTCCTGCTCGACGAGCTGCGCCGGAGCCTTGCCCGTAAAGCCGGGGTTATTCAGCTTCGCTTCGCCGCGCTCGATGTCGCGCTGCACGCTGTCGCGCTCCTTGGTCAGGCGCGCGGTCTCCTTGGCCACGTCCACAAGGTCGCCCAGCGGGATGAACAGCTCGGCCGCTTCGCTGACGGCGGAAACCGTCTTGGCCGGGGCTTCCTCATCCTGCGCGAGGAGCTGCATGCCGCTCGCCCACGCGAGGCGGCCGAAGTACTCGCCCGCGCCCGCCATGGCGTGCTCCCAGCCCGCCTTCGGGCGGACGATCAGGTGCGCGCGGCGGCCGACGGAAACGTTCATCTCCGCGCGGAGGTTGCGGACGGCGCGGATCACGTCCATCACGCCCTCCATCTCGCGCGCTTCCTGCGGGAAATTCATCGCGTCGTCAACCTTCGGCCAGTCGGAAAGCATGATCGTGCCCTCCGTGCCGGGGATGTGGCGATACACCTCGTCGGTGATGAACGGCATGAACGGGTGAAGCATCTTGAGCAGGCAGATGAGCACATGGCGCAGCACGGCCAGCGTCGCCGCGCGGCCCTCGCCGTTCAGGCTGACCTTCGCCAGCTCGATGTACCAGTCGCAGAACTCGCTCCACGCAAAATCATAAATCTTCTGCGCGGCCAGACCGAGGTCATAATCCTCAAAGTGCGCGCTGACCTCGCGGATGGTGTCGTTCAGGCGGGTGAGAATCCACTGGTCGGCGGCGCAGAGCGTCTTGCCTTCCAGCGTCTCCGCCTCGTCGCCCATGTTCATCAGCACAAAGCGGCTCGCGTTCCAGATTTTGTTGGCGAAGTTGCGGGCGGATTCGACTTTGTCCGTGGAGAAGCGCATGTCGTTTCCGGGGCTGACGCCCATGACCAGCGAGAAGCGCAGCGCGTCCGCGCCGTACTGGTCGATGATCTCCAGCGGATCGACGCCGTTGCCCAGCGACTTGCTCATCTTGCGCCCCTGCGCGTCGCGCACAAGGCCGTGAATCAGCACGGTGTGGAAGGGCGGCTTGCCCATCTGCTCGATGCCCGAGAAGATCATGCGGGCGACCCAGAAGAAGATGATGTCGTAGCCCGTCACCAGCACGCTGGTCGGGTAGAAATACGACAGGTCGGCGGTCTGCTCCGGCCAGCCGAGCGTGGAGAACGGCCACAGTGCGGAGGAGAACCAGGTATCCAGCACGTCCTCATCCTGCGCAAGGTGCGTGCAGCCGCACTTCGGGCAGACGGTCGGCGTTTCGCGCGCGACGACGACCTCGCCGCAGTCGTCGCAATACCACGCCGGGATGCGGTGACCCCACCAGAGCTGGCGGGAGATACACCAGTCGCGGATGTTCTCCATCCACGTCATGTAATTCTTCGCGAAGCGCTCCGGCACAAAGCGAACCTCGCCGCTTCTGACGCACTCGACGGCCGGCTTGGCCAGCGGCGCCATCTTCACAAACCACTGCTTGGAAACCATCGGCTCGATGGTCGTGTGGCAGCGGTAGCACGTGCCGACCTCGTGCGCCAGCGGCTCGACGCGCTTGAGATAGCCGCCCGCTTCCAGATCCTTGACGATGGCCTTGCGGGCTTCCATCGTCGTCATGCCCGCGTACTTGCCGCAGTCGATCACGCGCGGCTCGCCGACGGTCGCCTTGCCGCTGGCAAAGAGCGCGTCGTTTTCCGCCTTCTCCTTCGCGCCGGTCATGCGGCCGTCGTAGGTGAACACGCGGACGATGGGCAGGTTGTGGCGCTGGCCGACCTCAAAGTCGTTCGGGTCGTGCGCCGGGGTGATCTTCACCACGCCGGTGCCCTTTTCCATGTCGGCGTGCTCGTCGCAGACGATCGGAATTTCGACGTTCATCAGCGGCAGGATGACGTGGCAGCCGTGCAGATGCGCATAGCGCGGGTCGTTTTCGTTGATGGCCACGGCGGTATCGCCCAGCATCGTCTCCGGGCGGGTCGTCGCCAGTTCAAGCTGCTCGCCCGTCTCCTTGACGGTGTAGAGCAGGTGCCAGAAGTGACCCTCCTGCTCCTGATACTCCACCTCCGCATCGGAAATGGAGGTGTTGCAGCACGGGCACCAGTTGACCATGCGGTTGCCGCGGTAGATCAGCCCCTTTTCGTAGAGGCTGTTGAAGACCTCGGTGACGGCCTTGCTGCATCCCTCGTCCATGGTGAAGCGCTCGCGGCTCCAGTCGCAGCTATTGCCCATGCGGCGGGTCTGGCGGACGATGCGTCCGCCGTATTCGTTCTTCCATGCCCACGCGCGGCGCAGGAATTCCTCGCGGCCGACGTCGTGCTTGTCGAGTCCTTCCTTGCGCATGGCCTCGACGATCTTCACCTCCGTGGCGATGGAGGCGTGATCCGTGCCCGGCAGCCAGAGCGTCGGGTCGCCCTTCATGCGGTGATAGCGCGTCAGGCTGTCCTGAAGTACGCCGTCCATCGCGTGACCCATGTGAAGCTGGCCGGTGATGTTCGGCGGCGGCATCACGATGGTAAAGGGCTGCTTGCCCTCCACGCGGTGCGCCACGAACGCGCCGGTCTCCTCCCACTCCTTGTAGAGCTCTCCTTCGATGGCCTGCGGGTTATACACCTTGTCCATCTGAGCGGCTTTGTTTTCCATAGTCGTTTCCTTTCTCTCTATGCTCCATTAAACGGTAAACACCATCAACGCGCCGACGACGGCCAGCGCCACGCCGAGCAGCTTCATCTGCGGCACGTTCTTCTCCCTGTGGCAGAGCTTGTCGCTGAAAAACGTCAGCAGCGCGCCGACCGCCAGGGCGCAGATTCCCGGAATCATACCCGCCTGAAAATTCATACGCATGTCTCCCTTGTGACTCCCTCAGTCACGCCTTTGGCGTGCCAGCTCCCTCGAAGAGGGAGCTCTAGGCTGCGGATTAAACCGCGCTTTTAATTACGTCCTTTTGGCATACGCACGACAGTGCGAAGATCATCCCTCCCTCCTAGAGGGACGTTTGAAATCGTCGCCGCCTGTGGCGGATTCAGACGATGAAAACGCCGAAGGTTGGCTGCCGAAGGCAGACGGAAGGAGTAAAAAAACGCAGACCGCCTCGCCCCAAAGGACGCAGCGCTCTGCGTGGTACCACCTTCATTTACACCCAAAAGGATGCCTCTTTGCGCTGTATCGGGCGCACCCTGTCCCTCCAAAGCGACCTTCCGCGCGCGCTCTCTCCGAATCGCCTTGCAGCCCATGGGCGATTCTCTCTGACGGCGGCACGCGCGTACTCCTCTTTTTCAACGGGAAGCTCATATACATGGATTATTATAGGCGGTTTTCGCCGGGTTGTCAACGGATTTCTTTTTTCATCCGTTCCACCTTTCCAGCAGCGCCCGCCCCAGCTCGCTGTCAACGTCCACCTTGCGGGCAAAGCAGCAATCCGAGGCGCTCATTTTTTCCAAATCGCCCATGTTCAGCACGGCGGGCAGGCCGCGCTCCGGCTCGTTCCAGATGGAAAAATGTAGCTCCCGGTTGACGATCCGCGGCTCAAACGCCGTGCCGGAAAACACATTCTGAAAATAGAATTCCTCCGGGATATACGTCGTGCGGAGCCTGCGCAGCAGCTTTTTCCCCGCGCGGCCGGAGACGGCGTACTGCGCCGCGTCGCGCGGCAGGCTCAGCCAGACCATACCCTTATACGGCAGCGTCAGCCTGCGCCGGATGTGCAGCATATCCTGCCAGCGGTCGATGCGGCCGACCCAGTTCTGCGTCCTCTCCGACGGATCACGGTAGTTGAGCCAATGCATGAAGTGATAATGCTCGTAGCGGTGCGCCAGCTCCGGGTTTTCCGCCGTGCTCAGCCGCTGCATGAACAGGCGCGTCTCGCCCGCAAACCGCCGCTCCATCTCGTCCGCGCAGAGCAGCGGCACATCCTGCGCGCTCATCAGGTGCAGATAATCCACGCGCTCATCCTCAAGCGCCATGCGGCACAGGTCGAGCAGCGCATAGAGGTGGCAGACGCTGCCCCAGTTGACCTTATATTTACGAATCGCGCGCACATTGGGCAGCGCGTTCAGTTCGTCCACCTGCCGCGCCGTAATCGCCCCCTGCGCGTCCGCGTGGATCACGCAAAGCCCTCTTCGGCTCAGCGCCAGCGTCAGCGTTTTGAGCGCCTCGTAATCCTTATAAGCCGTGATGACAAACGCCTGCATGGTTTCATCCTTTCCGGGGTGGGACGTTGAGGGCTTTGCCCTCAAACACCCAACAGGAACCTGAGGTTCCTGTACCTCCCGCCTTTTTCAATCATACCGTTTTTCAAACGCAAAAGAGCCGCTGAAATCAGCGGCTCGCGATCTCTATTCTATTTTACAGGATATACTGCCTCATGTCCAGCTTTTTACCGTCCCCGCCGAGGTGTTCGGCCACATAATCGCCGTTGATCGTCACATCCACGTCCGGCATATCGCCGCCCGCGTTGAAGGAGATATCCTCCAGCATCTTTTCAAACAGCGTATGCAGGCGGCGTGCGCCGATATCCTCGCGGGTTTCGTTTTCCTGCTGCGCGGCCTGCGCCAGCGCGTCCAGCGCAGATTCCTCAAAGTGCAGATGCACGTGATCGACGGCCAGCAGCGCCTCGTATTGTCGGGTCAGCGCGTTATCCGTCTGGCTCAGAATCGCCTTGAAATCCTCGCGGGTCAGCGGCTTCAAATTCACGCGCACCGGGAAACGTCCCTGCAATTCGGGAATGAGATCCGTCACCTTCGCCACATGGAACGCGCCCGCCGCGATAAAGAGCATGTAATCCGTCTTGACCACGCCGTATTTGGTGTTCACCGTGCTGCCCTCGACGATCGGCAGGATGTCGCGCTGAACGCCCTCGCGGCTCACATCCGGGCCGTTGGCGGAGCGCCCGGCCACCTTGTCGATCTCGTCGATGAAGATGATGCCGTCCTGCTCGGCGCGGCGCAGGGCTTCCTCCGTCACCGCGTCCATGTCGATCAGCTTATCCTCTTCCTCGGCGACCAGCAGACGGCGCGCGTCGGCGACCTTCATGCGGCGCATCTTGGTCTTTTTGGGCATCATGTCGCCCATCATCGAGCCGATGTTCACGCTCGCGCCGTTGATCTCCACGTCCTTCGGCGCGTCCTCCACCTCGACCTCGATCTCCATGTCCTCCAGCTCGCCGCGCTGAAGCTGGGCGCGCAGCTCGTCCGCCTTCTGGGCGATGCGCTGCTTCTCCTCGGCGGGCAGCTCCGGCTGCTTGGGTTTGTTGCCCAGCAGCACGTCAATCGGGTTGACCGGCTTGCGGTTCGGGTGCAGAATCAGGTCGATGATGCGCTCCTCGGCGAGCACAGTCGCGCGCACCTTGACCTTCTGGCTGGCCTTCTCCTTGCAGATCCGCACGCTGGCCTCGACCAGATCGCGGATGATGCTCTCCACGTCGCGGCCGACATAGCCGACCTCGGTGAACTTCGTCGCCTCGACCTTGACAAACGGCGCATCCACCAGCTTGGCCAGACGGCGGGCGATTTCGGTCTTGCCCACGCCCGTCGGGCCGACCATCAGGATGTTTTTGGGCACGATTTCATCCCGGAGTTCCTCCGGAAGCTGCGCGCGGCGATAGCGGTTGCGCAGGGCGACGGCAACGGCGCGCTTGGCCTCGTCCTGACCGATGATATAGCGATCCAGCTCGCGAACAACCTGTTTCGGCGTCAATTCCATATCAGGCATCCTCCACAATCACGTTATGGTTGGTGAACACGCAGATATCCGCCGCGATATGCAGCGCCTTTTCGGCGATTTCGTGCGCGGAAAGATCGGTGTTCTCCTTGAGGGCGCGCGCGGCGGCCATCGCATAGTTGCCGCCGGAACCGACGGCCGCAACGCCGTCATCCGGCTCGATGACCTCGCCCGTGCCGGAGACGATCATCAGCGTTTCGCCGCTGGCGACGATCAGCATGGCCTCCAGTTTGCGCATGGCCTTGTCATTGCGCCATTCCTGCGCCAGCTCGACGGCGGCGCGCTCCAGATTGCCGGAATACTGCTCCAGCTTCGCCTCAAAGCGGTCGCAGAGCGCGAAGGCGTCCGAAACCGTTCCGGCGAAGCCGGTGACGACCTTGCCGCCGTAGATGCGGCGAACCTTGTGCGCGGTCGCCTTGAAGATGGTGCTTTCGCCCATCGTCACCTGACCGTCGCCCGCGACGGCGATTTTGCCGTCCTTCCTGACGGCGCAGATGGTGGTGCCCTTGAGTGTCATCTATGTTTACCTCCGATACGTTGCACTGGGTTATGCCGGGACGCTGTCCCGTCAACTCCTTCCGTCTGCCTTCGGCGGCCACCTCCCTCTGGGAGGGAGGCGCTTCGTATATGCTTCCATTCCGCTCAAAAACTTCTTTTGAGCCGCATCTCTGCCTCAGCGGTTTCCTCTTTGAGGAAACCGACTGAAGGAGTTCGTTTTCTTATTATAACACGCCGTCCCGATTTTGAACAGGGCGGCGTGCGGGGAGTCAGTTTTGAAGCGTCCGGTCGAAATCGCAGGCCAGCGGATTGCTGCGGATGGCCTCGATGGTATCCAGCGCGCGCGCCGCGACGTGGGCATAACGCTCCTGCTTGTTGCGGATGCGCTTTTCGCAGGAATCAATCAGGCCGAAATTGGCGTTCATCGGCTGGAAATCGGCCGTCGCGCCGGAAACATGGTGCGCCAGCGCGCCGATGGCCGTGCGCGTCGTGAGATCGACCGGCGGCAGGCCGAGTATGCGCCGCGCCAGCGAAATGCCCGCGACGAGGCCGCTGGAGGCGCTCTCCACATAGCCCTCCACGCCGGTCATCTGCCCGGCGAAATACAGGCCGGGGCGGCCGATCATGCCGTATTGCGCATCGAGGAAGCCCGGCGAATGGAGGAACGTGTTGCGGTGCATCACGCCGTAGCGCAGGAACTCCGCGTTTTCAAGGCCGGGGATCATGGAGAAGACGCGCTTCTGCTCGCCCCACTTGAGCCGCGTCTGGAAGCCGACGAGGTTATACATCGTCCCCGCGCTGTTCTCCGCGCGAAGCTGCACGGCGGCGTAGGGCTCGCGCCCGGTTCGGGGATCGACGAGGCCGACGGGCTTCATCGGCCCGAACGCCATCACCATTTCCCCGCGCGCGGCCATCACCTCGATGGGCATGCAGCCCTCGAAGACCTGCGTGCCGTCAAACCCGTGCACATCGGCCTTTTCGGCGGTCAGCAGCGCCTGATAAAACGCCTCGTATTCCTCGCGGTTCATCGGGCAGTTGAGGTAATCGTCGCCGCGGCCGTAGCGCCCCTGTCGGAACACCTTCGTCATATCCAGCGATTCGCCGGAGACGATCGGCGCGGCCGCGTCGTAAAAATTCAGCGTTTGCAGCCCCGGAAGCGCCGCGATTTTCTCCGCCAGCTTATCGCTGGTCAGCGGCCCCGTGGCGATGACGGCGTTGGTCTGCGGCAGCTCATCCGCCTCGCGGAGGACGACCTCAATCAGCGGATGGCTGCGCACGGCCTGCGTCACATAATCCGAAAACTTTTCGCGATCCACCGCCAGCGCGCCGCCCGCGGGCACGCGCGTCGCGTCCGCCGCCTTGAGGATGAGGCTGCCAAGCTGGCGCATCTCCTCCTTGAGCAGGCCGACGGCGTTGGTCAGCTGGTCGCTTCTGAGCGAATTGGAGCAAACCAATTCGGCAAAGCCCGCGCTGTGGTGCGCAGGCGTAAAGGCGTGGGGCTTCATTTCGTGCAGGGTCACGGGCACGCCGCGCCGGGCAATCTGCCACGCCGCCTCGCACCCCGCCAGCCCCGCGCCGATCACAATCGCTCTTTCCATCATTCGTTCTCTTCCTGCGGCGCGGGAATGCGCTCGCGGCAGGTTTCGTTCGCACAGACGTAGAAATCGCCCTTTTTCGTGCGGGAAAGCGTCATATAGCTTCCGCACTTCGGGCACTTCTCCCGAACCGGCATCTCCCAGGAGACGAAATCGCATTCCGGGTAGCGCTCGCAGCCGTAGAACTTGCGCCCCTTGCGCGAGGTCTTCTGCAAGAGCTTGCCGCCGCACTTCGGGCAGGGCGCGTCGATTTCAATCTGAATCGCCTTCGTGTTGCGGCAGTCCGGGAAGTTTGGGCAGGCCAAAAACCGGCCGTAGCGCCCCAGCTTGTAGACCATCATCGCGCCGCACTTGTCGCAGGGCACATCGGAAACCTCGTCCTTGATTTCGACCTTTTCGATCTTGGCCTCCGCGTTTTCCAGCGTCTTTTCAAACGGGCCGTAGAAATCGGAAAGCACCTTGTGCCAATCCAGCTTGCCCTCTTCCACCTCGTCGAGCTGCTCCTCCATGCCGGCGGTGAAGGCGATATCGACGATATCCGCGAAATACTCCTCCATCATGTTGGTAATCATAATGCCCAGCTCGGTCGGGAAGAGCTGCTTCTTTTCGCGCATGACGTACCCGCGCGCCAAAATGGTGGAGATCGTCGGCGCGTAGGTGGACGGACGGCCGATGCCCTTTTCCTCCAGCGCGCGCACCAGCGAGGCCTCCGTGTAGCGCGGCGGCGCCTGCGTGAAGTGCTGCGTGGCCTCGTCGCCCAGCAGCTCCGCCTTGTCGCCCTCGTTCACGTCCGCCATCGCGCCGGCCTGCGCCTCATCCTGCGCGGGCGCGTCGTCCGTGCCCTCTTCATACACCGCCGTGAAGCCCGCGAATTTCAGCCGCTCGGCGCTCGAACGCAGAACCGCGCCGCTCTCGGAGGCGATTTCAATCTGCTGGGTTTCATACAGCGCGTCCGCCATCTGGCAGGCGACAAAGCGCAGATACACCAGCTTGTACAGGTTAAACTGATCCTTGGTCAGCGAGGCCTTGATCTCCTCCGGCCGCAGGTCGATGTTCGCCGGGCGGATGGCTTCGTGCGCGTCCTGCGCGCTCTTGCGCCCCTTGTAGACGTTCGGCTTCTCCGGCACATATTCCGCGCCGTAACGCGCCGCAATCGCCTCGCGCGCGGCGGCCACCGCTTCGTCGCTCAGGCGGACGCTGTCGGTACGGATGTAGGAAATCAGGCCCAGCGTGCCGCGCCCCTCGATGTCCACGCCCTCGTAGAGCTGCTGGGCGATCTGCATCGTCTTGGCCGTGGTGAAGCCGAGCTTTCGGCTGGCCTCCTGCTGCAAATTGGAGGTCGTGAACGGCGGGGCGGGATGCTTGCGCTTTTCGCCGCGCTTCACGCTGCGGATGACAAAGCCGCCCTGTTCCACGCGCGCCTTCGCCGCGTCCGCCTGCGCCTGATCGGAAAGGCTCACGCGCTCGCCGTCCAGCGCGATCAGCCGCGCATGGAGCTGTTTGCCGCCCGCGCGCAGCTCCGCGTCCACAAACCAGTATTCCTCCGGCTCAAACTGCTCGATCTCGTGCTCGCGGTCAACCACCATGCGCGTGGCGACGGACTGCACGCGCCCCGCGGACAGCCCCTTCTTGATCTTCACCCAGAGCAGCGGGCTGATCTTGTAGCCCACCAGCCGGTCGAGCAGGCGGCGCGCCTGCTGGGCGTTGACGAGCTGCATATTCACCGCGCGCGGCTGCTTGATTGCGCTCTTGACCGTCTTTTCCGTGATCTCGTTGAATTCCACGCGACATTCGCTCTCCGGGTCGATGCCCAGAATGGTCGCCAGATGCCACGAAATCGCCTCGCCCTCGCGGTCAGGGTCCGTCGCGAGGATGATGGATTTCGCGCCCTTCGCCTCTTTGCGGATGCGCTCGAGCACCTCGCCCCGGCCGCGAATGGTGATGTACTTCGGTTCAAAATCGTGCTCGACGTCCACGCCAAGCTGGGATTTGGGCAAATCCCGAACGTGCCCCTGCGAGGCCTCCACCTTGTAGTTTCGGCCCAAAAATTTCGAAATGGTGCGCGCCTTCGCGGGCGACTCCACAATAACCAGCTTGTACGCGGGCTTACGACTGTTCAAATCCAATTCCTCCAACGCGGCGGAAAAACCGCCGTATTCTCTTCACGCTTCAAAACACACGCGCCTGAGCCAAGCGCGGAAAATCCCCCGCTTTTCACCCCGTCGGCGGCGGGATAAACGCGGCTCAAGGCAACTGCCAAACGTCAAAAAGGATACCAGCCCTTTTTGAATCTGTCAAGGCCGCAATTTGAATTTCGCAGGAAGTTTCTTCATTAGTATGCGGTTTTATGCGCGTTTTCAGCCCGTCATCTGCGTCCCCGGCGCGTATCTCGTTCCGGCCAGCGGCGTGACCAGCCCGTCCATTTCCATCTCGATGAGCAGCGCGCCCAGCTCGTCGCTCTCCAGCCCGCTGACCGCGCAGAGCGCGTCAAAATCCGCCTCGCCCGCCAGAAGCGCGGCGCAGATCGCCCGCTGTGTTTCATCCAGCCCGCCGGGGATGTGCGGCTTCTTTTCCGCCGGCGCTTCCATCGGCGCAACCGCCGCCTGCGCGGCCTTCGGCGCGCCCTTCGGTTCGATCACCAGCGCGGAGAGAATGTCCGCCGCGCCCGTCACCAGCCGCGCACCCTCGCTGATGAGCATGTTGGGCAGCTGCGCGCCGGGGCTGTCCACATTGCCGGGCAGGGCGAACACCTCGCGCCCGCTTTCCAGCGTCCGCGTCGCGGTATTCAGCGCGCCGCTGCGCCGCGGCCCCTCCGTGACCAGCGTGCCCAGACACATGCCCGCGATGATGCGGTTGCGCTGCAAAAAGCTGTATCGGCTCC
>UQNM01000045.1 GCA_900542395.1 uncultured Eubacteriales bacterium
CACCTCATGCCCTCTGGCTTGCAGCTCCGCCACCAGCTCGGGGTATTTTTCCGCCCAGAAGCCGACCAGAAAGAAATTGGTCTTCACCCCGTATTGATCCAGAATGTTCAAAATCCCCTCTGTATTGGCGTTTCCCCATGCGGCGTCAAAGCTGATGGAGAGCACTTTTTCCTCTGTATCGACGTTATACACCGGCAGCTCGCGCGTCGTCGTCGCCGCCATCAGCCCCGGACCGTCGCTTCGCGTCACATAAGCGGCCGTCAAAGCCGCCAGCGCGAAGATCATGGCCCAATGCCTTACGGAAAGCGAACCGAAGCGCTTTTTGTTCATCCGCATCGCCTCCACTTATCACCTCGAAGGTTTATATGTGGCGCGCTTTGCATTTAGAACTTCACTCATTAGACGGAGCAGACCGCCCGTTTCTTCCCTGATTTTTCTCTCAAAAGAAAGATTTCACATTTCCGCCGCATTTGGTCGTTTCGAAACGATATGATCTATCCGATTCGGCTTGTTCACTCGCCGTCCTTCGCCACGCCGCGCGCCTATACAAAAGAGCTGCTTCTTCTGTTCAGAAAAAGCAGCCCGGAATCCTGTTTATACTAATTCGCAGTTAAAATGCTTAACAGAGCGCATCAGATTTTTTGTTCTGACGAAGCCAAGTGAAGTGAGGCGTACTGGAGGTACGTTGAACGGAACGAGGCAAAGTCAGAGCGAAAAAGATGGTGCGCGGATTAAGCCATTTTAACAAGAATTAGTATTAATTGTCGTTATTTGTCTCCGCGGTCAGTGCGGCGTATTCCACCACATCGTCAAGCAGCACATTGATGAGCAGTTGCCCCTTGCTCGTGCGGCGTTCCACGGCAATTTCGTCCATGTTGAGCACCGTCACATGGCCGTGCCGCTGTTCCACACGCGCGCTCTTTGCGCCTGTGACGTTGAGGCAGGCGGCAAGCTGTGTGCCGGTTTCGCCCGTCTTGTTCATCGGCAGGAGCTTCTGCCCCTTGCCTGCGCGGCCCTGCCGCTCCACATCGTCGCTGAGCATCCGCTTGCCGAAGCCGCGGTCGCTGAGCACCAGCAGCATATCGCCCGCCTTCGGGATTTCAAACCAGCGCACCTCGTCGTCCTTGCCCACGTCCATGCCGCGAACGCCCGCCGTCGCGCGCCCCGTGCAGGAAACCGTGTCGAGCCTGAAGCGGAGCGCCGTACCCAAACGGGTAATCAGAATGATGTCGTCCTTGTCGTCGGGGGCCACCTGCACCATGCCGACCAGCTCGTCCTCGTCCTTGAGGTTGATCGCCACGAAGCGCGCGCGGCGGATTCCGTATTCGGCCGCCGTCGTGCGCTTGACCTGTCCGTTCTTGGTGATAAACAGGAAATCGCCTTTTTTCGCCATCTCCTCCGTCTTGACGCAGACCATGGCGACGGCATGCTCGTGGTCGGCCAATCCGGCGATCAGGCCGGTCAGCAGACTTCCGCGATCCCTGAGCTTCATCGTTTCCGGAATTTTGGAAACGTCCAGCATGAAGCAGTTTCCCTTGTTCGTAAAGAAGTAGAGCGTCTCGTCCGTCGCCGTCTGAATGGTTTCCACCACGTCGTCCTTTGCGCCGGGCTGCGCGAGGTATTTATCCACCATGCGCGGGCTCATGCGGCGCAGTTGGCCGTCGCGCAGGCGCAGAATCGCCGTGTCTTCCGCGGCGGGCTTGTTTTCCACGACCGGCAGCGTCGCGCTGTCGTCCTCGATCAGCTCGGTGCGGCGCTCATCGCCGTATCGATCCCGAATCTCGGTCATTTCCTGACGAATCACGTCGTCCAGCTTCTTCTCGCTCTTCAAAATGCCCTCAAGCCGCGCGATGGTTTTGAGAATCGCGGCATATTCCCTGCGAAGCGCCTCGATTTCCAGTCCGGTAAGGCGCTGAAGGCGCATATCCAGAATCGCCTGCGCCTGAATATCTGTCAGCCCGAACCGCGCAATCAGCTGCTCCTTGGCTTCCTTGGGGCTTTTGCTTTTGCGGATGAGCGCGATAACCTCGTCCAAATGGTTGACCGCCACCATCAGACCGGCCAGAATATGCTCTCTGGCCTGCGCCTGTTCCAGCTCGTATTTCGTGCGGCGGGTCACCACGCGCTTCTGATGCTCAATATAATAGGTAAGCATCGCCTTGACGCCCATCTGAACCGGGCGGCCTTCCGCAATCGCCACCATGTTCACGCCGAAGGTGATCTGCAAATCGGAGTATTTATAGAGCACCGACAGAATCGCCATCGGATCGACGTCCCGCTTCAGCTCGATCACCGCGCGCAGACCCGTGCGGTCGGATTCGTCGCGGATATCGTAAATGCCGCCGAGCTGAACCTTGCGCTCCTCGCTGAGCTTGAGAATTTTTTCCAGCATCGCCGCCTTGGGAATCTGATACGGCACCTCGGTGATGACAATCAGCTTGCGCCCCGCCGCGCCATCCTCGATGTGCACCTTGGCGCGCAAGGTCAGCTTGCCGCGCCCCGTTTCGTAAGCCGCGCGAATTTCGTCGTTTCGAATCAGCCTGCCGCCCGTCGGGAAATCCGGTGCGGGCAGGACGTTCATAATCTCATCCAGCGTCGCTTCCGGCTTGTCCATGACCAGAATCGCCGCATCGACAGCCTCCTTGAGGTTATGCGGCGGGATATTCGTCGCCAGACCGACCGCAATGCCGGATGCGCCGTTCACCAGCAGGTTCGGATATCGCGCAGGCAGCATATCCGGCTCTTTGAGCGTATCGTCAAAGTTGAAGCTGAACGGCACGGTGTCCTTATCGATATCCCGCAGCATTTCCAGCGCGAGCGGCGCCATGCGCGCCTCGGTGTAACGCATCGCGGCCGCACTGTCGCCGTCAATCGAGCCGAAGTTGCCATGGCCGTCAACCAGCAGGGCGCGCATGCTGTACGGCTGCGCCATACGCACCATCGCGTCGTAAACCGAGCTGTCGCCATGCGGATGATATTTGCCCAGACAATCGCCGACAATGCGCGCGCATTTTTTGTGCGGCTTATCCGGCGTAACGCCCAGCTCGCTGAGCGTGAAGAGAATACGCCGCTGAACCGGCTTGAGGCCGTCCTCCACGCGCGGGAGCGCGCGTTCCAGAATGACGTGCTCCGCATACGGGATCATCGAGATATGCATGACCTCTTCCATCGGGCGCTGGATGATCTCGTGATGCGGCGCAGTCCCCTTCGGCGGCTGACCGCCTTCCTTTTTGCGTGCCATTACTTTGCCTTCCCTTCTCGAGCCAGAAACGTATCCACCTTGTTGAAATCGGCATAGGTGGTGATATAGTCGCGCCGCGGCTCAACCTTGTCGCCCATCAGCAGCGTCACCAGCCGTTCGGCCTCGGCCACATCCTCCAGCGTCACCTGCATGAGCTGGCGGTTCTCCGGGTTCATCGTCGTTTCCCACAGCTGGGAGGGGTCCATCTCGCCCAAGCCCTTGTAGCGCTGAATGGTGTAGCCCTTGCCCGCCTTCGCCGTGACGGAGGCCAACTCCTTGTCGTCATACGCATAAACGATCTTGTCGCCCTTTGCAACGCGATACAGCGGCGGCATGCCGATGTACACATGGCCGTCCGTAATCAATTCGCGCATATAGCGATAGAAGAACGTCAGCAGAATCGCGCGGATGTGCGCGCCGTCCTGATCCGCATCGGAAAGGATGATGACCTTGTAATACTTGAGGCTCTTGATATCAAAATCCTCGCCGATGCCCGTGCCCAGCGCCGTGATGATCGAGCGGAATTCTTCGTTGGCGAGCACTTGGTCGATGCGCTTTTTCTCCACGTTGAGCGGCTTGCCGCGGATCGGCAGAATCGCCTGAAAGCGGCGGTCGCGCCCCTGCTTGGCGCTGCCGCCTGCGGAATCGCCCTCGACGATGAACATTTCGTTCTCCTCGGCCTTTCTGCCCGTGCAGCTTGAGAGCTTGCCGACCAGCGGCGCGGCGTCCAGTTGGTTTTTCGCGCGGGCGACTTCCTTTGCCTTTCGCGCGGCCTCGCGAACCTTGCAGGCGCGCAGCGCTTTTTCGACAATCGCCTGCGCAACGTCCTGATTTTTGAGGTTTTCGAGGTATTCCGTCATGCGGGCGTACACGAAAGCCTCCACCGCCGGGCGAACCTCCGTGTTGCCCAGCTTGCCCTTCGTCTGCCCCTCAAACTGCGGGTTGCGCACAAAGGTCGCCAGCACCGCCGTGATTCCCTCGCGGTAATCCTCGCCCATCAGGTTGTTGTCCTTTTCCTTGAGCGCGCCGACCTTGCGGGCATAGTCGTTCAGGGCGCGCGTAAACCCGGCCTTAAAGCCCATTTCATGCGTGCCGCCCTCGGCCGTCGGGATGTTGTTGACATAGGAAAAGATGTTCTCCGCGTAATCGTCGGTGTGCTGAATTGCCAGACACACGCGCACGTCGTCCTGCACGCCGTCGAGCATCAGCACGTTTTCATACAGCGGCGTTTTATCCCGATTGATATAGCTCACGTAATCCGCTAGACCGCCCTCGTACATGAAGACGGTTTTCTGCTTTTCCGGGTCTTTTTCCCGTTCATCGACAAATGTGATGGAAAGCCCCTTGTTCAGATATGCCAGCTCGCGCAGATGGCGGCGGACGGTTTCGGCATTGAATTTCGTTTCCTCAAAAACGGTGTCGTCCGGCAGGAACGTCACGCGCGTGCCATGCTTGCGCGTCGCGCTGACGCGCTCCAGCGGGGTCACCGCGCGCCCGGAGGCGATTTTCTTTTCCGCCGGATCATAATTGCTTTCAAAGCGCATGCGGTAGTGGCCGCCGCCGGTGCAGCTATCCACGACGAGCCATTTGCTCAGCGCGTTGACGACCGATGCGCCAACGCCGTGCAGGCCGCCGGAATACGCATAATTCTGATGATCGAATTTGCCGCCCGCGTGCAGCCGGGTGTAGATCACCTCCACGCCCGTGATGCCCAATTCCGGGTGGATATCGACCGGAACGCCGCGGCCGTCGTCCTCCACGGAAGCGCTGCCGTCCTTGTGCAGCTCCACGGAGATGCTCCTGGCGTAGCCATTGGCCACCTCGTCAATCGCGTTATCCACGATTTCCCAAAGCAGGTGGTGCAAACCGCGGGAGCCTGTCGAGCCGATGTACATACCCGGACGCATCCGAACCGCATCCAGCCCTTCAAGCACCTTGAGCATGCTGGCAGAATAGGTTTTCGCCATGAATAAAGCCCTCCTTATAATCGTACAACTCTATATTATACCTGATTTTTCCGTTTTTTGCAATGCCCCGCCTGAAACTTGCGCATTTCCATTCAGGTTTGGACACTGTTTTTCGCGCCTTCAGGCATATGAAACGCCGTTTCGGCGCATCCTGTCTTTACTGAAATGAAGCGAGGAGGGATACGGTGTGTCTCTGGGCATGATTCTTCTGGTGGTGCTCGCGCTGCTGATTCTGTTCGGCGTTTTGCAGCGCGTTCTGGATCGAATGGCGCTCACCGACAGGCAGGCGCTGCTTCTGGTCGCGCTGATTTTTGTCGGCGGCTGGCTGCCGGATATCCGTTTGGGAATGGTTTCCGTCAACATCGGCGGCGCGCTTGTGCCTTTAGGCGTCTGCGTCTATCTGTTTTTTCACGCCGGCACGGGCAGGGAGCGAATCCGCTGTCTGGTCGCGTCAGTGCTGACCGCCGCGGTGATTGACGTCATCAGCCTGCTGTTCCCCGCAGACCCCGTCGCCATGCCGTTTGACCCGATGGTGCTCTACGGTCTGTGCGGCGGTGTCATCGCGTGGCTGACGGGGCGATCCCGGCGCAGCGCGTTTATCGCGGGCGTGCTCGGCATGATTCTTGCCGACACGGCAATCGGCGTGGTCAACTGGACGCGCGGCGTTCAGCAGGTTCTGTATCTGGGCAGCGCGGGCGCGCTGGACGCCGTCGTGCTTTCCGGCGTGACGGCGGTGATGCTCTGCGAGCTGTTCGGCGAAATCATGGAGCGCATGGCGCGCGGCAAGACGGACGGCAGCACGCTGCAGGGAGGTCAAAGCGCATGAAAGAAAAGCTCTCCCGCCTCGCGCTCTCCTTTGCGCTGGCGATTGCGTTATACGCCGCCTTTCTGCCGACGGCCTCCGCTGACGACGTCGCCGAATCGCTGCACGTCGCGGTAGACGGAACGGGCGCGTATCTGTTCTCCATCAGCGGCGAAATCAGCGAAGGCGACGAATATATCAGCGCCGACAACATCCTCTACCGCATCGCAACCGTGCAAAACGGAAACGCCATCGCGGAAAAAATCGGCGAGGAAACCATGCCGGACGTTTCGTGGCTGGACGTGGGGCAGGCTCAGCCCGTCTTCGCGCAGGAAAGCGCCGTGCCCGCCGCCAGCGCAAAAGCCGATGATTCCCGCAAGCTGATCGCCATGTACATCACGCACAGCGACGAAAGCTACGTTCCCTCCGACGGAACGCAGAGCGTCAACGGGCAGGGCGGCATATACGACGTGGCGCGCGAATTCCGCGATGCGCTTCAGCAGCAGGGTATCGACGTGATTCTGGATGAATCCACCCACCTGCCCCATGATTCCGGCGCGTATCGGCGCAGCCGTCAGACCGCCGAGCGGCTTTTGCAGAAAAGGCCGGACGCGATCATCGACGTTCATCGCGACGGCATCCCTGACCAGAGCGAATACGCATGCAGCATCGACGGCGAAAACGTGTCGCGGGTTCGGCTGCTGGTCGGGCGCGGCAACCAGAACAGCTCGGTCAACCGGGAATTTGCCAAGCAGATGAAGGCCGTCGCCGATAAGCAGTACCCCGGATTGGTGAAGGATATTTTCATCGGCAAGGGGACGTATAATCAGGATCTCGCGCCGCATGCGATTCTGCTTGAATTTGGCACACATACCATCAGCAAAGAGCGCGTGCTCAATTCGGCGGATATGATGGCCAAGGTCGTCTCCAACACGCTTTACGGCCCGCAGACCGGCAGCGCCAGCGCGGAAAAGAGCGAAAAAGGCGCATCCGGCGCGCAGAAACCGGCCGCGAAAGACGACGCGGGCGTTTCCGGCGGCGTTATCTTTCTGCTTGTGGCCGTCGTGGCGGGCGTGCTGATCTTCGCGTTTGCGCAGACCGGCAGCGGCAAGGCCATGGGCGAAAAGCTCGGGCGAAACGTCAGCGAAATGACCGGCGGCCTGTTGGGCAAAAAGCCGAAGGACAAAAACGGATAACAAACGGTTTTACTGCGCGGCACGGCGGTTTTTCAGCCTGCCGCGCGTTTTTTTATGCAAATGCTTGACTTTGCCGCCGAAATCCATCATAATATGTTGGGTTATTTTGAAAAAGAAGGTGTTTCGTTTCCATGCCCCAGCGTATTGTTCGCGTTCACCCCGGTTCGCTTGCCGCGCGCAGCGGCATCCGGGAAGGGGAAACGCTCGTTTCCATCAACCGAACGCCGGTGCTCGATCTGGTCGATTATCAATATCTCACCGCACGTCCGTCGCTGGAAATGCTGCTGGAGGATAACGACGGCCAGTCGCGCACGGTGCACGTTCACAAGCTCGTCGAGGAGCCGCTCGGGCTGACGCTCGAATCCTCCCTGATGAGCTGCCCGAAGACCTGCGCGAACCACTGCATGTTCTGCTTTATCGAGCAAATGCCGCCGGGCATGCGTCCCAGCCTCTATGTGCGCGACGACGATTGGCGGCTCTCGCTGATGGCGGGCAATTTTGTGACGCTGACCAACCTGCCGCCGCAGGAAATGGATCGCATGATCGAGCGCCACGCCAGCCCGCTGTATATCTCGGTGCAGACGACCAACGGCGAATTGCGCAAAAAGATGCTGCACCACATCCATGCCGACCGCATCATGGAACACCTTCGCCGCTTTGCCGACCACGACATGAGCTTTCACTGTCAGGTCGTGCTCTGCCCCGGCATCAACGACGGGCCGGAGCTGGAACGAACCATGCGCGATCTGGCCTCGCTCGCGCCGCACGCGCTGACGGTGGCGCTGGTGCCGGTCGGGCTGACCAAATACCGCGAACATCTGTATCCGCTTCGCCCCTATACGCAGGAGGAGGCCGAGCAGGTCATCCGGCAGGCGGAAGCGTTTCAAAAGGAGATGCTCGCCGCGCACGGTACGCGGTTCGTCTTCCCTTCCGACGAATTTTATCAGATTGCGAAGCATCCGCTGCCCGATGTGGACAGCTATGAGGATTTTCCGCAGTTCGAAAACGGCGTCGGCCTGCTCTGCCGCCTGAAGGACGAATACGAAACGGCCGTCCGCCTCGCTCCTGACGAAGGGCAGGCGAAAAAGCGAAAGGTCATCATGGCCTGCGGCACATCTGTCGCGCCGTTTCTGCAGGAGCTGATAACAAGCCATCCCGTCAGCGGCGTCGATATCCGGATTAAACCCATCGTCAACTACTTCTTCGGCGAGACCGTGACCGTCTCCGGCCTGATTACCGGGCAGGATCTGGTCGCGCAGCTCAAAGGCGAGGAAGCAGATGAAATACTCATCACCGAAAGCATGCTTCGTCAGGGAGAGGAAATCTTTCTGGATGACATGACGCTTGAACAGGCGCAGCAGCAGCTCGGCATCCGCATCACCCCCGTCCCGGACGACGGCGCGGATTTGCTCTATGCCCTGCGCGGAACGGAGGAATAAGCATGGCCAAACCCCTTGTCGCGGTCGTCGGCCGCCCGAACGTGGGCAAATCGACCTTCTTTAACAAAATCGCGGGGCGGCGCATCTCGATCGTGGAGGATACCCCCGGCGTGACGCGCGACCGCATCTACGCGGATTGCGAATGGCTCAACCATAAGTTCACCCTGATCGACACCGGCGGCATCGAGCCGCGCACGGACGATATCCTGCTCAAGCAGATGCGCCGTCAGGCCGAAATTGCCATCGACACCTGCGACGTGATTCTCTTTTTTACCGACGGCCGCACCGGCATGACCGCTGACGACGAAGATGTTGCCACCATGCTGCGCAAGAGCCGCAAGCCAGTCATTCTGGTGGTCAACAAGGTTGATTATCAGGGCATGAACGACAACATCTACGATTTCTACGCGCTCGGTTTGGGCGATCCCTTCCCCATCTCCGCGACCAACATGCTTGGTCTGGGCGATTTGCTGGATGAAATGGTCAAGCATTTCCCGTCGGACGAGCAGACCGAGGGCGAAGAAGAACACACCATTCAAATCGCCGTCGTCGGCCGCCCGAACGTGGGCAAATCCAGCCTCGTGAATCGGATTCTCGGGCAGGAGCGCTCCATGGTCTCCGGCATTGCGGGCACGACGCGCGACGCGATTGATACCGCGTTTGTTCGCGACGGCCAGCGCTACAACATCATCGACACGGCCGGTATTCGCCGCAAGCGCGCCATCGAAGAAGAATCCATCGAGCGTTACAGCATCGTGCGCGCGCTGGCCGCAGTGCGCCGCTGCGACGTGGCCTTAATCGTCATCAACGCCGAGGACGGCGTAACCGAGCAGGATACGAAGGTCGCGGGCTATGTGCACGACGAGGGCAAGGCCGCCATCATCGTCGTCAACAAGTGGGACGCGCTGGAAAAAGACACCAACACGATGGAAGCCTTCCGCAAGAAGGTCATCGAGGATCTTAAATTCATGGATTACGCCCCGGTGCTCTTCATCTCCGCGCTGACCGGTCAGCGCGTGCCGAAGGTGCTGGAAAGCGTCCGCGAGGTCTACGGCCAGACCTCCCGCCGCATCACGACCGGCCTGCTCAACGATATTCTGGCCGACGCGACCACCGCGCTCCAGCCGCCGTATATCAGCGGCCGCCGACTCAAGATTTATTACGCCACGCAGCAGAGCGTCTGCCCGCCGACCTTTGTGCTCTTCGTCAACGACGAAAAGCTGATGCATTTCGCCTATCAGCGCTATCTGGAAAATCAGTTCCGCAAATCCTTCGGGTTTGAGGGCACGCCGATTCGTTTCATCCTCCGCAACAAAAATCAAAAGGGAGATGACGTGAAATGAGCGTTTCTGTCAAGCTGATTCTGACGCTTGTGATCGGCTACCTGCTGGGCAGCATCTCCACGGGCGTCATCGTCTCCCGCGTGTTCGGCCACAAGGATATCCGCAGCGAGGGCAGCGGCAATTCCGGCACAACAAACATGCTCCGCGTCATGGGCAAAAAATATGCCCTGCTGACATTCGCGGGCGATTTGCTCAAGGGCATTGTCGCCGTGCTGATCGGCAAGGCGTGGCTGGGCACGCAGGCGGGTGAAATCGTCGGCGCGTTCGGCGCCATTCTGGGGCACAATTTTCCGCTCTACTTCGGTTTCAAGGGCGGAAAGGGCATCGCGACGAGCTTCGGCTGTCTGCTGATCGTGTTTCCGGCGCAGACGCTGTGCGCCTTCGGCGTGTTCCTGCTGATCGTGGCGCTGACGCGCTATGTCTCCGCCGGTTCGCTGGGCGCGGCCGTCACGCTTCCGTTTTTCATCATGCTCACCACGCCCTGCAACCCGGTCATCTGGGGTTCGGTGATCGCCATCTGCCTGCTGGCGATTTGGCGGCATGCGCCGAACATTAAGCGCCTGATGAACCACACGGAAAGCAAAATCAGCCTGAGCAAAAAGAAATAATCGCACAATCAAACATCAGCCAAGCACAAAAGGAGCGAGTTCGCAAGACCCGCTCCTTTTTCCCTATATGAAATTGAATGGCGTGCGTTTCGCTATGTAGGTCAGGCCTCCGGCTCGCTTTCCTCCACGACCCGCCGCTTGGTCGGCAGGCAGATCACCTGCCCGCTGACAAAATCGCTGGGCAGCAGGTTGGGGTTCAGCCGCAGGAGCTGCTCAACATTCGTGCCGTTGCGCGCCGCGATTTCATCCAGCGTGTCGCCTTCCTGAAGGCGATAGACCGGACCGCCGTTTTCGCAAAGCCCCCGATCTCCGCTCGGCGGCACGCAGAGCACATCGCCGGGGCGCAGCGCCGTCAGCCGGATATCCTCGTTGTATTCGCGCAATGCCCTGAGTGACACGTTGGAGGACAGCATGACGTCCACAACGCTCTGTCCCGGCCGCACCGTATACGCGGAGGAACCGACCGGGCAGGAGCGCCCTTCTCCCACCGGCACGCACAGGATGTCGCCCACCAGCAGGTGCCCCGCCGCGATATTCGGGTTGGCATTCATCAGCGCGCGCACGCTCACGCCGAACTTCCGGGCGATCAGGTAGAAGCTGTCGCCGCGCTGAACCCGGTAGGTTTCGCTGCCCGGCGGGCATGCGCCGGTGTCCCGCTCCATCGCTGCCTGATTGATCCATTCGTTTTCAGTCGTGGTCGCATTGATTTGATCCATAAAAGAACAGCCCCTTTCGACGTTCTGCTAAAAGCCTATGCGTCGAGGGGCTGTTTGTGCATGAAATCAGCCGAGAACCGTACCGTCCGGGTTGAAGAGCGGCAGTTTCTCCAGATAGATGATATCGCCGCGCTCCTGCGCGTCGCCTTCCGCGAGAATCGCCATGCGGCCGCAAATGTTGCCGCCGGCCTTCTCCACGAGCTTCTCCAGCGCCGTGAGGGACTCGCCGGTGGAGATCACGTCATCCACAATCAGGATGCGCTTGCCCTTCATCAGCGCGGCGTCCTCGCCGTCGATATAGAGCTTCTGCACATGGTCGGTGGTGATGGAGCGAACCTCCACGCCGATTACGTCCTTCATATAGAGCTTCACGCCCTTGCGCGCAAGCATCCACTTCTTGCAGCCATACTGGCGCGCCATCTCATAAACCAGCGGAATCCCCTTGCTCTCCGCCGTAATCAGATAATCAAACTCCGGCGCTTTCTTGAGCAGCTCCGTCGCGCAGGCTTCGGTCAGCTCGCAGTCGCCAAAGATGACGAACGCACCGATGGAGAGCTTGTCATTAAGCGGGCAAATGGGCAGATCGCGCTCACAGCCGGCGATTGTCATGTGATAATGCGTATTCATGGAGTCGAACCTTCTTTCTTGCCGCCGGAAAACCGAGGCAATAATCATCGTTTTTATTATACGCTGATTTCCTTTTTTGTCAATGAATGTGCCCGCCATTTTTCCTGTTTTTATGCCACAATTTTGCGTTTTTGTGTAAAAACGAAACAAAAACAAGATTTTGGCGCTTTGGCAGGGCTTAAAATCGAACGATTTTAAGTAATATAGTAAGATTATTCGTATATCATTCTCTTTTCCTTTGTCGATAAAGCCGCCGCCTGACCGCCGCCCTGCAAGTTTTTCCGCTTTCTTTGGCTGAATCACGCATTTTTTTACAATATCCTGTCTGTTCCGCATGAATCCCCGTCATTTTTCCGCAGGCCGTCCCCGCCGCCTGATCGCCCGCGAAAAGGGCTAACGTTCACGCGGAAGATATTTTCTTTTTTTAAGCGCAATCGCCCTTGACGCTCCCCCTGTTTTCGTGATAAGATGGTTCTCGATAGCGCAAACTAAATATTGTGTTCAAATTCAAAGGCAGCATCTATATGTTGTGGTTTCAGGTTTCAATCATACAAAGAGAGGAATGAGTGTGGGGATGTACATCATCAAAAAAGACGGCACGAAGGAGCCGTTTAACGTTCAAAAGGTCGTCGCCGCCGTCAATAAAAGCGCTGAGCGTGTGCTCTATACCTTCAAGCCCGACGAGCTGGATTTCATCTGCCGCTTCGTCACCGAGAAATGCGAAGCGCTGGGCGCGGACGGCATTATGATCGCGCAGATGCACAACATCGTCGAGGGCGCGCTGGACGCCATCAACCCGGCGGTCGCCAAATCGTATCGCGATTACCGCAACTATAAGACCGATTTCGTGCAGATGCTCGACACGGTCTATAAGAAATCGCAATCCATCATGTACATCGGCGACAAGGAGAATTCCAACGCCGACAGCGCGCTGGTTTCCACCCGCCGCAGCCTGATTTTCAACCAGCTCAACAAGCAGCTCTATCAGAAATTCTTTTTGACGGTCGAAGAGCTTCAGGCGCAGCGCGACGGATATATCTACATTCACGATATGTCCGCCCGCCGCGACACGATGAACTGCTGCCTGTTTGACGTGGGCGCCGTGCTGCGCGGCGGGTTTGAAATGGGCAACCTGTGGTATAACGAGCCGAAGACGCTGAACGTCGCGTTCGACGTGATCGGCGATATCGTGCTCTCCGCCGCGAGCCAGCAATACGGCGGCTTCACCGTGTCCTGCGTCGATCAGCTTCTGGATAAATACGCCGAGGCCAGCTACATCATGTTCTATGATCGCTATCGTTCCCTCGGCCTCTCCGATGAGCGCGCGCAGGAAGAAGCGATGAAGGACATCGTCAACGACTTCGAGCAGGGCTTCCAGGGCTGGGAATACAAATTCAACACGGTCGCTTCCAGCCGCGGCGATTATCCATTTATCACCATGACGCTCGGCCTCGGTCAGACGCGCATGGCCAAGCTCGCCAGCAAGCTGTTCCTCAAGGTGCACGCGGGCGGTCAGGGCAAGAAGAACAACAAAAAGCCGGTGCTCTTCCCCAAGCTGGTCTTTCTCTACGACGAAAACCTGCACGGGCCGGGCAAGCCGCTTGAAGACGTCTTTGAAGCGGGCATCGAGTGCTCCTCCAAGACGATGTATCCCGATTGGCTGAGCCTGACGGGCGAAGGCTACGTCGCCTCGATGTACAAGCAATACGGCGCGGTCATCAGCCCGATGGGCTGCCGCGCGTTCCTCTCCCCGTGGTTTGAGCGCGGCGGCATGGAGCCTGCGGATGAAAACGACAAGCCTGTCTTTGTCGGCCGCTTCAACATCGGCGCGGTTTCGCTGCATCTGCCGCTGATTCTCGCCAAGGCGCGCAAGGAGAGCCGCGATTTCTACGAGGTGCTGGATTATTACCTCGAGCTGATCCGCCGCCTGCACATCCGCACCTACGCCTATCTGGGCGAAATGCGCGCAAGCACCAACCCGCTGGCTTACTGCGAGGGCGGCTTCTACGGCGGCCATCTGGGGCTTTACGACAAGATCAAGCCGCTGCTCAAGACGGCGACGGCCTCCTTCGGCTACACCGCGCTCAACGAGCTTCAGGAGCTTTACAACGGCAAGAGCATCTATGAAGACGGCCAGTTCGCTCTCGAGGTGATGCAGCACATCAACGACAAGGTAAACCAGTTCAAGAAGGAAGACGGCAACCTCTACGCCATTTACGGCACGCCCGCGGAGAGCCTCTGCGGCCTGCAAATCGAGCAGTTCCGAAAGCTGTACGGCATTGTGGAAAACGTGTCCGACCGGCCATACGTCTCCAATTCCTTCCACTGCCACGTCACCGAGGAGATCACGCCGATTGAAAAGCAGAACAGCGAAGCGCGTTTCTGGAACCTCTCCAACGGCGGAAAGATTCAATACGTCCGCTATCCCGTCAGCTACAACAAAGAAGCCATCCGCACGCTGGTGCGCCGCGCCATGAAGCTCGGCCTGTACGAGGGCGTCAACCTGTCGCTGGCTTACTGCGACGACTGCGGATATCAGCAGCTCGAAATGGACGTTTGCCCGAAGTGCGGCAGCACCAATCTGACGAAAATTGACCGCATGAACGGCTATCTCTCCTATTCCCGCGTCCACGGCGAGAGCCGCCTCAACGACGCGAAGATGGCCGAAATCGCGGAAAGAAAGAGTATGTGACATGAATTACCATAACATAACCGTGGATGATATGCTCAACGGCGACGGTCTGCGCACGGTGCTCTGGGTTTCCGGCTGCGCGCACCATTGCCGCGGCTGCCAGAATCCGCAAACATGGGACGCGTGCAGCGGAATTCCGTTTGATGACGCGGCGAAAAAAGAGCTTTTTGCCGACCTCTCGCGGGATTATATGAGCGGCGTGACGTTTTCCGGCGGCGATCCGCTCTGCCCCGGCAACCGCGAAACCGTCGGGCAGTTGATTGCCGAAATTCACGAGCGTTTCCCGGAAAAAACGATATGGCTTTACACTGGGGATCTGTTTGAGAGCTTCCGCGACACGCTCAGCTTCCTTCCGATGATCGACGTGATTGTGGACGGCCCCTATGTCGAGGCGCTTCGCGACGTCAATCTGCGCTGGAAGGGCAGCAAAAACCAGCGCGTCATCGACGTTAAAAAGACGCTCGCCAGCGGAGAAATCGTCCTGTGGGCAAAAAATTAACCGATACAAAAGGAGTTCTTTATGGTTCGTGTCGCACGTTTTGAAAAGGTTTCCCTTCGCCGCTTTGTCGCGGATTGGGTCGCGACGTTTCCTCAGCAGACCGTTGAGCAGGCCGTCGCCGCGTATGAGCGCATCCGCCTGCCGGAGCGCGCGACAAGCGGTTCCGCTGGGTATGACCTCTTTGCGCCGGTCGGTTTTGAACTCGGCGCGGGCGAAGGTATCAAAATTCCGACGGGGCTTCGGGTGCTGATCGAAGAAGGCTGGGTGCTGACGATCTATCCGCGCAGCGGTCTGGGCTTCAAATATCGCTTCCAACTGGATAATTCCGTCGGCGTCATCGACAGCGATTACGCCCGCTCGGATAACGAGGGGCACATCTTTATGCGCATGACCAACGACAGCCGCGAGGGCAAGACGCTGATCGTCCCCTCCGGCACGGCGTTTGCGCAGGGCATCTTCCTGCCGTTCGGCATCACGGTAGATGACCATGCGCAGGGCGTTCGCAACGGCGGCCTCGGCTCAACCACCGGCCATTAAACGCTTGGAGGCGCGTCACGCGCCTCTTTTTCTCTTCGCCTTGAAGGAGGAACAGCCACCATGTCGTTTTCCAAGCCCTGTTATCCCGAGGATCAGGCAGCGCGCTATGAGCTGATTCTGGCGCAGGCCGCGTCCCTGCTGGATGAAACCCTCAACCCCATCGCCAATCTGGCGAACATGGCCGCGCTTCTGGCCGACGCTTTGCCGAGGATCAACTGGTGCGGCTTTTATCTGCTGGATGGCGGTGTGCTGACGCTCGGGCCATTCTGCGGCCTTCCCGCCTGCACAAAGATTCCGCTGGGGCGCGGCGTATGCGGCACAGCCGCCCAGCGCGACGAGGTTCAGCGCGTCGCCGATGTGCACGCCTTTCCCGGCCATATCGCCTGCGACAGCGCATCCCGAAGCGAGATCGTCATCCCGCTTCACCATCAGAGGCGCGTCATCGGCGTTCTGGATATCGATAGTCCTGATCCCGCGCGCTTTGACGAACTGGACGAGCGATATCTGGTTCAGTTCGCAACGCATATACAAACCGTCTGCCGGTTTGAGCGCACAGCCTACTCCCTGTAACAAACGGGTTGAGGCAACCTCGCCGCCAGACATATCCACACAGCGGTTATTCGCATTTTCACGCACTCAAAGAAGAAACCGACGGTCGGTCTGTGTTCCTGCCGTCGGTTTCTTCTTTTTATACTAATTCGCAGTTAAAATGCTTAACAGAGCGCATCAGATTTTTTGTTCTGACGAAGCCAAGTGAAGTGAGGCGTACTGGAGGTACGTTGAACGGAACGAGGCAAAGTCAGAGCGAAAAAGATGGTGCGCGGATTAAGCCATTTTAACAAGAATTAGTATTATTATGTTGTCTCCTTGGCCGCCAATACGCGGTCGATCATCGCCGCAACCCCGCAATCGTCGTTGCTCGTCGTCTGATATCGACACGCGGCTTTCACCTCGTCGCTCGCATTCGCCATCGCGACGCTGTGCTCCGCATATTCCAGCATGCTCAAGTCGTTCTCCGCGTCGCCCATCGCCATGACCTGTTCCCGCTCAAGGCCGAGGTACTGCGCCAGATACGCCAGCGCCGTCCCTTTCCCCGCGTTCTCCGGCGTAATTTCGATGTTGCCCGGCGCGGATTTGGTCATCTGCAAATGCGGCAGCGCCGCGCGAACGGCCGCGCGCGCCGCCCGGATATTCGCGTTGTCCGCCGCGCCGTCACAGCCGTCTTCCGCCAGATACAGCTTCATAATGCCGCGCTCCGCCGCCGCGTACATCGCTTCTTCGCCGTAGCAGACCTCAACCAGCGCGCGCTTTGCAACATGATAATGCTGCCCCGGCGCAAAGGCGATTGTCGTCACCCGTCCGTCCTCAAAGCCGTTCATCATAATGCGATACGGCATCAGAAGGTCAATCGCGCGTTTGGCGTTCTCCGGCTCAAGCGAGCGCCTGTAAAGAATACGCCCCTCCGGAAGCGGCGCATCGCTGATTCGCGTGCCGTTGCAGGCAATCAGCATGCAGGGCAGATTCAGCCGCTTCACAAAATCGCTTGCATCCTCGATCATGCGCCCCGTGCAGATGCAGACGCGAATTCCCGCCGCATCCGCCCTGCGAATGGCGTCTATATTTCGCTGCGGAACGGTCTGATGGTCGCTGAGCAGCAGCGTTCCATCCATATCCAGCGCAATCAACCGCACTCGTTTCATGCTTTTCCCTCCCCGGCATCAAAACGGACAATCCACCGTAAACGCCTTACCGTCCAAATAGGCCAGCGCACCGCCCGCGTGAAAAACAAGTCGCGTCGCCCAGAGCTGCTGACGGCGAAGCCCCAGCCTGCGGTTCAGCGCGCGGTCGCCGTATTTGTCGTCGCCCAGAATCGGATGGCCGATGTGCGCCAGATGCGCGCGAATCTGATGTGTGCGCCCCGTCATCAGCTCAACCTCAAGCCGCGCGTATTCCCCCGGCTCCAGCACCCGATAGCCGGTGATGATTTCAAGCGCCCCTCTGGCCGGATAATCCGTCACCGCGACGCGGGAAAGCTGCGCGTCCTTCCGCAGATACGCATGCATGATCGCTTCCCGTTTGGCCGGGCAGCCCTTGGTTCGGCAGGTATAAAATTTTTCCATCGTCCGCTGTTCAAACGCTTCTCGAGCCGCCTCATAGGCCGCGTCGTCCTTGGTCAGCAGAAGCATACCGCCGGTCTGTACATCCAGCCGATGGCAAAGCCGAATCCGGTCTGTTTTTTCGCCCTGTCGCCGCTTGTCCGCCATCACGCGGGTCAGCACACTGTCCCCGGCAAGCGGGTTTTCTTCGTTCTGTGCCTGAATCCCCTGCGGCTTATTGACAAGAATGATATGTTCGTCCTCAAAAACAATCGGCAGGGCGGGCTTGCTCTGACCCTGCGAGGCGACGACTTCCTTCGGCCAATAGACGCGAATCTGCTGTCCTTCCCGCACCCGCACGTCGCCCGATACCCGAACGCCGTCCACGCGCACGTCTCGGTTTTTCATCGCCTGCTTGATGGCCCACTGCGGCACATCGGCCACCTGCAGCAGCAGGCGCGAAAGCATCATTCCGTCTTTTTCGGGCGTTACGTCGAATTGCATATGGATTCTCCTCTTTGGTTATTGCAGCGTCTCGCTGCCTGCGGATATGACCCACTTGGGCGTTTGAAAATACAAATCGGAAAGCGCGGCGCGCATCGCGTCGGAAACGTAGACGATCAGCGCCGTCTGCAAAACGTCTTCCAGCGCGTCGAGCGGCGCTCCCTGCTTGCACAAAAGGCGCAGTGTTGTGGCGACGTCCTCTGCGCACTGACCGTCGCGGAGCGCCCCCGCAATCGCGCGTTCCAGCTCCCTTTGCAGCGGTATTTCCTCCGGGAGGATATCCGTGCAACGCGCCGAGCCCGCCGGCGTCATCAGCAAGCCGCCTGCGCGGCGCTTTCCCCGCATCACGCTCTGCGGTTCAGCCAGCGCCGGATGAATGAGCATCACGCCGCCGCTGTAATCCATGCAGTCATAGCTCGCCCACAGATAGCGGCGCGCCAGATGCATGCGAACCTCGTCCCGCTCGTCGCCGCCCAGAACCTCGCGCAGAATCATTTTCTGCGGCTGTCGGTCGTCCATCGCGCCGACGCGGTACAGCGTCCCCGTCAGATATTCGTGAAAACCGCTCAGCCGCGCCCGAACGCGCTCATGCTCCGCTCTGGCAAACGCGCGCGCGACGGGTTGGCGGATCGCTTTTTCCAGCTCCAGATAGGGTTTGTCGGATATCAGCCCGATGTTCGCCCACAGCCTGAGCGACAACGCGCGCGCTGCTTCCAGCTCCGCCGCATCCTCGATTTGCGCCGTCCCGCCCAGAATGATCGCCCGCTCCACCAGCTCGTGTTCCTCGTTTGAGAGACAATCCGCCTGCGCGTCGATGGTTTCCAGCACCTGCTTCCACACCTGCGTCAGCTGCTGGTAATACATCGGCTTGCGCTTGACCTCCTGCCAGCTCTGCTCCAGCCTGCGCGCCAGCGCACCGGGGGGCAGCGTTTCCAAGCGATTGGCGTCAAGCGGCTCCATCTGGCGGATGCTCTGCTCAAAACGCCGTTTCCGCATGGCCTCCACAGTCTTATCCGGCCAGCCGCCCGGAAATACTTCTTCCTGCCTGAACATTTGTCGATCCCTCCGCGATTGTTTTCGTTTTCTCCGCATGACAATGGCACCCGTGGTTTGCATGGGTGCCATTTATCATCCGTTTATCTTTCGGAATCGGACAAAGTTCGTCCTTTATCGCTCGTTTTTAGGAAATCCTGACGACCCATCCGAACGGATCTTCGCGCTCGCCATACTGGATTCCCGTCAGCGTATCATAGAAATCCTGCGTCAGCTTGCCAATCTGGCCGCCGGAAATGGAAATCTCGCGGTCGTTCCACGCGAGACGCCCCACCGGAGAGACGACAGCCGCCGTGCCGGAGCCAAACGCCTCTTCCAACGTGCCGTTATCCGCCGCGTCAAAGACGTCCTGCACCGTAATGCGGCGCTCGTCTACGGGGATTCCCTTGTGCTTGGCCAGCTTGATGATGGAGTCGCGGGTGATACCGCCGAGGATGGAACCGAGCAGCGGCGGCGTGACCAGCGCATCCTTGAACTTGAAGAACATGTTCATCGAACCGACTTCCTCGATGTACTTGCGCTCCACGCCGTCCAGCCACAGCACCTGACTGTAGCCCTTCTTCTCGGCGCGCTCGCCGGCGCGGTTGCTGGCGGCGTAGTTGCCGCCGCACTTGGCGTAGCCCGTGCCGCCGCGGACGGCGCGCACGTCGCTGTCCTCGATCATG
>UQNM01000046.1 GCA_900542395.1 uncultured Eubacteriales bacterium
CGGTACGCACGGTGCGGTGAGAGGACGGGGGTTAATCACCCCCTCCTACTCGATTTGACGACAGAAAGGGGATACCGATTTTTGTTTGAATCCATTTTATACGAGGGAACGATGATTATTGCGCAGGTGCACGAATCCATCGTGCATCTCAACGACGATTTTGAACTGGTGCTCGGTGACAAGGAGCTGCACTTCATCCTGATGGCGGTGCTGGGCATGCTGCTGTTTTTCATGGTGCATTTCGTGTTCAAGCGGCTGGCCAAATGGAGCATCACGGCCGTTTCGTTTATCTACGTGTTCACCGTGATGACGGTGATCGGCCTCGCCATCGAAATCGGCCAGAAGATCACGGGGACGGGCGAAATGGACTTTCGGGACGTAGTGGCCGGGCTGTACGGCGTGCTGGCGTTTTTCGCGGTGTATACCGTCTATCGCCTGATCGTGATGCTGGCGCAATATCTGATCCGCCGGGGGAAGAAAGCCGACGGGTGAGGCTTGTATTTGCCGCCGGAGCATGATAAAATAATCCTGTATGACTATAAACGCAGTTTGCCCGAGCGGCAGTTAAAGGAGCAATCATTTTGGCAACAACAGTTGGGCTGATCTCTCTGGGATGCAGCAAAAATCGCGTCGATTCCGAGCAGATGCTCGCGGTGCTCAAGGAGCACGGCTATCAGATCGTTTCCGACCCGTCGCGGGCGGAGGTCATCATCGTCAACACCTGCGGCTTCATCCAGTCCGCAAAGGAAGAAGCCATCTCCACGCTGTTTGAAATGGCGGGCTACAAGCAGACGGGCTGCTGCCGCCTGCTGGTGGCGACGGGCTGCTTCGCGCAGCGCTACCCGGAGGCCATCCGCGAGGAAATGCCCGAGGTGGACGTGATTATGGGCGTGAACGACTATCAAAAGCTCGATCAGGCCATTCGGGAGGCCGCAAAGGGCGGCCGCCCCGTTTACACCGACGACGACGGAAGGTTCCACGAATTTGGCCGCGTGCTGACCACGCCGAAATACAGCGCCTACATCCGCATCGGCGAGGGATGCGACAACTGGTGCTCGTATTGCGCGATTCCGATGATCCGCGGCGGCTACCGCAGCCGCCCGAAGGCGGATATCCTGGCCGAGGTCAGGACGCTGGCGGCGCAGGGCGTCAAGGAATTTACGCTCATCGCGCAGGACACGACGCGCTACGGCACGGACGACGGCGGCGAGAGCCAGCTGCCGCAGTTGATCGAGGAAATCGCCGCGATTCCCGGTGTGGAATGGCTGCGCGCGCTGTACTGCTATCCCGAGCGCGTGGATGAGCGCCTGCTGGATACGATGAAGCGCCTGCCGAACGTCTGCGATTACCTCGATCTGCCGATGCAGCACATCAGCCAGCATATCCTGAATGATATGAACCGCACGGACACCAGCGCGCACATCCGCGAGGTCTGCCGCATGTTCAAGGAGCGCGGCATGATGCTGCGCACGACGCTGATGGTCGGTTTCCCCGGCGAAACGGAGGAAGATTTTGACGAGCTGATGGACTTCGTGAAGGAAATCAAGTTCGACCGCATGGGCGCGTTCATGTTCTGCCCGGAGGACGGCACGCGCGCGGCGGAAATGCCCGACCAGATTCCCGAAGAGGTGAAGCAGGAGCGCTATGATCGGCTGATGACGCTCCAGCACGGCGTTTCGCTGGCGCAGAACAAGGCGCGCGTGGGCACGACCTGCCGCGTTCTGGTGGAAAAAAAGCGCGGCAGCCGCTATGTCGGCCGCAGCGAATACGAAGCGCCGGAGACGGACGGCAGCATCTTCTTCGGCTCGGAGGAGCCGTGCGAGATCGGCTCGTTTGTGAACGTGAAGATCACGGCCGCGAAGGCGTATGACCTGATGGGTGAGCGCGTATGAAAAAGTTTGTGGAGACGCTGAAACAGACGGGGCGGGCGATTCGCGCGATGAACCTGCCCAACAAGCTGACGCTGCTGCGCGTGGCGCTGGTGCCGCTGTATTTGGTGCTGCTGTGGTTCTTTGACAACGACAAGTCGATGCAGATTTGGCCGCTGCTGGTGTTTGTCGCCGCGTCGCTGACGGATATGCTCGACGGGCGCATCGCGCGCTCGCGCAACCTGATTACGAATTTCGGCAAGTTCATGGATCCGATTGCCGACAAGCTGCTGACGCATACCGCGTTCATCATGCTGACGGCCATCGGGCGGCTGAACGTGACGGCCTGCATCATCTTCATCGCGCGGGAATTTGTCGTCTCCGGCCTGCGGCTGTGCGCCGTGGAGCAGGGACACGTCATTGCGGCGGGCATGAGCGGCAAGATCAAGACCGTGCTGCAAATGATGCTGGTGGTCGTGCTGACGATCACGGGCGAGGGCATTCTGCCGGGGCTGCTGACGCTGGCCGCGGCGGTGATGACGCTCTACTCGATGGGCGAATACGTCTGGCAGAACCGTTCGGTTCTGGGTGGAGCAAAATGATTGCAGAAATTGTGGCCATCGGCACGGAGCTGCTGATGGGGCAGATTGCGGACAGCGACGCGCAGATGCTCTCGCGCGAATTGCAGAGCCTCGGCATCGCGGTGTACCACCATCAGGTGGTGGGCGACAACCCGCAGCGGATGCGCGAGGCGCTGGCGCTGGCGCTTTCCAGAAGCGATTTGGTCATCACGACGGGCGGCCTCGGGCCGACGCAGGACGACCTGAGCAAGGAAATCGCCGCCGAGCTGCTGGGGCTTCCGATGGAATTTGACCCCGAAAGCTGGGACGCAATCGGCCGGTATTTCGAAAAAATCGGGCGCGTCTGCCCGATGAACAACCGCAAACAGGCCATGTTCGCCAAGGGCTGCACGATTCTGCCCAACGCATGCGGAACCGCGCCCGGCTGCATGATCGAAAAGGACGGCAAGATCGTCGTCCAGCTCCCCGGCCCGCCGCACGAGATGGCGGATATGTTCGGCCGGCAGGTTTACGGCAGGCTGGCGAAAAAGACCGGCGGCTGCATCGCCTCGCGGTTCATCCGCATTTACGGCATGGGCGAATCGCAGGTGGCGCAGACGTGCGCGAGGTGGATTGAAAACGGCGAGGGTGTGACCGTCGCGCCGTATTGCGCGCTGGGCGAGTGTCAGCTCCGCGTGACGGCGCGCGGCAGGGACGAGGACGAGGCGCTGCGGCAGGTCGAGCCCGTGGTGGACGCGATCTGCGGCGTGCTGGGCGACTGCGTTTACGACGTGACCGAGACGAGCGAGGGCTCCATGCAGGAGGCGGCGGGGCGCGCGCTGGTGGCGCGGCGGCTGACCGTTTCGACGGCGGAGAGCTGCACGGGCGGCATGGTCGCGGCGAGCTTGGTGGATTATCCCGGCATTTCCGAATGCTTGTATGAAGCGCATGTGACCTACGCCAACGAGGCGAAGGTGAAATACTGCGGCGTGAAGCCGGAGACGCTGGCGGCGTTCGGCGCGGTCAGCGAGCAGACGGCGTTTGAAATGGCGAGCGGCCTGCGCGAAAGAAGCGGCGCGGACATCGCCGTGGCGACGACCGGCATCGCAGGGCCGGGCGGCGGGACGAAGGAAAAGCCCGTCGGGCTGGTATATGTCGCCTGCGCGGACAGGCACGGCGTGACGGTCGAGCGGTTGCAGCTCGGCGGCGACCGCGCGCGGGTGCGCAGGCTGGCGACACTCAAGGCGCTGGACATGGTGCGCCGCGCAGCGATAAGAGGGTAAAAACAGGAGGGGCAATATGGCAAGCGATAAGGGCAAAAAATCTGCAAAGACGGTCACGGCGATTCCGGCGAACGACGACGGCACCGAAAAAAAGCGCGCGCTGGATATCGCGCTGGCCGGCATTGAAAAGCAATTCGGCAAGGGCGCGGTCATCCGCATGGGCGAGCGCGCCGTGCGCGATATTCAGGTGATTCCGACGGGCTGTCTGGATTTGGATATGGCGCTGGGCGTGGGCGGCGTGCCGCGCGGCCGCGTGGTGGAGATCTACGGCCCGGAATCCTCCGGCAAGACGACCGTTGCGCTGCACATCGTCGCGGAGGCGCAGAAGATGGGCGGCGTGGCCGCGTTCATCGACGCGGAGCACGCGCTCGATCCCGTCTATGCGCGCAAGCTGGGCGTGGACGTCGATCAGCTGTACGTCTCTCAGCCGGACACCGGCGAGCAGGCGCTGGAAATCTGCGAGGCGCTGGTTCGCTCCGGCGCGATTGACATCGTGGTCATCGACTCGGTGGCGGCGCTCGTGCCGAAGGCCGAAATCGACGGCGAGATGGGCGATTCCTTCGTCGGCCTGCAGGCGCGCCTGATGAGCCAGGCGCTGCGCAAGCTGACCGGCATCATCAACAAGACGAACTCGACCTGCATCTTCATCAACCAGCTTCGCGAGAAGGTTGGCGTGATGTACGGCAATCCGGAGACGACGCCGGGCGGCCGCGCGCTCAAGTTCTATGCGTCCGTGCGCATCGACATCCGCCGCGGCGAGCAGCTCAAGGACGGCACAACCGTCGTCGGCAACCGCACGAAGGCGAAGATCGTCAAAAACAAGGTCGCGCCGCCTTTCAGAACCGCGGAGTTCGACATTCTCTACGGCGAGGGCATCAGCAAGGAAGGCAGCCTGCTGGACAGCGCGGTTGCGCTGGATATCATCCACAAATCCGGCGCGTGGTTCTCCTACGGCGACCAGCGCATCGGTCAGGGCCGCGAGAACACCCGCAAGTTCCTCAAGGAGAACGCGGAAATCGCCGCGGAAATCGACAAGCTCGTTCGCGCCGAGCTGATGGGCAAGGATGCGCCCGTCGTGCAGAGCGCGGCGGATGACGACGAGAGGCCGACGGACGACGGCATGGACGATCTGCCGAACCTCGACGACGAGGAATAAGCGAAAAGAACCCGCCTTGAAATCAAGGCGGGTTTCATGCTATACTATATACGATTTTGACAGACTTTGAAACGACGCGACGAACAGGAAGGATACCATGAAGCAGGAAAAGCTGGAAGACCGATTGCAGATGCGCAGGCTGACGGTGGACGATACCGCGCAGTATAACGCGCTGCTCCGTTATGCGTTTCAGGTGACGGACAGCGAGCTGGCCTCGCTCGGCTGGAACCAGAAGGAGATGGAGCGCAGCAAAAAACCCGTGCTCAAAAAGACGGAGTCGTTCGGCTGGTTTGACGGGGAAAAGCTGGCTTCGCAGATCAGCGTCTACCCGATGCAGGTCAATCTGTTCGGCACGATGTACAACATGGGCGGCGTGACCGGCGTGGCGACCTATCCGGAATACATGGGGCACGGGCTGATGGCGCACCTGATGAAAAAAGCGCTTGATAACATGCGCGAAAACCACCAGTGCGTGTCGATGCTCTTCCCATACCTGATTCCGTATTACCGCAAAAAGGGCTGGGAAATCGTTTCGGATAAGATGACCTACACCATCAAGGATACGCAGCTGCCCAAGCACCGCAAGGTCGGCGGTATGGTCGAGCGCGTGGACATCGACAGCGAGGATGTGCACCGGGTGCACGACGCATTCTCCGCGATGCGCCACGGCGCGCTCAAGCGCAACGAGCTGGAGTGGGAGGAATACTGGCGGTGGGAGGCCGACGACGTGCTCGTCGCCGTGTATTACGACGCGAACGAGAAGCCGACCGGCTACCTCGTCTACTACATCGCCAACGACGTGTTCCGCATCAAGGAGCTGGTGTACGTCAATCAGGAGGCGCGCCACGGCCTGTGGAACTATATCTCTGCGCACTTTTCGATGATCGAAAAGGTGGTCGGCAACAACTACACCAACGAGCCGATGGCGTTTCTGCTGGAGGACAGCGAAATTCAGGAGGAAATCGAGCCGTATATCATGGCGCGCATCGTCGATTTCGAGGAGTTTATCCGGCAGTATCCGTTTGATATCATCTCCATCCACGACGACCTGCATTTCATCATCGACGACCCGATCATGGAGTGCAACTGCGGCGATTTCTCCCTGCGCTGGGATGCGGCGGGCAACACCATTCTGGAGCGCGGCGGCACGCGCGGCGAAACCGTCCGCTGCGACATTCAGACGCTGACGGCCATGTTCTACGGCTACAAGCGGCCGACCTACCTCAAGCGCGTCGAGCGATTGCAGGCCAACGACACCGCTGTGCGCATTCTGGAGGATATCATCCCCATCGAGCAGCCGTATTTCTCGGATTATTTCTAAGAGTGAGGCGTTACAACCATGCAAAACGAAGCGGCCGCGCTTCTTCGCTGCCCGATCTGTTCGGGCAGTTTTCATCAGGAGGGCAAAAGCCTGCTCTGCGACAAGCGCCATTGCTACGACGTCGCCAAGCAGGGGCACGTCAATTTCGCGCCGAACGCCAAGCCGTCCTTCTACAAAAAGGAGCTGTTCGAGAGCCGCGCGAAGGCGTTTGAGGCGGGCGTTTTTGCGCCGGTTGTCGCCGCCGTCGGCGAGGCGCTGGAAAAATACGTGCGCGCCGAGCGCCCCGTCGTGGCGGACGCGGGATGCGGCGAGGGATACTATCTGCGGAGCGTCTGCCCGGAGCGGGACATAATCCGGATCGGGTTTGATCTCTCGAAGGAGGCCGTTCTGCTGGCGGCGAAGGGCGACAGGCGCTCGACGTATTTTGTCGGCGATTTGGCCAACATACCATTGGCGGACGGCTGCTGCGACGCGGTGCTCGATGTGTTTACGCCGGCGAACTACGCGCAGTTCGGGCGCATCCTCAAAAAGGACGGCGTGCTCATCAAGCTCGCGCCGAGGCCGGGCTATCTGCGTCAGCTTCGCGAGGCGGCGGGCGGCCGGCTGGCGGCCTACGACGGCGCGCCCGTTTCGGATTACGCGCACGCGCACCTGAACGTGCTGGAACAGAGGACGATCACCTATACGATGCCGGTCAGCGGGGCGCTGGCGCTGCATCTGGCGAAAATGACCCCGATGCTCGCCAACATCGACGCGGACAGCCTTGACCTGAGCGGCGTGACGGAGATCACCGTTGACGAGACGATGATCGTCGGCGCCATCAAACGGGAGGAAGAATCGTGAAGACGTTTTTTATGAATGACTACGGCGAGGGCGCGCACCCGATTGTGATGCAGCGGCTTCTTGAAACCAACATGGAGCACACCTGCGGCTACGGGCTGGATGATTACAGCCTGCGCGCGGCGGACGTGATCCGCGAGAAATGCGGCCAGCCTGAGGCGGCGGTGCACATCATGGCCGGCGGCACATCGGCCAACAGCATTGCGATTGCGGCGTTCCTGCGCCCCTACGAGGCGGCAATCTGCGCGCCGACGGGGCACATCAACGTGCACGAAACCGGCGCGGTGGAGGCGACGGGGCACAAGGTGCTTCCCTGCGCGGCAAAGGACGGCAAGGTGACGCCGGAGGGCGTAGAGGCCGTCTGCGCGCTGCACACGGACGAGCACATGGTTGCGCCGAGGCTGCTCTACATCAGCCAGCCGACGGAAATCGGCACCGTCTACCATCTGGACGAGCTGAAGGCGCTGCGCAGGGTCTGCGACGCGCACGGGCTGATCCTCTTTGTGGACGGCGCGCGGCTGGGGAGCGGGCTGACCAGCGCGGAATGTGACGTGACGCTCCGGGATCTGGCGGCGCTGGCGGATTGCTTCTACATCGGCGGCACAAAGAACGGCCTGCTCTTCGGCGAGGCGATGGTGATCGTCAACCCGGCGCTGCAAAAGGATTTCCGCTTTATGATTAAGCACAACGGCGGCATGATCGCCAAGGGGCGGCTCGGCGGCGTGATGTTTTTGGCGGCGCTGGAGCACGACGACTATTTTGCGTGGGCCAGACACGCCAACGAGATGGCCGACATCATCCGCGCGGGCATGGAGCGCGCGGGGATTCCCTTCTTCCAGCGGACGACGACCAACCAGATTTTCGCCGTGCTGACGGAGGAGCAGAACGCCGCGCTGGCGCTGGATTTCGCCTATGAGCGCTGGGAAACGCTGGATGACGGGCGCGTGGCCGTCCGCTTTGTGACAAGCTGGGCGACGACGGCGGAGGATTGCCAGAAGCTCGTCTCCGCGCTGGAGGCGGTGGCCTGATGGCGCGCGAGGGGCGGTCTCATGTGCGCAAGAGAAAAAAGGGCTGTCTGGTTGGCTGCCTGACGAATCTGCTGCTCGTGCTCGGCGTGGCGGCGCTGCTGTTTGTCGGCGCGCACGTGCTGGGCTTTGTGAAGAGCGACCCGCAGACGGGCGCGCCGACGCTCCGCTTTGACAATCTGCCGGAAATCAAGCTCGGCGACTTTGATCTGAGCAAAATCGAGCTGCCGGATGTTTCAAAGCTGACGGAGAAGCTGCCCAAGTGGGCATACGGCGTGAACCCCAACGGGCTGACGATCAAGACGCTGCGCGCGGGCGACGGCGAGGCGGTTTTTGTCTGCGCGGACGGATACACCATGCTCGTCGGCGCGGGCAGCGGAACGGGCGCGGCGCTCTGCGGCCAGCTTCTGCTTTGCGGTGTGAACCACCTGAGCGCGGCGGTCGCGATGGGATCGGAGGACGAACAGCTCAGCGCGATGAAAATGGCGCTGGGGCTGACGCGGCCGGATTATCTCTTTGTGCCGCCGACGCAGACGAAGGGCAAGGCCTACGCGCAGATGATCGACGCGGCGGAAAAGCAGGGGACGCAGATCGTCTCCGCGACGCAGAATATGGCCTTTACCCTCGGGCGGGCGCGCGTGACATTCATCGGCCCGGCGCGGACGCAGCACACGGACAGCCGCGACGACGGGCTGACGCTGCGCATCGACTACGGGGAGACGAGCGCCGTGGTGACGGGCTGCATCACCGCGAGCGGCGAAAAGGAGATCGTCGCCTCCGGCGCGGCGGTCAAGTGCGACGCGCTGATCGCCGCGCGCGGGGGCAGTGAAGCGGCGACCTGCACCGAATGGGTGGAGGCCGCCAAGCCGGGCGTTGCGTTTGTCACGGGGAAAAACCCCGCCAACAGCGTGCGCATCCGGCTGCAAAAGGCCGGGGCGACGGTTTACGCCGCGAAGGAAAACGGCGTGATGACGCTCTATTCGGACGGACAGAAGATCACGGTTCAGCCGTAAATATGCGAAAGACCCTGCCGGGCTGCGTCCAATGCCCGACAGGGTCTTTCTGTTAAGAAACAGGGAGAAAATAGGGGGAGGAGTGATCCTCGCTCGATTGGGTTGCGCTCAAGCGGGGCGCACACCTGGCAGGGGCGTCAAGCCTGCAAGGCGGCGGAGAGGCGCGTCAAACCTCATCCGCTATTTTGTTCAGGGAGGTGTTAGTTATCACTAACAACAAGGCCATTATACAGGATATCGGGCGGCTTGTCAAGAGAAAAATTGAAAGTATTCCGCTGGGAATTATAGAAAATCCGAAGCAGGGGGAAAAATCCTTTGCTTCGGATCAGTGAAGCCGCCGTTATGCCAGATGAAGCACCTGAAAGAACAGAATATACGCCAGCCCATAGTATGCGATGACGGCAACCAAATCGTTGACGGTCGTAATCAGCGGGCCGGAAGCCACGGCGGGATCGACGTGAATCTTTTTGAAGAACATCGGCACAGCGGTGCCCACAAGGCTGGAAAGCACCATGGAGAGCACCAGCGCCGCGCCCGCGCACCCGGAGATGCACAGGGCATAGAACAGCGTTTTGCCCTTGAGCAGCCAGACGTACAGCCCGATGAACACGAGCGCCAGAAGGCCGAGCAGCAGGCCGCTGAAAAAGCCGACGCGCATTTCCTTGAAGACCAGACCGAGCTTTTGCCTGCCCGTCAGCCTTTCATCCATCAGCACGCGGATGGTGACGGCCAGCGACTGCGTGCCGACGTTGCCCGCCATATCCAGAATGAGGGACTGGAAGCAGACGATCAGCGCGACCTGCGAGACGACAGACTCGAACAGCCCGACGACGGAGGAAACGCCTATGCCGAGAAAGAGCAGGATAATCAGCCACGGCAGACGCTTTTTGAGGCTGGTTTTCAGCGGCTCATGCAGATCCTCCTCGCCGGTCAGGCCGCCCAGCTTGGCGTAATCGTCGCCCATCGCGTCGTCCACGGCCTCGACGATGTCGTCCGTGGTGATGACGCCGATGACGCGGCGCTTTTCGCCCAGCACCGGGATGGAGGCTTCGGCGTAGCTGCGCAGGCGATCCAGACACGCTTCGATCTGCTCATGCGCCAGAACAGCCGGGAAATGGCGGCTGATGAGCGAATCCAGCGCGGTATCCTCGCGCGCGACGATCAAATCCTTGAGGGCGATGGCGCCGTAAAACGAGCCGTCGTCGTCGCTGACGAAGAGGGTGGAGATGTTGTCGTTCTCCTCGGCCTGTGCAACCAACGCGCGCATGGCCTGTTTGACGGAAAGATGGCGGCTGATGGAGACGAAGTTGGTGCTCATCGCGCTGCCGATTTCGTCCGGCTGATAGGAGCAGATGAGGCGGATGTCGTGCTGCGACTCCGGGTCAAGCTTTTCCATCAGCGCGCTGCGCAGTTCCGGGGAGACGGTTTCCAGCGCGTCCACGGCGTCGTCCGCATCCATCGATTCCACGATATCGGCGGCCTGCTCCTGCGGCAGCTCGCGGAGGTACTTGCCCGCGTCGCTGACATAGGCGAAGACATCGCCCAGCCGCTCGGCGCCGAGCAGGCGATACAGCCGCGCGTGCTGGCGAACGTCGAGCAGCTCGAGCGCGGCGGCGATGTCGCACTCGTGCGCGTCGTGCAGCACGGCGGCGAGCTGCTCGTCGGTCTGGCCGCCGGAGCGAAGCAGGCGCGCCAGCTCGCTGACGCGGGCGGACATGGAAAGCGATCCTGCCCTTTTTTCTTCCATAGCGATCCCTTATTTCTTCATGTATTTGTGAATCTGGTCGAGCACGAGCTGCGTGCCGTCCGCGTCCGGCAGGGCGGCGAGGCGCTGACGCAGCAGCTCGCGATCTGCCCAAAGCGCGTCGATGGCGGGCGGCAGGGATTCGGCGGTCAGCTCGCTCTGCGGCATGACGTGCGCCAGACCGCGCGCTTTGAGCGAATTGGCGTTGAGCACCTGATCGCCGCGCCCGCTGTGGTAGGGGATCAGCAGTGCGGGCTTGCACAGCGCCATCAGCTCGGAGAGCGAATTGCTGCCCGCGCGGGAGAGCATGATATCCGCGCAGGCGAACGCATCCGGCAGCTCGTCGGAGAGGTATTCAAACTGCTTGTAGCCCGGCGTGTTTTCAAGCGACGCATCCAGATTGCCCTTGCCGCAGACATGGAGCACGTCGAACCGCTTGGTCAGCGCCGGAAGCGCCTCGCGGAGCACCGCGTTGACCGTCTGCGCGCCCAGCGAGCCGCCGATCATCATTAAAACGGGCTTTTGGCCGTCAAAGCCGGCCAGCCTGAGGCCGCGCGCGCGGTCGCCGGAGAAAATCTGCGCGCGAAGCGGCGTGCCGGTCAGAACGCCCTTCGGGGCGAGCAGCTTTGCGCACTCCGGGAACGTCGTGCAGACGGATTTGGCGAACGGCTTGCACAGCTTGTTGGCCAGCCCCGGCGTGATATCGCTTTCGTGCATCACCACCGGCACGCCGCAGATGGCCGCGCCGAAGACGACCGGAACGCTGACAAAGCCGCCCTTGGAGAACACGACGTTCGGCTTCAGCCTGCCGATGACGCCGATGCTCTGGAACGCGCCCGCGATGACGCGGAAGGGATCGGTGAAGTTTTTCCAATCGAAATAGCGGCGCAGCTTGCCGGAGCTGACCGCGTGATAGGTCACGCCCTGCATCGGCTCAATCAGCGTGCGCTCGATGCCGTTCTTCGTGCCGATATAGTGAATATCCCAGCCCTCCTCGAGCAGATGGGGGATGAGCGCCTGATTGGGCGAGACATGACCGGCCGTGCCGCCGCCGGTTAAAACAATGCGTTTCACGCAAAGACCTCCCTGAGTTGATTTGGCTATATTATAGCAAGCAAAAAGCGGAGGGTCAAGGGGAAGGCGCGGCGTGAAAACTGCGTTAAAAAAGTGTTCAGTTGGTGTAGCGTTGCCGTAAAGCGGATGGAAATTTGTCACAAGCGGACGAATTTTTATAAAGATAACAAATTGGTGCGGAAATTCGGGGCGAAATGTGTTATAATCAGGCTGTTCAATACTGTCAAACGGGAGAATCTCATCGACATTATGAAGGGGTATTCAAGCATGAACGAGAACATCGAGTCGTCCCAGAAATTCCCGATGCGGCCTGTCGCGCCGCTGGGCGTCATCGCCATGAACGGCTGCGAGGAAATGGGCCGCAGGGTCAACGAGTATCTGATGAACTGGCAGGTGGACGCGACCTCCGACCAGAAGCTCCACAGCTTCTATGGCTCGGATAAGAACGGCTTCCTGCTGGAGGCGCACTGCCCGCGCTTCGGCACCGGCGAGGGCAAGGGCATGATTAAGGATACCGTTCGCGGCTATGATCTGTTCATCATCTGCGACGTGGGCGCGTATCAGTGCACCTACAAGCTCTATGGCCGCGAGGTTCCGATGACGCCGGACGAGCACTACGCCGATCTCAAGCGCATCATCGCGGCGGTCAGCGGCAAGGCTTACCGCATCAACGTCATCATGCCGATGCTCTACGAAGGCCGCCAGCATCGCCGCACCTCCCGCGAGTCCATGGACTGCGCCGTGATGCTCCAGGAGCTGGTCGCGATGGGCGTTTCCAACATCATCACCTTCGACGCGCACGATCCGCGCGTGCAGAACGCCATCCCGCTGAGCGGATTTGAAAGCATCATGCCGACCTACCAGATGCTCAAGGCCATGTGCCACACCTACGATGATCTGCGCATCGACAAGCATCACATGATGGTCATTTCCCCGGACGAGGGCGCGCTCAACCGCAACATCTATTACAGCTCCGCGATGGGCGTGGACATGGGCATGTTCTACAAGCGCCGCGATTACACCCGCGTGGTCAACGGCCGCAACCCGATCATCGCGCACGAGTATCTGGGCGACAGCGTGGAGGGCAAGGATGTGTTCGTGGCCGACGACATCATCGCTTCCGGCGACTCCATCCTCGATCTGGCGTATAACCTCAAGCGGCGCAAGGCCAAGCGCGTGTTCGCGGGCGCGACGTTCGCGTTCTTCACCAGCGGCCTGGAGGCGTTTGATAAGGCGTATGCCGAGGGCATGATCGACCACGTGTTCGCCACGAACCTGACCTATACCCCCAAAGAGGTGCTCGAACGCCCGTGGTTCAGCCAGGCGGATATGAGCAAATACATGGCGTTCGTCATCGCGACGCTCAACCACGATCAGTCCCTGAGCTACCTGCTCAACCCGTGGAACCGCATCGAGAAGCTGCTGACGAAGTACCGCGCCGATCATCCCGTCGAGGATTGAGAGATTCCCTGCACACACGCATAAATGAAATGGGCTGTCAAGCTTAAACCGAATATTTCAAGAAATAATATCTAAGCATTTTGGAATATGGGGCTTTGCCCCATCGCCCTACCAAAGGGCTTTCCGTTTTCGTTTGTTTGTTTCTGCCACTGGCAGCAACAACCGAAAACCTCTTTGGAAACCTTCGGGCGCAAATACTTAGTTTTACTCTTGAAATATCGGTATTGTTAGCTTGACAGTCCTATTTTTTATTTTATTTTGTTGAAAAAAAGAAGGCGAACCGCAGTCGATTCGCCTTCTTGATGGGTTTGTTCAATTAGCCGCCGAAGGAAACATCCTCGTCCGCGTTGTCCTCGCCCTCGACAGGCGCCGGCGTCGCGTTGGCGCTGGCCTTCGGGGTGCGGGTCGGCTTCGGGGTGCGGGTCGGCTTCGGGGTCGCGGTCGGGGCCGGAGTGGCCTGCGCGGTCGCGCCCTCGATCTGCTCGCCCGCGTTCACGATGACGGCCTGATCATTGTTGACGATCTGGATGAAGGTCTTGCCGACCTTCATTTCGAGCTCCTCGCCGTTCTCATCGAGGAAGATCATGCGGGCGGGGAGGGACTTCGCGTCGTCGCCGGTCTTGCCGTCATGGGTGCGCACCCACGTGCCGCGGATGTACTTGCCATTCTGGAAGATTTCGGCCACGCCCTGACCGACGAGCTGAATCACCGGGCGCTGCGGGGCGTTGTTGAACCAGCTAACATCGGTGCGGAGCACGATCACGTTGGCGTATTCCGTCTGCGCGCCGGTGAGGGCGTCGTAGTACGGCGCGCCGTTGCGATAGCGCTCGTACAGGCCGGTCATCTCGTTGTATTCGTAGGAAGAGATGTAGGCCGGGTTCGTGGTCTTGTAGTTGATGGTGATGGCGGAAACGTCCACGCCGCGGTCAAGGCCGGTCTCGGTGAACTTGAACGGGTGCTTGGTCGATTCGCTGGTGAACAGGGAGGCGACAGCGTTCATGTTGATCTGAACGTTGTGCGGCGCGACGTGCTCGCCGTCGTTCTCGCGGTGGAACAGATCGCTGTAATTGCGCTCGCTGCCCTCGACAAACGGGAACACCCAGCGGCCCTTCTGGCGCGCGTCGGAATGGACGGAGAGCGCCCAGTCGTCCACGTCAACGACGAGGTTGGGGCCCTTCGCCCAGTTCTGCCAGCCGTAGAACACCCACGCGCTATCCCAAATTTCGCGCAGGCTGCCCATCGGCACGCGCGCGGAACGGACAGGACCCGCGTAGGACGGGATCGTGCCCATGAAGAGCATGGCGGAACGGGTGGAACCGTCGCCCTGAACCGGCATTTCATAGGAAATATCGGCGGAAGCGACGCCCCAGTGCGGCAGCGCTTCCGGGTGCGCGTCGATGTTGACGAGAATCGGATAATAGTTGCCGTACCAGCTCTCGCCGGTCAGCGGATTTATGCCGTCGACGACCGGGTTTTCATCCGGCACATTGACGGAGATCTTTCGTGAAGAAGTGATTCCCTTGGCGGGCAGCTCGAGGTAGTAGGAATCCTCCGCAGCGGCGACAGCGCTCGTGCCCATCAGACAGACGGCGGCAGCCGCGAGGAACCATTTGTACATGCGATGCAAAATAACACCTCCAAAAATGTTTCAAAAAGATACCAACCGAAACAATGATACATCAAAAAAAAGATTATGGCAAGTGTTTTTAACAAAAAGACGCAGTTTGGAAACAAACAATTCGGAAAAATGATGCCCGGCTTCATTCTACCGAGGTTGTAAAAGCGCCGATGGCCGGATTGCGCGGGACAAAAAGACGGCGCGGCGCATAAGCTGCAAAAAGCGGGGGAAAATGACGCTCAAAGGCAAATTTGCAGGAATTGAAATCGGAATGTGCAAAGTGGACGAAGAACAACGGCAAATAAAGGCAAAATGGCGATTGCAAAACGGGTAAAATGGATGTATAATATTCTCGAAATTCATTTCGGGCGGCAATGAAGTCGGCCGACCCGGTTTAAGGGGGCGTTTGTCTTGTCCTTGGAGCTTTCTCGTATGTGCGCGTCGATTGCGCCGTCTCCCACGCTGGCGATCGACGCAAAGGCGAAGGAAATGCGCCGGAGCGGGCGCGATGTGGTGTCCTTCAGCGTCGGCGAGCCGGATTTCGTCACCCCGCAGTATATCCGCACCGCCGCGCACGAGGCGCTGGATATGGGGCTGACCAAGTACACGCCGGCGGCCGGCACGCTCGGCCTGCGCCGCGCAATCTGCGAAAAGCTGCGCTTGGACAACGGACTGGAGTATTCGCCCTCGGAGGTGATCGTCTCCAACGGCGCGAAATTCTCCATCTATGCCGCGCTGGCCGCGATTGTGAACCCCGGCGACGAGGTCATCATCCCGACGCCGTGCTGGGTTTCCTATCCGGAAATCGTGCGCATCGTCGGCGGCGTGCCGGTGCTGGTGCAGGGCGACGTGAAGAAGGGCTTCGTCACCGAGGCGGAGGATCTCGCGCCCTACGTCACCGAGCGCACCAAGGCGCTGATTCTCAACTCGCCGAACAACCCGAACGGCTGCATCTGGAACCGCGAGCAGTTGGCGGGCATCGCGAAGCTGGCGGTGGAGAAGGGCTTCTACGTCGTCTCCGACGAAATCTATGAAAAGCTGATTTACGACGGCGAGGAACACATCTCCATCGCGTCGCTGGGCGAGGATATCTTCCGCCAGACCATCGTGATCAACGGCGTTTCCAAATCCTACGCGATGACGGGCTGGCGCATCGGCTACACTGCGGGGCCGATTGAGGTGATCCGCGCCATGAGCAGCCTGCAAAGCCAGGTCGCCAGCGGCAGCAACTCGATTGCGCAGTATGCCGCCGAGGAGGCGCTGCGCTCCCCGAAGGGGCGCGAGGCGATTGAGCGCATGCACAGGGCTTACGACGAGCGCCGCCGCCATATCGTGCAGCGCCTCAACGCCATCGACGGGCTGAACTGCGTGATGCCCAAGGGCGCGTTCTACGTGATGGTGGACATGAGCGCGCTGATCGGCAAGCATCTGGGCGACCGGCAGATCGGCGGCTCGATGGATTTTGCCGACATGCTGCTGGAAAACGCGAACGTCGCGCTGACCCCCGGCACGGCTTTCTGCGCGGAGGGCTACTGCCGCATCTCCTACGCGACCTCGATGGAGCAGATCGACAAGGGCGTTGACCGCATCGAGCATTTTGTGAATAATCTGGTGTAAAAGAATAGATAAAACGGAATCAATTCCCTTAAAATGCAGGAATTTGAACGAGTTATTCAAATTCCTGCATTTTTTAGCACATTCAAAAATGTGAAAACGCTGTCAATATCAAACATTGTCGGCGGATTATTGTTTGCACATTCTAACAAATATGAATAAAGGACTTTCAAAAACGCGGGATTTATGGTATCATCGGGGCGAGCAGACGGCTGAATGTGTCCGGGAAAAACGGACAGACTAGACAAGGGCGAAAAAGCGGGGAAGCCGCGTTAGAAAACCGTTAAGAATCGAACGGCTTTCCGCCGTCCGCCGCGGGAAATGCGGCGGTTTATCCGATTTAAGCGGATGGATTCTGTACAAAGAAACGGGAAAACGGTTCAACGTCAAAGCGCGCGGCGTTTCCTTGGCGAGTTCGTCAGTTGTGCGAACATTTCGGCCATGCTACAATAACCACGTTTTCATCAGCATCAACGACCACCCATAAAGGAGAGTTTGCATGGTTCATTTTGAGCAGTGGGAAGGCTTTGAGGGCCGCATCTGGCGCGAAGAGATCAACGTTCGCGACTTTATTCAGAAGAACTACAAGCCCTACGCGGGGGACGAGCGCTTCCTCGCCGACCCGACGGAGGCGACGGATAAACTCTGGGGCATCCTCCAGAAGCTGCAAAAGGAGGAGCGCGCGAAGGGTGGCGTGCTGGATATGGAGACGCACGTCGTCTCCGGCCTGACGGCTTATGGGGCGGGCTACATCAGCGAGGCGGACAAGGCGCTTGAGCAGATTGTCGGCCTGCAGACGGATAAGCCGCTCAAGCGCGCGTTCATGCCGTTCGGCGGCATCAAGATGGCGGAGGAAGCCTGCCGCAACTACGGCTACGAGCCCGACCCTGAGCTGCACAGGATCTTCACCGAGTACGCGCCGACCCACAACGAGGGCGTGTTCATGGCCTACACCCCGGAGATGAAGAAGGCGCGCCACAACAAGATCATCACCGGCCTGCCGGATACCTATGGCCGCGGCCGCATCGTCGGTGACTACCGCCGCGTCGCGCTCTACGGCATTGATTTCCTGATCGAGGAAAAGACGAAGGATCTGGCCAACTGCGGCGACGGCACGATGACCGAGGACGTCATCCGCCTGCGCGAGGAAATCGCCAAGCAGATCAAGGCGCTCAAGGGCATGAAGGCGATGGCCGCCGCCTACGGCTTTGACATCAGCAAGCCCGCGGCCAACGCGAAGGAAGCCTGCCAGTGGCTGTATTTCGGCTATCTGGCCGCGATCAAGACGCAGAACGGCGCGGCGATGTCCGTGGGGCGCATCTCCACGTTCCTGGATATCTATATGGAGCGCGATCTGGCGCGCGGCCTCATCACCGAGGCGCAGGCGCAGGAGCTGATCGACCATATGGTGATGAAGTTCCGCATGGTCAAGTTCGCCCGTGTTCCGAGCTACAACGCGCTGTTCTCCGGCGACCCGGTCTGGGCGACGCTGGAGGTCGCCGGCATCGGTGTGGACGGCCGCTCGATGGTCACCAAGAACGACTATCGTTTCCTGCATACGCTGGAAAACATGGGCCCGTCCCCGGAACCGAACATGACCGTGCTCTATTCCGAGGATCTGCCGGATGCGTTTAAGCATTACGCCGCGAAGATCTCCGTGCTGACCAGCTCGGTGCAGTATGAGAACGACGACGTGATGAAGCCGGTCTGGGGCGACGATTACTCCATCTGCTGCTGCGTCTCCGCGACGCAGACCGGCAAGGAGATGCAGTTCTTCGGCGCGCGCGCGAATCTGGCGAAGTGCCTGCTTTACGCGCTCAACGGCGGCGTGGATGTGAAGACCCGCGAGCAGGTCGGCCCGGCGTATCGCCCGGTCGCCGGCGAGGTGCTCGATTACGACGAGGTGATCGCCGCCTACGACCGCATGATGGATTGGCTGGCGGGGCTGTACGTGAATACGCTGAACCTGATTCAGTATATGCACGACAAATATTATTATGAAGCGGCGGAAATGGCGCTGATTGATACCGATGTGCGCCGCACCTTCGCGACGGGCATCGCGGGCTTCTCCCATGTGGTGGACAGCCTGAGCGCCATCAAGTACGCCAAGGTGACCCCGATCCGCGACGAGACCGGCCTGATTGTCGATTTCAAGACCGAGGGCGATTTCCCGCGCTACGGCAACGACGACGACCGCGCCGACGACATCGCCGTGTGGCTGCTGGGCAAGTTCCTTGAAAAGATCAAGAAGCGCCACACCTACCGCGATTCCGAGCCGACGACCTCCATCCTGACCATCACCTCCAACGTCGTCTACGGCAAGGCGACCGGCAGCATGCCGGATGGCCGCAAGGCGGGCGAGCCGCTCTCCCCGGGCGCGAACCCGAGCTACGGCGCGGAGAAGAACGGCCTGCTGGCCTCCCTCAACTCCACCGCCAAGCTGCCGTATCACTGGGCGCTGGACGGCATTTCCAATACGCAGACGATCAACCCCGGCGCGCTGGGGCACAACGACGAGGAGCGCGCCAAGAACCTCGTGCAGGTGATGGACGGCTACTTCATGCAGGGCGCGCATCATCTGAACGTCAACGTGTTTGGCACCGAGAAGCTCATCGACGCGATGGAGCATCCGGAGAAGGAGGAATATGCCAACTTCACCATCCGCGTCTCCGGCTACGCCGTCAAGTTCATCGACCTCACCCGCGAGCAGC
>UQNM01000047.1 GCA_900542395.1 uncultured Eubacteriales bacterium
CGTCCTTCCAGCCGACGAAGGTATAGCCGGTTCGCGGTTCTTCGCCAAGCGTCACCGTTTGGCCGTAATCCACCGTTTCCGCCCGCGTTTCGCCGTTCAGCAGAACATATGTGACCGTGAACGACCGGGCTTCCCAAACAGCCGTGAGCGTCTTGTCCTCCGTGACGGTGATCGTTTCGCCCGCGTGATACACCTTCTCGCCGTCCTTCCAGCCGACGAAGGTATAGCCGGTTCGCGGTTCTTCGCCAAGCGTCACATTTTGGCCGTAGGCCGCCGTTTCCGTCCGTGTTTTGCCGTTCAGCAGAACGTATGTGACCGTGAACGTCCGGGCTTCCCAAACAGCCGTGAGCGTCATATCGCCCGTGGCGGTGATGTTGACTTTTCCGTCTTCTCCGGCCGGATAGCTTTTCCCCTTCTCCTCGTCCTTCCAGCCCTTGAACAGATGCCCTTCCTTTGTGGGCGCTTCGAGGGTGACGGTCGTGCCCTTTTGCACCGTTTGGCTGCCGCTTCCGCCTTTGCCGCCGTTCGTGTCGATTTCGATGTGCACCGGGTCTGCTTTATACGAAGCGACAAGCGACAATCCGCCGTTTAGCCACTTGTTTGCATCCACCACCTCGCCGCTTTCAGAGGGCTTATGTCGCGGGTTGTCGTCCTTATACCAGTTGTCAATGTATATGCCGCTGTCGAGATATTTCGCGCCCATGCCCGCGGCGTTGGGCAGTTTGATTGCAGAATTATCCCCTTCCAGACAAATATCTGCGCCGTGTCCGTCTGCCGTATTGTTGTAAATCCGATTTGATCCGTCGGAAACATCCATCGACCCATTTTCCAAATAAATACCGCCGCCGATATAGCCCATACCGGTGTCGGTTTTATACGCTTTATTGCCAACGACCGTCCAGTTTGTTATCGGGTCTTCTTTTTTTACCTTTGAGTCTCTCAGCGCCACGCCGCCGCCATATGCTGCTTTGTTGTTTTCGATTCTGCCGCCGCTGATGGTGAGGGTTGACTGATCCGCAAACAAACCGCCGCCCTTACCTGAATCTGACACAAAGCATCCGCTGATTGTGCCGCCTTCGATGTTGAGGGTTAAACCGACCACATACAAGCCGCCGCCCGCGCCTGCCTTACATCCGCTAATGGTGACGTCGCTGATGGTGACGGTTGAAGAATGGGTTGAAGAATCTTCTGCATACAAACCGCCGCCCAATCCTCCCTCACATCCGCTGATGGTGCCGCCGGTGATGGTGATGGCTGAATTGTTCGCGTACAAACCGCCGCCATTATATGCCGGTGCCGTGCATTTGCTGATTGTGCCGTCGGTGATGGTGATGTTTGAATTGTCCGCATACAAACCACCGCCATTATTCATCGTTGCCGTACATTCGCTGATTGTGCCGCCGCTGATGGTGACGGTTGAGCCGTCCACATACAAACCGCCGCCCACATACAAACCGCCGCCCACACCTGCCGTACATCCGCTGATTGTGCCGTTGTTGATGGTGATGGTTGATTGATTTGTTGCATACAAACCGCCGCCCGCACCTACACTTGCATCACATCCGCTGATTGTGCCGCCTTCGATGGTGACGGTTGAATAATTCTGCGCATACAAACCGCCGCCATAACCATTCACTGCCTTACATCCGCTGATTGTGCCGTTGTTGATGGTGATGGTTGAATTGTCCGCATACAAACCGCCGCCCTTGCTCGCCGAACATCCGCTGATTGTGCCGCCGCTGATGGTGACGGTTGAAGATTTTTCTGCACACAAACCGCCGCCCGTGTCCGCCGTACATCCGCTGATTGTGCCGCCCGACATGACAAATGTAGCATCATAAATGAGGGCGCCGCCGCTATTGCCACGGTCTCTGACGTCTCCGCAATTTCGAATCTCACCGCCAGACATATTGAACGTTGTCCTCGATCCAGCAGTTACTGCGCGGCTGCAGTTTTCAATTACGCCGCCATACATGTTAAAAACTGACTTCGAACTAAAATCTAACTTCGAACCCATAATCACTACGCAGGCGTTGCCCGCAAACTGCCCATTTTGCAGCGTCACATGCTCGTACATATTCGCGGTTGCCCCTCCTGATACAGTTATAAAGGCACCCCTTGCATTTTCAGGTACAGAGACATCCCTTGGATCTCTGTCAATCGTCAGCGTTCCCTTGTAACCTTCCGCGCCCAAATTCAGAACGTTTCCTTTTCCTGTCACCGTAATTCCTGCGTTCGGCTCAACGAAAATCGTATGACCTTCGCCCTTGATGGTCGTCGTCTTGATGGTCGTCGTCTTGCTGTTGGTCAATATATAGTCGGTAGTATTGCCTTCCAAGGTGAAGCTCTCCGTCAAAATGATCTCGTTTTTTGCGTCGCCGGATTTGTTAATTTCTTCAACCGCCTTCTTAAAATCAGCGTCCGACCCGACCCTACGTGACACCGCCATAGCGCGCGGCGCCGCCAGCGCCAGCATGCAGACCGCTATGCCCAGCGCCTTCCAAATCTTCCTGTTCATCGCTTTCTGCCTTTCCTTCGATTCATTGTTTTCCTATATGCAGCCGACAAAATGGATACGGACATCATAGCATATCGACATTCTTTTTTCAATCTGTTTTATTCGATTCTTCGCGAATCCGAAATTCGAAATTTTGCAAAAATTCCGATAACGGGCGCAATGATCGTCATGCAAAAAAGCGCCCTCCCGTTTTTCGGGAAAGCGCCGTGTATTCGCTTTTACAGCATACTCGCCAGAAACGCCTTGAGCCTTTCGGTCTTCGGCGCGCCGAGCACGTCCTTGGGGTCGCCGTGCTCGCAGATCACGCCCTGATCCATGAACACGACCTCGCTGGCCACCGCGCGGGCAAAGCCCATCTCGTGGGTGACGACCAGCATCGTCAGCCCCTCCTGCGCGAGCGTCTGCATGACGGAGAGCACCTCGCCGACCATCTCCGGGTCAAGCGCGCTCGTCGGCTCGTCGAAAAGGATGACCTCCGGGTCCATCGCCAGCGCGCGGGCGATGGCGACGCGCTGCTTCTGCCCGCCGGAGAGCTGGCGCGGCTTGGCGTTGATGTAGGCGGCCATGCCGACCTTTTCGAGGTACTTCATCGCGTTTTCAACGCTCTCCTCGCGGGTGCGGTGCAGCACCTTCATCTGACCGGTGACGCAGTTGTTCAGCACATCCATGTTGCCGAACAGGTTGAACTGCTGAAAGACCATGCCGACCTTGGCGTGATAGCGCGGCATGTTGACCGCGCCGGAGAGAATATCCTCGCCGTGGTAGAGAATCTGCCCCTCGTCCGGCGTTTCGAGCAGGTTGATGCAGCGCAGCAGCGTCGATTTGCCCGAGCCGGAGGAGCCGATGATGCAGGTCACCTCGCCCTTGTTGGCGGCAAAATCCACGCCCCGCAGCACCTCGTGGTCGCCGAAGGCCTTTTTGATGCCCCTGACTTCAATCACACGTTCCATCTCTTGACGGCCTCCTTTTCGTTTTCGACGGATACCTTGATATCCGCGCGGCTGTCGCTCTGCGAGCCGTGAATGACGTAGTTATCCGGGCCGTCCATCTTCTTTTCCACCGCGCGCAGGATGGCGCTGACGCTCAGCGTCAGGATGAGGTAGATCACCGCGATGATGAAATAGACCTCGAAGTAGCGGTAATACGTGCCCGCCGCGCTCTTCGCCTGGAAGAACAGCTCGGAGACGGAGATGACGTTGAGCACGCTGGAATCCTTGATGTTGACGATCAGCTCGTTGCCCACGGAGGGGAGGATGTTGCGGATGGCCTGCGGCAGAACCACCGTCGTCATGGTCTGCCAGTGGGTCATGCCGATGGCGTGCGCCGCCTCGAACTGCCCCTTATCGACGGAGACGATGCCGCCGCGGATGATTTCGGCCATATACGCGCCGGTGTTGATGGAGATGATGAAGATGGCCGCGAAGGTCGTATCCATGAACACGCCCGCGTACTGCGCGCCGTAGTAGATCACGACGGCCTGCACGATCATCGGCGTGCCGCGGAACACCTGAATGTAGACGTTCATCAGCAGCTGCGCCAGCCTGAGCAGCCCGCGCCGGAAGGTCACGCCGACGTTCGAGCCGGTTTTCTTCTTCTCCGGCAGGGCGATGGTGCGGATGATGGCCACCAGCAGGCCGAGCGCGAAGCCCAGCGCCGTGCCCGTCAGCGCAATCAGCAGGGTCATGCCCGTTCCGCGCAGGAACAGCATCCCGTATTTTTCCAGCAAAAAGGCCACCCAGCCAAAGAAGGATGTAGAAGCGTTCGGCATTTTGTTTTCTCCTTTGGGGTACGTCGGCTCGCCGCCCCGAACCCCGGCAGGGAACTGAGTTCCCTGCACCTTCCGTTACCATCTGCTTCGCAGATGGTTTATTTAATCAGAAACTTCTTTTCCTCCGTTTATCGCGCAGCGATAAACAAAGTGGGAAATCCAAGAACCTCAGGTTCTTGGCAGGGCTTGGGGCAGCGCCCCAACGTTCTCCCCCCCATGGCGCATAAAAGGCTGTCGGCTGACCGACAGTCTTATTTGGCGCTTGATTACTCGCTCAGCGGCTGATCGAGCACAACCGCGTCCATGATGGCGTTGCGTTCCTCAGCGGAAATCCCGGCGAGGATTTCGTTGATCTGCGCCTTCAGCGGGCTGCCCTGCTTTACGCCGACGGCAATCTGCGCGTCGTCCGGGGAGACGGTGAAGCCCTGCCCCTCGTCGAAGGTGATGTACGTCAGATCCGCGTTCGCGGAGGTCGCGGAGACCGCGCCGGGGCGGTCGGCCACATAGCCGTCAATCGCGCCGGAGGAAACCGCGACGATCATCGTCGGGAAGGTCTCCATCGCGGGCATCTTCACCGCGCCCTCGATCTGGTCGATCATGTCATAGTGGAACGTGCTCATCTGGCCGGTGATCTTCGCGCCCGCCAGATCGGCCAGGCGCTTCGCGCCGGCAAACGCGCTGTCCTTGCGAACCACGACGGTCAGCTCCGTGTCGTAGTAGGAATCCGTAAAGTCAATGGTCATCCGGCGCTCGGCGGTCGGGCTCATGCCGGCGATAATCACGTCGATGTTGCCGGAGAGCAGCGCCGGGGTCAGGCCGTCCCACTCGGTCTTGACGATTTCCAGCTCCATGCCGAGCTGATCGGCGATGATCTTCGCGATGCGCACATCGTAGCCGTCCGCGTAGCCGCCCGCCGCAATCGCCACGGCGTTTTCGCCCGCGTCGCTCTGCGTCCAGTTATACGGCGCGTAGTTGCACTCCATGCCCACGCGCAGGGTTTCGCAAACGCCCGCCGCCGCGAGCAGAACCATCGCCATCGTCATGGCCAAAGTCAGCATTTTCTTCATTGCGCTGTCCTCCCGACCCCATCGGGTCTATCCACAGGTTGTTCGTTGGAATGAGGATATCTTACACCTGACCCGCCGGAGAGTCAACGAAATTACAATAATTTCGCGTCATCTTTGTATTTTTTACAAATCAAATGCGCGGCAAAGCATTTTTCATCGTCCAAAAACCGATATTTTTATTCTTCCTTGACGCGCACGTTCTCCCGGCCGAACATATCGAATACCTTGTTCAGGCTGTTTTCCGCCTGCTTTCTGGCTTCCTCCTGCGCGCTGAGGATCGCCTTGTCCGATTCCTGCACCGTGCCCTCGATCGCCGCGCGGAACGTGCACGGGTAGCCCGCCGCCTGCGTCAGGTAGCCCGCCACCTCCTCGTTCTTCTCCGGAATGCTCAGCATCTTCACATAGGCCGCGCCCATCGCCTTGGGATAGACCACGGTGAACAGCCCGTTCTCGCCGGAGACAAGCCGCCCAAATTTGAGCATGCCGAAGAGCTGCGGCTTCTGCTTGGCCTGCCGCATGGCCTCCTGCCAGATGCGTTCCGCGTCCGGCGCGGGGCCTTTCGGCGCTTCCTTCGCGGGGGGCGGCGCGGCTTCTCCCTGCGCGGCCTCCGTCGCGTCGGCCGTCGGTGCGGCGGCTTCCTGCTTTCGGGCGGGCGCAGCCACCGCCACGCCCTCGCGCAGCTTGCGCTCCAGCTCGTCCACGCGGGCGACGAGCGCCTCCACCTGCATGCTCTCCTCCGGCGCACAGGCGCGAAGCGCGGCCGTTTCCAGCGCAAAGCGCGGCTGAGCCGCCCACTTCATATCCGTTTCGCTCGCCAGAAAGAGATCGAGCATCCGCATCAGCCGCGTGTGCGACGTGCGCCTGGCCTGCGCGACATATTCCGCCGCGTCCTCCCGCGTGACCTCCAAAAGGCCGCTGAGCTGTTCCTCGCCGCAGATATCCGCCAGCATCAGCGCGCGCAGATGGGCGCTCACGTCGCGCACAAACACCTGCACCTCGCGCCCCTTGCGCATCATCTCGTCAATCAGCGCCAGCGCGCCCGCCGCGTCCGAATCAATCAGCCGATCCGCGAACGCGAACAGGAAGCTCTTATCCGCCGCGCCGAGCACCCGAAGCACGAGTGCCTCCGTCAGCCCGCCGTCCTCCTCCTGCGCGTAGGAAAGGCACATGTCCATGATCGACCATGCGTCGCGCATGCCGCCCTCCGCCGCGCGGGCGATGCGGGAAAGCGCCGCGTCCTCGGCCTGAATATGGCCTTCCTCCAGCGCGACGCGCAGCCGCCCGATGATCTGGTGCGCGGGAATCCGCCCGAAATCGAACCGCTGACAGCGGGAAAGGATCGTCGCCGGGAGCTTCTGCGGCTCCGTCGTCGCCAAAATGAACACAACGTAGGCGGGCGGTTCTTCCAGCGTCTTGAGCAGCGCGTTGAACGCGCCCTGCGAGAGCATATGCACCTCGTCGATGATATACACGCGATAGCGCCCCGTCTGCGGCGGGTATTTCACCTTTTCGCGCAAATCGCGGATCTCGTCCACGCCGTTGTTGCTGGCCGCGTCGATTTCCAGAATATCGAGGCTGTTTTCCTCCGCCAGCGCCCGGCAGGTGTCGCACGTGCCGCAGGGATCGCCGTCCTCCGGGTGTTCGCAGTTGACCGCGCGCGCGAACACCTTCGCCGTCGAGGTTTTGCCCGTGCCGCGCGTGCCGCAGAACAGATACGCATGCGCGATGCGCCCGCTCGTGATCTGGCTGCGCAGCGTTTTGATCACAGCCTCCTGCCCCACAAAATCCTCGAACCGCGCCGGACGATAGCGGCGATACAGCGCCTGATAGCCCATTTTGTTGCCTCCACAATCCAATCAAGAATATAAAATAGAATATCACAAAAAGAAAAACTTTACAACCGTTCCGGACGGGTGTACAATAAGCGGCGCAGCCGAAGGCTGCTTTCTTTCCGCCGCATGTCTGCGGTTTTTCTTTTCAGCGCACGCGACCCGACTGCGCATTTTTCACTCAAAAACACGGAGGAATATTCTATGGCTGTTTCCGGCATCATTTTCCAAATGATTACGTTGTTCATCATGATGTTCGCGGGCTATGTTTCCGCACGGGCGGGGCTGATTTCGCCGTCCTTCCGGCGCGGGCTCTCCTCGCTGGTGCTGAGCACGGCGTTCCCCTGCTGCATCGTTTCGTCGGTGCTGCAAAGCGGCGGCGCGCCCGGCAGCATGCTCGTCGCCCTCGGCGTGAGCGTCGCGTTTTTCGCGCTGATGATCGCGCTGGCGGCGGTGCTTGTGCGCATCGTGCCCACGCCGAAGGAAGAACGCAACCTCGATCAGCTTCTGCTCGTGTTCACCAATCTGGCGTTCATGGGCATCCCGATCATTCAGGCGCTCTACGGCGTGGAGGGCGTGGCGATGCTCTCGATGTTCCTGCTGGTGTTCAACTTTCTCGTGTTCACCTACGGCGTCATGCTGCTCGATGGCAGCGGCGACATCAACCTCCGGCAGTTGGTCAACCCCGGCGTGATCTCCGCGCTGATTGCGCTGTTCTTCGGTCTGACCGGCTGGCGGCTGCCCGACCCGGTGGAAAGCGCGCTGGCCTCCATCGGCTCCATCAACACCCCGATGGCGATGATGATTATCGGCGCTTCCCTCGCGCACAGCGATATCCGCGCCGCGTTCACCAATCCGCGCCTGTACCGCGTCTCCTTCCTGCGCCTGATCGTCATGCCGCTGGTGTTCATCGGTCTGGCGCTCGTCATGCCGATCAACCGCATGCTCGCGGGCTTGTGCGTCATCGTCGCCGCGATGCCGATTGCCGGAAATTGCAGCATGCTTTCCGATATCTACACGCCCGATGACATGACCGCCTCCCACGCGACCATCGTTTCCACCCTGATCAGCGGCGTGACCCTCCCGCTGCTCGTGCTGGTGATGAGCATGGTGGGGCTGGGGTAACCGCTTTCCCTCGATAAAAGCCGCCCGGTTTTTGATGGCCGGGCGGCTTTCGCTTTTCCCCAAAACCTGCTATAATACATCTATCAATCATAAAGGAGAGCGATTTTCATGCGCGCTTACGAACGTCTGCTCAAATATGTTTCGGTCTACACCACCTCCGACCCGGACAGCGCCACCGTCCCCAGCTCCATGCGCCAGTACGATCTGGCGAACATCCTCGTCGATGAGCTGAAAGCCCTCGGCCTTGAAAACGTCCACGTTGACGAAAACGGCGTCGTCTACGGCTGGCTGTCCGCGACGGCGGGCTGTGAGCAGAAGCCCGCGCTCGGCTTCATCGCCCACCTCGACACCGCGCCGGATTGCTCCGGCGAAAACGTGAAGCCGCAGATCATCGAGCATTACGACGGCGGCGACGTGCTTCTTGCCGGAAGCGGCGAGACGCTCAGCCCCGCGGCGTTTCCCGGCCTGAAAAAGCTGGCCGGCATGACGCTCATCACCACGGACGGCACCACCCTGCTCGGCGCGGACGACAAGGCCGGCATCGCGGAAGTCATGACCGCGCTGGAAAACATCCTCGCCGCCAACGCCCCGCACGGCAAGCTCTGCATCGCCTTCACCCCGGATGAGGAAATCGGCGCGGGCGTTGACCACTTCGACGTGGCCAAGTTCGGCGCGGACTGCGCCTACACGCTGGATGGCGGCGAAGAGGGCGAAATCGCTTACGAGACGTTCAACGCCTGTTCGGCGGAGCTGCATTTCGACGGCTTGAGCGTGCACCCCGGTTCTTCCAAGGATACGATGATTAACGCGGCGCTGGTCGCCATGGAATACAACGCGCTGCTCCCCGCCGGGGACATTCCCCGCCTGACGGAGGGCTACGAGGGCTTCTTCCACCTGTGCGATATGAAGGGCGACGTGGAGCACGCCGAGCTGCACTACATCGTCCGCGACCACGACCGCGCGACGTTCGAGGCGCGCAAGAAGCTGATGGAGCACGCCGTAAAGGTCATCAACGAAAAATACGGCCGCAGCGTCGTCACCCTCCGGCTCAAGGACAGCTATTATAACATGGCCGAAAAGCTGACCGACCACATGGAGCTGATTGAAAACGCCAAGCGCGCCTGCGAGGCGGCGGGCATGAAGCCGTTTATCGAGGCAGTGCGCGGCGGCACGGACGGCTGCCGCCTGTCCTACATGGGTCTGCCCACGCCGAACCTCTGCACCGGCGGCTTCGCTTTCCACGGCCCGTATGAGCATATCGCGGTGGAGAGCATGGATCGCTGCACGAAGATGGTCGAGCTGCTGATGATCGGGGAATGAGAAAACGCCGGGGCTTTGCTCCAATCCCTACCCGAAACCCGAGGTTTCCGAACTTCCCGCCTTTCATTTTCAAAAATTTCATAAAATTCTGAAATTTTCCTCTCTGTATATCGTCTTATAAGTATAGACAACATGCAGGGAGGTTTTTTCATGCTGACAAAACGGCGATTTTTCGCCTCCGCGCTGCTCGCCCTGGTGCTTCTTTCCGCTGCGGCCTGCGCGCAGATCGACCTTGCGCCCTACGAAATTCCGAATTCCGCCATGGCGCGGATCACGCTCATTCAACCCGGTTTGTTTCTCATTCGCCACGACAGCACGATGAACGACGGAACCGTTCCAACCTCCGTCATTCTGTATCAAAACGGCCAGCCCATATTCAGCCGGCAGTTTGACGACGATGGCGATTGGCGGTTGTCCTCGACATTCCTGATGAGCGAAGCCTGTTACGGCTATGTGCTGGCCGATCACGGCGACCCGACGCTCGGCCGCCTGTTCGTCCGCCTGACCGGCAGCGGGCCGTCTCCGCTGCTCCAACTGATGGATCATCGCCATTCCGTCCGGTTGATGAATTTCGGAATCGCCTTTCTCTATGAAACGGACACGGCCTGCGCCCTCCAGCTTTTGGATTGGCAGGAGCGTTTGAAGGTGGATTACGCGCTCGATCCCGCTCTGCGCTATTCGATGCTTGGCAGCGCCCTTTTGGCGGACGGCACATTGCGCGCCCTCACGGTTGACCGGCCTCGCGCGGATAGCGGCGAAAGCGCACGCATGATTCTGCGCACCTTTTCAAACGCGGGCGCGCTGCGCTCCGAACAGGCCGTTCAATCGCCCTATATCGGCGGGTTTAACGATACCGTCGCGTTTGATTCGGACGGCGGCCTCGTCGTCTGCACTGCGCCGCTTGCAGATTACAAAATTCAGCAGATCGTCCGCATAGACGCGCAGAACAACGTGCTCTATCAGAAGACGCTCAGCGCGCCCAAAACCGTCGTGGATATTTCGGGCGCTCAGCCTTCCCCGGATGGTTCGGTCACGCTGTACGGCGCGGCGATGGCCAACTCCCGCGGATTGTTCACCGTCTTCCGGCTGGATCTCGACGCGCAGGGCAACGTCGCCGCGCTGGATGTCCGCGATTTCACCACCCGCGCCACGTATCTGTACAGCGTCAAACTCGATCCGCTTGGCAACGCATACGCGGTCGCTCAAGATTACAAGCACCCCATCGCCGTCGTCCCCTTTGACGCTCTGCCCGTTTGCGACAATCCGGGGCTGACGCTGACCAACGGCGGGATATAACCTTTTCCGCATACCCAAAACAGGGCGTTCCGATTGCTCGGAACGCCCTGCCTTTTTTATGCAATTTCGGCGCTTATACTAATTCGCAGTTAAAATGCTTAACAGAGCGCATCAGATTTTTTGTTCTGACGAAGCCAAGTGAAGTGAGGCGTACTGGAGGTACGTTGAACGGAACGAGGCAAAGTCAGAGCGAAAAAGATGGTGCGCGGATTAAGCCATTTTAACAAGAATTAGTATTAGTACATTTCCTTGACTTCGACATCCTTGTAGCGCGGCATACCCGTGCCGGCCGGGATGAGCTTGCCGAGGATTACGTTCTCCTTGAGGCCGACGAGCGGATCTTCCTTGCCCTTGATGGCGGCTTCGGTGAGCACGCGGGTCGTCTCCTGGAAGGAGGCGGCGGAGAGGAAGGACTCGGTAGCCAGCGCGGCCTTGGTGATGCCCAGCAGGATGCGCTTGGCAACCGCCGGACGGCCGCCGTTCATGATGGTCTTCTCGTTCTCCTTCTCGAAGTGGAAGATATCCACCATCGAGCCGGGCAGCATGCTGGTGTCGCCCGCGTCCTCGACGCGAACCTTGCGCAGCATCTGGTGAACGATGACCTCGATGTGCTTGTCGCCGATGCCAACGCCCTGGAGGCGGTAAACCATCAGAACCTCCTTGAGCAGGTGCTCCTGAACGGCCTTCACGCCGAGGATGCGCAGCAGATCGTGCGGGTTGATCTGGCCTTCGGTCAGCTCGTCGCCCGCCACAACGCGGTCGCCCTCTTTCACCTTGAGGCGGCTGCCGTAGGCAATCGGATATGCCTTCATGCTGCCGTCGTCGCTGGTGATAATCATTTCGCGCTTCTTCTTGTTTTCGCCCAGCGAGATCGTGCCGGAGATTTCCGCCAGCATGGCCTCGCGCTTCGGCTTGCGCGCCTCGAACAGCTCCTCAACGCGCGGAAGACCCTGCGTGATATCCTTTTCGGAAGCAACGCCGCCGGTGTGGAAGGTACGCATCGTCAACTGGGTGCCCGGCTCGCCGATGGCCTGCGCGGCAACAATGCCGACGGCCTCACCGATGTTGACATAGCCGCCGTGCGCCAGATCCTGACCGTAGCACTTCACGCAGATGCCGGTTTCGTTGCGGCAGGTCAGCACAGAACGAATCTGCACGGCCTTGATGCCGCAGTTGATGATCTCGTTGCCCTTCTCGAAGGAAATCATCTCGTTGCACGGCACGATGACCTCGCCCGTCAGCGGGTTGATGACGTCTTCGGCCGCCACACGGCCGACGATGCGGTCGATCAGCTTCTCGATCGGGTCGCGCTCGGAGCCGATCGCGGTCACGGTGATGCCGCGGATCTTCTCGTGGCGGCTGGCGAAGCAGTCCTGCTCGCGGATGATGACCTCCTGAGAGACGTCCACCAGACGGCGGGTCAGGTAGCCGGAGTCCGCCGTGCGCAGCGCGGTATCGGACAGCGCCTTACGGCTGCCGTGAGAGCTCTGGAAGAATTCAAGAACGGTCAGGCCTTCGCGGAAATTCGCCTTAACGGGCATTTCCAGCGGTCGGCCGGTCGGGGACGCCATCATGCCGCGCATGCCGGCGAGCTGGGAGACCTGGGAAATGGAACCGCGCGCGCCGGAATCCGTCATCATGCGGATCGGGTTGAACTCGTCCATGTAATCCATGATCTTGCTCTTGACGTCGTCCGTCGTCTTGCTCCAAACCTCGACAACGCGCTCGTAGCGCTCCTCGTCGGTGAGCAGGCCGCGCTTGAACTGCTTTTCAATCGCGCGAACCTTCTTTTCGGAGGCTTCCAGAATCGGCTTCTTCTCCGGCGGCACGATAACGTCGGCCACGGCCACGGTGACGGCGCCGATGGTGGAATACTTGTAGCCCATCGCCTTCACGTTGTCCAGCACGCGGGCGGTCTCGGACACGCCGTGCTTGCGGAAGCACATATCGACGATCTGGCCGAGCTGCTTCTTGCCAACCTTCATGTCGATTTCCAGCTCGAACATGTCGTTGAGCGTGTTGCGCGGCTTGAAGCCCATGTCCTGCGGCACGTTGCTGTTGAGAATCAGGCGGCCAAGGCAGGTCTCGATGCGCTTGTAGTAGATGTGATCGCGGTTGCCGCCGGTGATGTGGTTTTCGGCCATGTACTCCGGCGTCACCTCGCCGTCCCACTTGCGCGCGATGCGCACGGTGATGCGGCTCTGGAGGTCGATCTGCCCGCAGAGGTAGGCCATCATGGCCTCGTCCTCGTTGGCGAAGCAGCGACCCTCGCCCTTCGCGCCCGGACGGATGCAGCTCAGGTAGTAGCAGCCGATAACCATATCCTGCGACGGAGAGATAACCGGCTTGCCGTCCTGCGGCTTCAAAATATTGTTGGCGCACAGCATCAGGAAGCGGGCTTCCGCCTGCGCCTCCATGGAGAGCGGAACGTGCACGGCCATCTGGTCGCCGTCAAAGTCCGCGTTGAACGCGGTACAGGCGAGCGGATGGAGCTTCATGGCCTTGCCCTCGACGAGGATCGGCTCGAACGCCTGAATGCCCAGACGGTGCAGCGTCGGCGCGCGGTTCAGCAGAACCGGATGCTCCTTGATGACGCTCTCGAGGATATCCCACACGCGGGTTTCGCCGCGATCCACCATGCGCTTGGCGCTCTTGACGTTGTGCACAATGCCGGTGTTGACCAGCCGTTCCATGACGAACGGCTTGAACAGCTCCAGCGCCATACCCTTGGGCAGGCCGCACTGGTGCAGCTTGAGCTCCGGGCCGACGACGATAACGGAACGGCCGGAGTAGTCCACGCGCTTGCCCAGCAGGTTCTGGCGGAAACGACCCTGCTTGCCGCGCAGGAAGTCCGAAAGGGACTTGAGCGCGCGGTTGCCGGGGCCCGTCACCGGGCGGCCGCGGCGGCCGTTGTCAATCAGCGCGTCCACCGCTTCCTGAAGCATGCGCTTCTCGTTGCGGACGATGATATCCGGCGCGCCCAGCTCAAGCAGGCGCTTGAGGCGGTTGTTGCGGTTGATGACGCGGCGATACAGGTCGTTCAGGTCGGAGGTCGCAAAACGGCCGCCGTCCAGCTGAACCATCGGGCGCAGATCCGGCGGCATGACCGGGATGACTTCCAGAATCATCCACTCCGGCTTGTTGCCGCTGGAACGGAAGGCCTCGACGACCTCCAGACGCTTGATCGCCTTGGCGCGCTTCTGGCCTTCGGTCTCGCGCTCGCGTTCCTTCTCGGTCAGCTCGGCGATTTCAGCGCGGAGCTGCTGGCTGAGCTGGTCGAGGTCGAGCTTCTGAAGCAGCTCGCGCACGGCCTCCGCGCCCATACCCACGCGCAGCGGCGCTTTGCCCATCGCCACGTCGGCGGTGTAGCTCGGCGCGGTGATCTGCTGACGGTATTCCGTCTCAGTCAGGATGGCGTTCGGGCGCAGCGGGGTGCAGCCGGGGTCAAGCACGATGTAAGAGGCAAAGTACAGCACCTTTTCCAGCGCGCGCGGGCTGATGTCCAGCAGCGTGCCCATGCGGCTCGGGATGCCCTTGAAATACCAGATATGGCTCACCGGCGCGGCCAGCTCGATGTGACCCATGCGCTCGCGGCGCACCTTGGAGCGCGTCACCTCAACGCCGCACTTGTCGCAGACGATGCCCTTGTTGCGCACGCGCTTGTACTTGCCGCAGTTGCATTCCCAGTCCTTGGTCGGGCCAAAGATGCGCTCGCAGTACAGGCCGTCGCGCTCCGGCTTGAGGGTGCGGTAGTTAATCGTTTCCGGCTTGGTGACCTCGCCGTGGGACCACGCGCGGATCTGATCCGGGGAGGCCATGGAAATTTGAATGGAAGACAGGTTTGTCAATTCCGACAAAGGGGTACACTCCCTTCTCTACTTATATCAGGCCGCCGCCGCGCCCGAAGCGCGGCGGGGCATTGTTGCGTTTATGTCCCGGAAGAAACAATTACTTGTCATCCAGGTCGTCCAGGGAGATATCCTCGAAGCTGGGCACGTCGTCAAAGTCAAACACATCGTCGTCGGTGTCGAAGTCGTCTCCGGCCTCTTCCTCCTCGACGTCGTCCGCGTCGGCCTCCTTGCCGTCGGTCGGGAGCGCGGCGCGTTCGCCCTCGCTCTCCTCGCTCTGGCTGCGGTCGAAGCCTTCCTCTTCGTCCTCAAGCTCTTTGATGACGATTTCGTTGTGGTCGCTGTCCAGCGCCTTCACGTCCAGACAGAGACTCTCAAGCTCCTTGATGAGGACCTTGAAGGACTCCGGAACGCCCGGCGTCGGGATGTTCTTGCCCTTGACGATGGCTTCGTAGGCCTTCACGCGGCCCACGATATCGTCGGACTTGACCGTCAGAATCTCCTGAAGCGTGTTGGCCGCGCCGTAAGCCTCAAGCGCCCAGACCTCCATCTCGCCGAAGCGCTGGCCGCCGAACTGCGCCTTGCCGCCCAGCGGCTGCTGGGTCACGAGGCTGTACGGGCCGGTGGAACGGGCGTGCATCTTGTCGTCAACGAGGTGATGCAGCTTGAGGTAGTACATGTAGCCAACGGTGACGGGGTTATCGAACTGATCGCCCGTGCGGCCATCGTAGAGGATGGTCTTGCCGTCGCGGCGCTTGCCGCCGGCTTCGAGGGCGTTCTGGATCTGCTCAAAGGACGCGCCGTCAAAGTCAGGCGTCGCCACGCGCCAGCCGAGCGCCTTGGCCGCCATGCCCAGGTGCATCTCCAAAACCTGACCCAGGTTCATACGGGACGGAACGCCCAGCGGGTTCAGCACGATCTGGAGCGGCGTGCCGTCCGGCAGGAACGGCATGTCCTCCTGACGGAGCACGCGGGAAACGACGCCCTTGTTGCCGTGGCGGCCTGCCATCTTATCGCCGACAGAGATCTTGCGCTTCTGGGCGATGTAGACGCGAACCATGCGGTTGACGCCCGGCGCCAGCTCCGCATGATCCTTGCGGTCAAACACCTTCACATCGACAATGATGCCTTCCTCGCCGTGCGGCACCTTGAGCGAGGTATCGCGAACCTCGCGCGCCTTTTCGCCGAAAATCGCGCGCAGCAGGCGCTCTTCGGCGGTCAGCTCGGTTTCGCCCTTCGGGGTCACCTTGCCGACGAGGATGTCGCCCGGATGCACCTCCGCGCCGACGCGGATGATGCCCTCGGCGTCCAGATCGCGCAGCGCGTCGTCGCCGACGTTCGGCAGGTCACGGGTGATTTCCTCCGCGCCCAGCTTGGTGTCGCGCGCCTCGCACTCGTATTTTTCAAGGTGAATGGAGGTGAATACGTCGTTGCGAACCAGCTCCTCGGAGAGCAGAACCGCATCCTCGTAGTTGTAGCCTTCCCACGTCATAAAGCCGATCAGGATGTTGCGGCCCAGCGCGATCTCGCCGTGGTCAGTGGACGGGCCGTCCGCAATCACGTCGCCCTTCAGAACCTTTTCACCGGCGGAAACGATCGGGCGCTGGTTGATGCAGGTGCTCTGGTTGGAGCGCGCAAACTTGATGAGCTTGTAGGTGTGGGTCTCGTGCAGCTCGTCCTCGATGACGATTTGGTCGGAGGAAACCTTCTTGACGTAGCCGTCCTCGCGGGCGCGCAGGCACACGCCGGAATCCTTGCCCGCCTTGTACTCGATGCCGGTCGCCACGTAGGCGGCTTCCGGACGGAGCAGCGGCACGGCCTGACGCTGCATGTTCGAGCCCATCAGGGCGCGGTTTGCGTCGTCATGGTCGAGGAACGGAATCATGGCCGTCGCGACGGAAATCACCTGACGCGGGGAAACGTCAATGTAATCCACGTGGCTCGGCTCGACGCTCTGAACGTCGGCGCGGACGCGCGCGGTAATGCGGTCGTTGACAAACGTGCCGTCCGGGTTGAGCGGCTCCTTCGCCTGCGCGATGTAGCAGCCGTCCTCCTCGTCCGCGGCGAGATACACGATCTCGTCGAGCACGCGCGGCTTCTCGCCGCTGTGGTCGATCAGGCGGTACGGCGCCTCGATGAAGCCGTATTCGTTGATGCGGGCATAGGTCGCCAGCGAGCCGATCAGACCGATATTCGGGCCTTCAGGCGTCTCAATCGGGCAGATGCGCGCGTAGTGCGAGTAGTGAACGTCTCGAACCTCGAAAGACGCGCGGTCGCGGTTCAGGCCGCCCGGGCCCAACGCGGACAGGCGGCGCTTGTGGGTCAGCTCGGCCAGCGGGTTCGTCTGATCCATGAACTGAGACAGCTGGGAGGAACCGAAGAACTCCTTGATCGCCGCGGAAACCGGGCGGATGTTAATCAGCTCCTGCGGCTTGACCTCACTCTGGTTCTGCACGCTCATGCGCTCGCGAACCACGCGCTCCAGACGCGCCAGACCGATGCGGATCTGGTTCTGGAGCAGCTCGCCCACGGAGCGCAGGCGGCGGTTGCCGAGGTGGTCGATGTCGTCGGTCAGACCCACGCCGTAGGGCAGGTTCAGCAGATAGCTGATGGAGGCCACGATATCGTCAATCAGGATGTGCTTGGGCATCAGCGCGGAGAGGTTCTCGTGCAGCAGGCGGATCTTCGCCAGCTCGTCCATGCCCTCCTGCTCAGCGGTCTCCAGGAGCTGCTTGAGGGTCGGCAGGTGAACCATCTCGTTGATGCCGGCCTTTTCAATTTCCTCTTCGCTCAGCCACGCGGCCGCGTCCACGAAATTGTTGCCGATGACGCGAACCACGCGATCCTCCAGACGGAGGTAGATGTCGTTCACGCCCGCATCCTGAATCTTCTTGGCCAGCGGGTCGGTCTTGGCGGCCGGAATCCGCTCGCCCGCCGCGATGATCACCTCGCCCGTGGTCGGGTCGATGATGTCCTGATCGACCACGTGGCCGCGGATGCGCGCCGCAATCGCCAGCTTCTTGTTGTACTTATAGCGGCCCACGCGCATCATGTCGTAGCGCTTCGGGTCGAAGAAGGTCGCGTGGAGCAGCTTCTCGGCGGAATCGACCGTGCCGACCTCGCCCGGACGCAGGCGGCGATAGATGTCCATCAGGCCGCTTTCCTTGCTCTTGACCTCGTTGCCGCCGCGGGTGCGGCGGGTGCCGTCGTCGCCGCCGTCGCGCTGCATGGTGGCTTCGAGCTTTTCGTCGTTGCCCAGAAGCTGACGAATCTGCTCGTCGCTGCCGTAGCCCAGCGCGCGCAGCAGGCTGGTCACGGGCAGCTTGCGGGCGCGGTCAACGCGCACCCAGATCACGTCGTTGGAGTCGATTTCGTACTCCAGCCACGCGCCGCGGCTCGGGATCACCTGCGTATCAAACAGGTGCTTGCCGGCCTTGTCGATGCTTTCGCGGTAATATACGCCGGGGCTGCGCACGAGCTGGCTGACGATGACGCGCTCGCCGCCGTTGATGATGAACGTGCCGTGTTCGGTCATCAGCGGGAAATCGCCCATGAATACTTCGGATTCCTTCACTTCGCCCGTCTCGTTATTGGTCAGGCGAACGAGCACCTTGAGCGCCGTTGCGTAGGTCATATCGCGCTCGCGACATTCTTCCAGCGAATACTTCGGCGTTTTATCCAGAGAATAATCGACGAACTCCAGCTTCAGATTGCCGTTAAAATCATAAATCGGAGAAACATCGTTGAGAACCTCGCGCAGATCCTCCTTCAGGAAACGCTCGTAAGAATTCTTTTGAACCTCGATCAGGTCGGGCATCTCCACCACTTCGTCAATGGTGGCAAAGCTCTTGCGAACCCGGCCCTTTCCCATATTGACGTCGTGCACCCCGACGTACTTCATGATCTCAGCTTCCTCGCGCTCGTCGCGGACGGTAACCATGAATGCCATCACCCCTAACTTGTCTAAACCTGCAAAGGATATATGCGGCAACAGGCAAGCGCTTTTAAACTGCCCATTGCCAAACAGCCCAAAGCGTTGTACAATGATGTAGGCCAATGCCCGATCACGGGCACATCTTTGCCTATTGTGCATACTGATGCAATATAGTATTGTATTCCTTTTTGAAAGGCCTGTCAAGTGTTTCCGGTGATTTTATGCAAATTTCTTCTGATTTGCGTGAATTTTGATATGTACCCCCAATACTGGACATCCGGTATTGGGGGTATTTTTATGCGATAC
>UQNM01000048.1 GCA_900542395.1 uncultured Eubacteriales bacterium
TTTTTGCGAAGCAGCTCGTCCTCGATGCAGATAATCTTGCGAAGCGCCATGAAAATTCGTCTCTCCTTTTAACTACAACTGACTTGTTTCCGACTTGTCTTCGTCCCCGCCGTTTCATCGAACGGAAATGGACGCATTAACCCATCATCCTTTTTATTATAAAGCAAATCCGCGCAAAATGGAAGAGCCGACGACGCAAAAAACGCCCTCGGCTCAAAGATTTTGGTTTTTCGCGTTTTCCGTCTGGCCTGCCAAAGCGCGTCACATCATGCTCGAAGGGTTGATCTGGCAGGCGCACAGACAGCCCGCCGTCGGCGCGGCGGCGATTTCACTCATCTTGCCGACCGCCTCCTGACAGATCGGCTGATCGACGATCTTGAGCGTCGTCTGCCAGCGGCTTTTGCCCTTGATTTTCTTGATCGGGCAGGCCATCGCGCGCAGAGCGATCACATATTTTTTGAGATATGCCCGCCGCTCGAAAAACGCCTCCATCAGCCGCATGGCGGTCTCGGCGGCCTGCTGCGCGGTCTTCTCGTCGTCCGCTTCAAAGAGCAGGCGCGCAATCAGCGTGTACGGCGGATAGAGCGCGCGGCGGCGACGGCGCATCTCCTCTTCAAAAAACGCGCGGTAATCCTGGCGGCTCGCGGCCTCCACGGCGTAATTTTCCGGGTCGTAGGTCTGCAAAAAGACCTCGCCCGGCGCATCCGCGCGCCCCGCGCGCCCGGCCACCTGCGTGAGCAGCTGGAAAGTGCGTTCCGCCGAACGGTAGTCCGGCAGCTTGAGCATCGCATCCGCCGCGACGATGCCCACCATCGTCACATTCGGGAAATCCAGCCCCTTGGCGATCATCTGCGTGCCGACGAGGATGCGCGCCTCCCCCCGGCGGAAGCGCTCGATCAGCGTCGTGTGCGCGTCCTTGGTGCGGGTGGTATCGTTGTCCATGCGCAGGGTCGGCACATCCGGGAAGAGCCTGTGCACCTCTTCCTCCACGCGCTGCGTGCCCACGCCGAAATACTTGATATACGGGCTGCCGCACTCCGGGCAGACCTTCGGCACGGCCGTCTCCTGCCCGCAGTAATGGCAGCGGAGCACGTTTTCCGCGCTGTGATAGGTCATGGAAACGTCGCACTGGCTGCACGTCACGACATAGCCGCAGCTTCGGCAGGAAACGAACGTCGAAAAGCCGCGCCTGTTGATGAACAGAATCGCCTGCCTGCCGCTTTTGAGGCACCGATCCAGCCCGTTGACCAGCGCGCCGGAAAACACGCTTCGGTTGCCCTTTTTCAGCTCCTCGCGCATATCGACGACATGCACCGCCGGCATCGGGCGGTTGTTGACGCGCCTCGGCATTTCCAGCAGCCTCAGATCCCCGCGCCCGGCCATCGCAAAGGAGCGCATGCTCGGCGTTGCACTGGCCAGCAGCAGCGCCGCGCCCTCCCGCGCGCATCGCTCGTGCGCCAACTGGCGCGCATCGTAATGCGGGTTGTTGTCGGCGATATAGCTCTGCTCGTGTTCCTCGTCGATGATGATTAAACCGACGTTTTGCAGCGGCGCGAAGATCGCCGACCGCGCGCCGATGACCACGCGCACGTCGCCCCGCCGGATGCGCCGCCACTCGTCGTATCGCTCGCCCGGGGACAGGCGCGAATGGAGCACCGCCGCATCCTCGCCGAAGCGGGAGCGGAACCAGGAGACCATCTGCGGGGTCAGCGCGATTTCCGGCACCAGCACAATCGCCGTCTTTCCCATCTGCGCGGCGCGGCGGACGGCGCGGATGAACACCTCGGTTTTGCCGCTGCCCGTCACGCCGTAAAGCAGAAACTCGCCCTTTCCCGTTTCCACCGCGGGCAGAAGCTCGGCCAGCACGTCCTCCTGCTGGCGGGTAAGCTCCGGGTCCTGCGCGGAAAGGCGCTCCATCTCGCCGTATGGCCTGCGCAGGCTCTCCCGCTTTTCCAGCTTCACAAAGCCCATCCGGCAAAGGGCGTTCAGCGCGTCGCGGCAGTCGCCGACGGTTTCGCGGAGCGCCGCCGTCGTCAGCTCCATGTCCGGCGCGTCGGCCAGCGCCCGCAGCACCTTCGCCCGCTTGGGCGCGCGAACCTGCGCCGCGATCACCTGCCCCAACACATCCGGCGCGACGGTCAGCACGGCAACCTCCCGCTGTTTTTCATGGATGCGCTGGCCGCGCATCTGCGCGGGGAACATCAGCCTCAGCGCCACCGCCAGCGTGCAAAACGACGTCCGCTGGATTTCCTTCGCCAATTCAAGCAGCGGCGGCAGCACCGCGGGATAATCCTCCAGCGTGTCGCAGATATCCTTCACGCGCTCGGGCGGCAGGTCGCAATCCGCCGCCATTTCGACGACCACGCCCTCCAGCCTCCGCGGCCCAAACGGCACGTGGACGCGCATGCCGGGGCAGACGTCCAGCCCCGTCGGCACGCGGTAGGTGAACACATGATCCACATCCGTGTGGTTGATATCCACGATCACCTGACAAAACGGCATGACGTTCCCCCCTTTTCTGTGGTTGACATGATAACACGATCCGTTTGAGCTTGCAAGAGCGTTTCGGCTGTGATACGATAAGCGGCAAGGAAGTGATTGCCATGCAGATCAGCCGTCTTTTCCGCCTGCTCTATCTTTTGCTGGAGCGCGAACGCATACCGGCTTCAGCGCTGGCTCAGACGCTCGAGGTTTCCGTGCGGACAATCTACCGCGACGTGCAGGCGCTCGGCGAAGCCGGTATTCCCGTCTATGCCGAACGCGGGCGGGACGGCGGCATCGCCATTCTGCCCACGTTCAGGCTGAACAAATCCATGCTCAGCGCCGGGGAAAAGCAGGATATGCTCTCCGCCTTGCAGGCGCTGGCTTCCACCGGCGCATCCGACCGGGAGACGCTCGGCAAATTAAGCGCATTTTTCGGCGGCCAGCAGGCCGACTGGGTGCGCATCGACTTTGCAGACTGGAGCGGAACGCGCAGCGGCTTTATTCCGATCCTCAAAACCGCCATATTAAACCGCCAGCCGCTCGCCTTTGATTATTACAACAGCAGCGGAGACTGCGCGCCGCGCGAGGTCTGCCCCATCCGCCTGTGGTTCAAAAGCAGCGCGTGGTATCTGCTGGCTTATTGCATGCAAAGGCGCGCCCTGCGCACCTTCAAGCTCACGCGCATCAAGCGCCTGCGCTCGATTCCGGGCGAATTTCCCGACGAGGCGCTTTCCTGCGCGGCTGACGAAACGGCGGAAATTCAATCGGACGTGCTCCCGATTCGCTTCACGCTGCGCATCGACGCGAGCATGGCTTTCCGCGTTTATGACGATTTCGAGGAAGAGCAGCTTTCGCAGGCTGAAAACGGCGATTTTATCGCGCATGCCGCGTTCATGCCCGGCGAATGGCTGATTTCCTTCATTCTGGGCTACGGAGCGCACGCAAAGGTGCTCGAACCCAAGGCGCTCGCGGACGCGGTTTGCCGCGAACTTGAAAAAATGTCGGCGCTCTACAAAACCTGACATGCAGTTGTCAGCTTTTCCGTGCGATAATCCATTCATCAACAACAAGGAGGAATGTTTTCCATGGAAAAGAACATCCATTTCGCCAACACCCCGATCTGCCAAAGCTGCGGCATGCCGCTGACCGCGCCGGAGCAATTCGGCAAAAACGCCGACGGCACGACGAACGGCGATTACTGCGTCTACTGCTGCCCAAACGGCGAATCAAACATGACCGGCACGCTGGATGAAATGATTGATTTCTGCGCGCCGCTCGAAGTCAAGCTCGGCCTGTTCCCCGACGAAAAGACCGCCAGAGACGCGCTTTCGCGCTATCTCCCCACGCTCAGGCGTTGGCGCGGGTAAGCGCCTCCTCCGCAAGCCTTCGCGCGGCCTTGACGGCGGTGGGCATGGGCAGGGCGGCCAGCTCGGCCGCGTTCACCCAGCGGCCGTCCGGCACGTCGGTCGGCGCGTCCGCGACAAACGCATGGATCTCCATCTCCCAAATCAGGTGGGTGAACACATGCTTTGCGCAGCCGAGCCGCGCGTCGTAAACGGTGGGAACACCCAGCGCTTCAAGCGCCGCGCACATCTGCGCGGGCGACAGCGCCCCGACCGCGTCCGGGAAGACGGAAAGGCCGCCGAGCAGGCGCTCCCGCCTGAGCACGGTCAGCACCCGGTTTTGGCAAAACACCAGCATCACGCAGCGCGTTTCCACGCGCTGCGCTTTTTTCTTGGGCTTGACGGGCAGGCGCTCCGCCATCCCCTGCGCGTACCCCTTGCAGCCCGCCCGCACCGGGCAGAGCAGGCAGGACGGGCTTTTCGGCGTGCACATCGTCGCGCCCATCTCCATCATGGCGTTGGCGAACGCGCCGGGGCGGTCGGGCGGCACGAGGCTCTGCGCCAGCTCGTGAATCATGCGGCGGCTCTTCGGGCTGCCCATCTCCTCGGAAATCGCGAAATACCGGCAGATCACGCGCTCCACGTTGCCGTCCACCGCGGCGGCGGGAATGCCGAACGCAATGGACGCAATCGCGCCGCTGGTGTAATCCCCGACGCCGGGCAGGGCGCGCAGCTTCTGCAAATCGGCGGGCAGCTCGCCGCCGTATTGCGAAACAATCTCGCGCGCCGCCTTTTGCAGCAGGCGCGCGCGGCTGTAATACCCCAGCCCCTCCCACGCCTTGAGCAATTCCTCCTCCGGCGCGTCGGCCAGCGCGCGCACATCTGGATAGCGCGCAAGAAAGCGCTCATAATAAGAAACGACCGTCTCCGCGCGCGTCTGCTGGAGCATGATCTCGGAAATCCAGATTCGATAAGCGTCCTTCGTGCGCCGCCACGGCAGGTCGCGATGCCCCGCGTCATACCACGAAAGGACTGACCGCGTAAAGTTTTGATCCATATTCGGCCCTCCAATGGCGCTCATTCTACCATAAAAAGCGGATTTCGGCCACCCAATCGGGCGATTTACTCAAAAAACGGAGAAATTTCAAGTTTCAAATCATTTAAGCGCATTATTTTTTTCAAATCGCTTAAAATAGGGTTAAACGTTAAAATTTAGCAATCAGCCCATGTTGCCGAATTGGCTTGACTCGCGTATATTATATCTTGCTTTAGCACTCATCCGTAAAGAGTGCTAACAAAGTCACCGTATCATCTAAGGAGGTCTATCAAAATGAGCTTGAAACCCCTTTTTGACCGCGTTGTTCTCAAGGACGCGGAAATTGAAGAAACCACCAAGAGCGGCATCATCCTCACGTCCGCCGCGCAGGAGAAGCCGCAGTACGCCTACATCGTGGCCGTCGGCCCGGGCGGCGTTGTGGATGGCAAGGAAGTCGCCATGCAGGTGAAGGAAGGCCAGAAGGTCGTCTATTCCAAGTATGCCGGCACGGAGATCAAGATCGACGGCGAGGAATACAAGATCGTTCGTCAGAGCGACATTCTCGCGATCGTGGAGGGCTAAGCCTTCGCTTACTTCCGCCGCTTGATTGCATAAACCCCAAATGTTTGGCGCACGCGAGCAAGCTGTGCGGAAATTCAAAAAGAACCCGATTGGTAGGAGGTCATCATTATGGCTAAGCAGATTATTTTCGGCGAGGAAGCCCGCCGTTCCCTTGAAAAGGGCATCAATTCTCTGGCGGATACCGTCAAGATCACCCTCGGCCCGAAAGGCCGCAACGTGGTGCTCGACAAGAAATACGGCGCGCCGCTCATCACCAACGACGGCGTGACCATCGCCAAGGAAATCGAGCTGGAGAACCCGTTTGAGAACATGGGCGCTCAGCTCGTGAAGGAAGTCGCCACCAAGACCAACGACGTTGCGGGCGACGGCACCACCACCGCCACCCTGCTGGCGCAGGCGATCATCCGCGAGGGTCTGAAGAACCTGGCCGCCGGCGCGAACCCGATGGTTCTGCGCAGCGGCATCGAGGCCGCCACGAACGCGGCGGTGGAGAGCCTGAAGAGCATGAGCGTGCCGGTCAGCGGCAAGCAGTCCATCGAGAACGTCGCGGCAAACTCCGCGGCTGACCCGACCATCGGCAAGCTGATTTCCGAGGCGATGGAGAAGGTCGGCAAGGACGGCGTGATCACCGTTGAAGAGAGTAAGACCATGCAGACCAACCTCTCTCTGGTTGAGGGCATGCAGTTCGACCGCGGCTACGTTTCCGCCTACATGGCGACCGACACCGACAAGATGGAGGCCGTGCTGGATAACCCGTACATCCTCATCACCGACAAGAAGATCAGCAACATTCAGGAGATCCTGCCGCTGCTCGAGCAGGTTGTGCAGGCCGGCCGCAAGATGCTGATTATCGCCGAGGACATCGAAGGCGAAGCGATGGCGACGCTGGTTGTCAACAAGCTGCGCGGCACGTTCACCTGCGTGGCCGTCAAGGCGCCGGGCTTCGGCGACCGCCGCAAGGCCATGCTGCAGGATATCGCGATCCTGACCGGCGGCCAGGTGATCTCCGAGGAGCTGGGCTACGAGCTCAAGAGCGCGACGGTCGATATGCTCGGCTCCGCGCGTCAGGTCAAGGTTGACAAGGACAACACCACCATCGTCGAGGGCGCGGGCAACCCGCAGGATATCGCGGCGCGCGTCGCCTCGATCCGCACCCAGATCGGCGAGACGACCTCCGATTACGACCGCGAGAAGCTGCAGGAGCGTCTGGCCAAGCTGGCCGGCGGCGTTGCGGTGATTCAGGTCGGCGCGGCCACCGAAATCGAAATGAAGGAGCGCAAGATGCGCATCGAGGACGCGCTCTCCGCGACCCGTGCCGCCGTTGAGGAAGGCATCGTTCCGGGCGGCGGAACCGCGCTGCTGAGCGTGCTGCCGGAGGTTCAGGCGCTGCTGCCGAAGTTCAGCGGCGACGCGAAGACCGGCGTGCAGATCGTCCTGCGCGCGCTGGAAGAGCCGGTTCGCCAGATCGCGGCCAACGCGGGCGTGGAAGGCTCCGTCATCGTCGAGAAGATCAAGCGCACCAAGAAGCCGGGCTACGGCTACGACGCGCTGAACGACAAGTACGTCGATATGGTTGAGGCCGGCATCATCGACCCGACCAAGGTGACCCGCAGCGCGCTGCAGAACGCGGCTTCCGTCGCGGCGACCGTGCTGACCACCGAATCCCTCGTGGCGGATATCCCGGAGAAGAATCCGGCGCCCGCCCCGGCAGGTGATCCGGGCATGGGCGGCATGTACTAAGCGCCCGTTTTCCCAAACAGCATACGAAAAGGAGCGGCCTTTTGACGAGGGCCGCTCCCTTTTTGTCTTCTTTTATCTCCCCCGCGCCTTCCCCTGCCATGCGCGCCTCACGGCCTGCACACCTTGCAGGGCGAATACCCCTGCTTCACGGCCGCCGCGCGGGTGGCGAACGTGATGCGGTTGCTCTGCTGGATATCCTGCACGGACGAGCAGGTGGACAGATGAAACTTTTTGCTCTTTATATTGCCGACATAGCCGACCGACTGACCCTTTCGGGGCGTTGCGATCGGCTTTTTCCCTTTTTCCGTCTCAAACGCGACGCGCTCGCCGTTTGACCGGCAGACGATCGTGCCGCTTTCATCCGTGCGGTACACCGCCGCGCCGATATCCCTCAGCCGCGCCAGCACCTCCTGATGCGGATGGCCGTAGGCATTATCCTTGCCGCAGCTAATGACCGCGTAGGACGGCATGACCTGCCGCAAAAAGAGATAGGAGCTCGACGTGTTGCTGCCGTGATGGCCGACCTTGAGCACCGTTGCGGAAAGCGCCTCGTCGCTGTCGATCATGTCGTTTTCGGACGGCCTTTCCGCGTCGCCGGTGAACAGGAACGCCGTCTGCCCGTAGGTGATCCGGGTAACGAGGGAGAGATCGTTCACGTCATCGTAAATGCCCAGCGGCGCGTAGAACTCGACCTCCGCGCGCCCGATGGAAAAGCGCTGCCCCGCCTGCGGCACGGTGATTCTGACGTTTTTCGCGTCGGCCGCGCGCTTCATCGCTTCAAACGGCTTGCCTTCAAATTCATCCACCGGCGAATACAGCGTCTTTACCGCAAAGGCGCGGATGACGTCCGGCAGGCCGCCGATGTGATCCGCGTGCGGGTGGGTGCCGATCATGGCGTCGATGGCGGAAACGTGCAGCGTGTTTTGCAGATAATCGACCAGCTTCGCGCCGCTCTCCGGCATCCCGCCGTCGATGACGAGCGTTTTCCCGTCGCAAACCACAATCGCCGCATCCCCCTGCCCGACATCCACGAAGTGCACGGCGAACCCGGCGCGCGGCAGCCACCAGAGGCGGTAGACCGCAAAGCCCGCCGCCAGAAGCGCCAGCGTCAGCAGCGCGATCAGCAGCGCGCGCAGAGCGGCGTGTCTCTTTTGTTTTTCAGGTTTCATGCTGTCTTTCCTTCCCCATGTGATGCTTTCAGCTTATCACCGGGCGGTTCATTTGGCAAGCGCCTTCAAATTTGTGACGAAGTTGTGACATTCGGGCGGAATTTTATGGAATTTCGTAACATTTATCTTGCCGATCCGCAGAGAATCGGATAAAATGGGGGTATTTCCGAAAGCGCGCGCGGGCGATTTTACGCAATGTCCCGCCCATCAAAAATATTTTCAAAAAAATTTTCAAAAAAAGTGAAATTTTCGGCCGGTTTTTACGTCTATACAAGTAGAGAACCGCCGAAAGCGCTTTTTGCCGCTTTCAGCCGCCGTTACGGAAGAAAGGAGGTCGCCGGTTATGCGAAGGATTTTCCCGCTCGTCGTTTTTCTGCTGCTGCTCACGCTGCCCGCGTGGGCGCTGGGGCAGACGCGCGCGCTGCTCGTCGCCTGCCGCGACTTTCTCACCCTGCCGGATCTGGGCAATTCCGTCTCCGGCAATCTGCACATCGTCGGTTCCGCGCTGGTCGGCGCGGGGCTGAACCTCGGCAGCCTTTCCATCGAGGATGGCACCATCGGCACCGTCCGGCATCTGCAATCCGCCGTGGACAACACATTCGGCGACGCGGACGAGACGGATCTTTCCATCCTCTACCTGTGCACCCACGGCGTACTCTCCTCCTCGGACGACGGGCAGGTTTATCTGATGCTGGGCGACGGCGAAAACGAAGCGCCGCTGGGCGCGGCGGCGCTGCAAAACATCCTTTCGGGCATACAGGGCGAAAAGCTGCTGATCGTGGACGCCTGCTATTCCGGCGCGCTGATCGGCCGCGGCGCTTTCGCGCACAGCCTTCTGCCGGGCAGCCGCGCGCAATCCCCCGCGTCGCTGGAAACGCCCTTTCTGGCCGACCCGAGCATCCACGTGCTGACCTCCGCCAGCGGGTTTGAATCCAGTTGGTATTACGACAGCGAGGGGCTCTCCACGGGCGCGGTTTCCTACTTCGCCAGCGCGCTTTCCAGCGGCCTCGGGCTTTACGGCAAGCCCGAAGCGGATGTGAACGGCAACGGCGAGGTGACGCTGGAAGAGCTGCGGCGATATCTGAACGCGGCGGTCCCCTCCTCCTCCGCGCAGCTTCTCTCCGCGCAGGCCAACGCGCTGACGCTCCCCGTGGCGACGAACAGCCCCCTTGCGCGCGCGCTTTCCGGGTTCAGCTACGGCGACTGCCTGCTCGAATCCGACGACCCGACGCTGGAATTTTCTTACACCGTCACGGCCGAAACCGCCGTGCAGTACCGCGTGGTGCGGCAGGTGAACGGCGGCTGGGATTGGCAGAACGCGGCGACGTTTCTGGATGACGGCGACATGGCAGGCGGCCTGCTGACCCCCGGCCGCAAGACGCGGGAGCTGACGCTCGACGGTATTCTGGAGGACGAAAGCGGCTACATGATGCTTCAGGTCTTCGCCGTCACGGGCAGCGAGGTGATCCTCTGCTCCGAGCGGCTGCTGGCCGTCCGCCCCGCGGCTGTCGAGCCGAGCGTCACGCTGAGCGCCGAAAACGCCGAATTCGACGTATCCGCTCGGCGCGAGCTCGTGCTGGAAGCGCGGATCAACGTGCCGGCAGAAATCACGGTCTGCATTTATGACGCGCAGGGGAAGCTCGTCCGCCGTCTGGCCAGCGCCCAGCTCACGCGCCCCGCGCCCGGAGACGTCACCCGCCTGTATTGGGACGGGCGAAACGACGCCGGGGAGCGTGTTCCCGCCGGGGCATACGCTGCCGCGCTGGAAACCGTGATCGGCGGCGAACGGCAGAAGGCCACCGTGGATATCACGGTGCGATGAGCCTTCGCCGAAACGGCAGCACGCGGCACAGCGGCATGCCGATGCGCTCCAGCGCCGCCTCCATGCCCTGCTCAGCGGCCTCCCGGCCGACGTCCATGGCGGGCAGAATCCGATCGAGGGAAAGCGCGCCGAGCGCTTCCGGCAGCGGAATGCGAAAAACGCCGACGTTCTCCCCCAACTCCCGCGCGCAGGGCACGAAAAAGCCGCTCGCCTGTTCAAGCGCGTCCGGCTGATGGCGCAGGGCGCTCTGCGGCGCGACGACCAGCACCCGCTGCGCACCCATGGCGGCGAGCAAACGGCAGGCCAGCGGCAGATCATCCAGCGGCAAAAGCGGCGAGCCCATCCATTCCAGCGCCGAGACAAACGGCGGTCTGGCCAGCGCCGCGCGCGCCGCAAAGCCCGCCGAGGCTTGCAGCGTCACAATCGTCCCCTCCTGCGACACGCTCTGCGTGCAGAAAGCGACGACGTGCCCGCTTCGCGCCGTCCGGCACAAGAAAACGCCCTGCCGCTCGCACAACCCCAGCGCGCGCTCCCCCGTCTGCGCGGCCAGCAGCTTTTCCAGCCGCCGCCCACGGCACAGCGCGCTTTTTTTCATGCCCAGCACCGCCGAAGCGGACGCATCGGCGCGCAGAAGCCGCCGCCCCATCCGCGCGGCCTGCGCAGCCGCGCCGCGCAGTCTCCCCGCGTCATAACCCGCCAGATACAGCGCCGCAGGCCATGCCGCCGCCTGCATCCCGCAGACCGCGCAGGGCGAGACGCCCGCATCCAGCAGCCATGTCAGCGCGCCCGCGCTCGCCGCCGCGCAGGCGCCCGCCCCCGTGAGCACAACGCCAAGCCGCATTTCTTCGCCCTCCTCCCGTTTTCCACAGGGATAATCTATGCGTTTCGCAGGCCAAACACGCAGAAAAAATCGCGCGGCGGCGGAAAGAATCCGTAGAAATTTTTTCTTGATCTTCCGTTTATGCGAGATTTATGTTATACTAAGTCAGGCTATTTTGTCGAATCTTGAAAGGAAGTCAATTCATGCGTTCCAACCGGATGAAAAACACCAGTCCGCCGCGCAGAAAGCGCAGCGCCGTCAAACGTGTCAAGCCCCAGCGCGGCACCCTGCCGCTGCTGATTGCGCTGAGCGTGTTTGTCGTGCTGATGGTTCTCTTCGCGCCGAAAATCGCGCAGACCCCGGCCGCCAACGTCTCCGGCACGGAGATCGAAGCGGAGGCCGTTTCCAGCGGCAACACGAATCTGCGCGTCACGGAGGCGATGTCCTCCAACCGCAGCGCGTTCCCGGATGAAACCGGCGCGTTTCCGGATTGGGTGGAGCTCACCAACACCGGCGACAGCCCGATCAACATCAAGGGCTACGGCCTTTCCGACCGCGCGGACAAGATCACCTTCGTCTTTCCGGATATGACGCTGGCCGCGGGCGAGCATGTCATCGTCTTTGCGTCGGACAGCACGCAGAATGAAGCCGGAAAGACGCTCCACGCGAAATTCAAGCTCTCCTCCGCAGGCGACAAGCTCTTCCTCTTCGGCAGCGACGGCATCGCCTTCCAGGAGCTGGACATCCCCGCGATGGATTCCAACATGAGCTACACGTGGATCGGCGGCAACGATTACATCATCACCGACCAATACACGCCGGGCTACGACAACACGCAGGAGGGCTACGCCGCGTTCCGCGCGAGCACGGTGCTGCAAAGCGGCGCGCTGGTCATCAACGAAATCTGCGCGTCCTCCATCACCACGCTCAAGGACGAGGACGGCGATTACCCCGACTGGATCGAGATCCACAACACGACCAATCAGGCGATCGACCTTTCCAACTACGCGCTCAGCGACAGCACGGATAAGCTCGTCAAGTGGCGCTTCCCGCAGGGCTGCGTGATCGAGCCGAACGGCTATTTCGTCGTCTTCGCCTCGAAAAAGGATCGCGCCGCGGCGGAAGGGAGCTGGCCGCACGCCAGCTTCAAGCTGCGTTCCAACGGCGAAACCGTCATCCTGTCGGATATTCAGGGTCGAATGATCGACATGGTCACTTACGACCTGCTCTCGGCGGATACCTCTTGGGGGCGCGACGAGGAAGGCGACGGCAGCTTCAAGCTCTTTACCAGCCCCACGCCGGGGCTGCCCAACACGCGCGCCGGCATGACGGCGATGGACACGCGCATGTGTCTGGCCAACACCTCCGGGCTTTACATCACCGAGGTGATGACCGGCAACAAAAGCACGCACGGACCGAACGTCAACTACTACTACGACTATATCGAAATCTACAACATGAGCGGGCAGGCCGTAAACCTCAAGGGTTACGGCCTGTCCGATAACATTAAAAAACCCCGCAAATGGCAATTTCCTGACATCACCATCGAAAACAACAGCTATCTGGTCATCTACTGCGATACCACGCAGACGAGCAAAGACGGCGTTTATTATTTCACCAATTACAACCTGAAAAAATCGGGCGAGACGGTCTGCCTTTCCACCCCCAGCGGGCAGATTTTGGATAAGGTGGTCGTCCCCCAGCTTTACGACGATACCTCCTACGGGCGCACGCTCGGGCAGGCGGGGCTGTTCTATTATTCCTCCCCCACGCCGGGCGCGGCGAACGGGCAGGGCTTCACCGGCTATGCCGAGCCGCCGACCTTCAACGTGGCGGGCGGCCTGTACGTGCGGCCGCTGACGGGCGAAAACGCGGTCACGATCAACGTTCCGGCGGGCAGCACCGTCCGCTATACGCTCGACAGCACCGACCCGAACGAATCCTCCCCGATTTACACCGAGCCGATCGAGATCGAAACCAACACGGTCATCCGCGCGCGCACCTATCGCGACGGCGTGGAGGCCTCGCAGATCGTCTCCGAAACGTATTTGATTTCCGTGTATCACACGATGCCGGTCGTCTGCCTGACGACCGACCCGGAAAACCTGACCAACGAGGAATACGGCGCGTTCGCCTACGGCCCGAACGTCGATACATCCAAGCCGACGCCGTGGATCAAGATCGCAACCTACGGCCAGAAGAACTGGTTCCCCGCGTGGCTGGAATACAGCGACGAAAACGGCCAGCTTCAGATTTCGCAGGGCATTCGCTTCCGCGTCATGGGTCAGTATTCGCTGGATATGCCGCAGAAGAGCCTGTTCATCAAGGCCGACGGCCAATTCGGCAAGAGCGAATTTGATTATGCACTCTTCGACGACCGCCCGTTCACGACCTACAAGAGCTTCGTTCTGCGCAACGGCGGTCAGGACGGCCTGTTCACCCGCGTGATGGACGGCCTTGAAGCGCGGTTGATTGATCAATCCGGAAGCACGCTGGCCACGCAGGCATGGAAGCCCGTCATCGTCTACATCAACGGCCAATACTGGGGTCATTACAACATGCGCGAGCGCGCGGGCGTGGACATGGTGGCGCAGCACGAGGGCTGGCTCAAATCGAAGGACATCGACCTGCTGCAATCCGACGGTCTCTCTTCCTCTCAGGTCAAGCAGGGCTCGAACGCGGATTACAAGGCGCTCTACAACAAGGTCAAGGACGCCGATTTGAACAGCAACCCCGAATTGCTCGCCGAGGTCGAAGCGAATTTTGACATCGACAACATGTTCGATTACTACATCTTCGAATCGTTCTACGGCAACACAGACCCCGGCAACATCCGCTTCTACCGCAACACGAAATCCGGCGACGGCAAGTGGCGCTATCTGGTGTTCGATATGGACTGGGGGCTGTTCAACGCCACCTACAAGAGCAAGGGCAAGGAATACGCGACCGGCTGCGTCACCTATTACATGAATGAAAACGGCGCGGGCAGCCAGAAGATCAAATCCAACCTGTTCGTGCGCAAGCTGGTTCAGGTTCCGCAATACCGCGAAAAATTCCTGACGCGCTACGCCGAGCTGTTCAACAGCGTGCTGACGACGGAAAACATGGTCTCGCTCTTCTACGAAATGACGGCGCAGATCAAGCCGGAAATGCAGATGCATCACGAGCGCTGGGCGGCGGAAATGCCCGCGCAGGTCAGTTTCGACGTGCCGAAGAACCCAACCGGCGCTTACAACTACTGGGTTTCCCGCTGCGAGCGCGCCGTCCGCGTGATGAACCGCAGGCCGCACTTCGTCTGGCTGGATATCCAATCCTATTTCGGGCTGAGCGACGCGGAAATGGAATCCTACTTCGGCCCCTGCCCGGAGATCCCGGCGCAGTATCAGTAATCGTTCCCCTATCCCCACGCGCCAAATCCGCTATTCATTGAATCATTTATAGTATGGAGGAATTTTCCCATGAAGAACATCATCAACGACGCGAGTGTAAACGAGTGGTTTGCACAGCAGATGACCAGCCTCACCCCGATGAAGATGCTGCTGGCGCTGCTGATGGGTTTTATCGTCGGCCTGATTATCGCGCTGGTCTATCGCAAGGCCTTCCGCGGCGTGCTCTTTTCCCCGTCGTTCGCCAACACGCTGATTATGCTGTGCATGATTACCACCCCGGTCGTCATGTGCATTAAGTCGAATATCGCGCTCTCCATGGGCATGGTCGGCGCGCTCTCCATCGTGCGTTTCCGCACGGCCGTCAAGGATCCGCTCGACACGGCTTACATGTTCTGGAGCCTGACGATGGGCATCCTGCTCGGCGCGGAGCTGTACACCATCGCGTTGGTCGTCGTCGCGGGCATCTCCATCGCGATGCTGGCGCTGGCGTTCTTCCGCCTGCGCACCCCGAACACCTTCCTGCTCGTCACCCACTACGATCAGGCCGCCGAGGCGGAGGTCATGGATTTCATCCGCCGCATCAAGGTGCAGCGTCTGCGCAGCAAGACCGTCACCCCCGGCGGCGTGGAACTGACCGTCGAGGTGCAGCTCCGCGAGCGCTTTGACATCGTCAACAAGCTGATGGACACCGAGGGCGTGCACAACGCGACGCTGATCGCCTGCCAGTCCGAAGCGGGCAACTAAGGAGCCGATATGATCATCCGCAACATTCCGCTGCGACATGAGCTGAAATATTTCATCACCCCGGCGGAGCTGAATGTGCTGCGCAGTTCGCTGAAGCCCGTGATGCAGCTCGATCCCAACGGCAACGAAAACAACGAATACCACATCCGCTCGCTGTATTTCGACACGATCAACGACGATGCGTTGGAAGAAAAAATCGCGGGCGTGGGCAACCGAAAAAAATACCGCATCCGCATCTACAATTTCAGCGACCGCGTCATCAAGCTGGAATGTAAGAGCAAATACGGCGATTTGATTTCCAAGCAGTCCGTCTCCATCCCCCGCGAATTGGCCGATCAGCTCATCGCGGGCGACCCGGAGGGCTTGCAGCGCATGCGCCATCCCCTGCTGCACGACGTATACCGCGAGATGAAAACGCGGCTGCTGCGCCCGGTGGTCATCGTGGATTACATCCGCGAGGCGTATATCCACCCCGCCGAGGAAGTGCGCATCACGTTTGACAAGCAGATTCGCACCGGTCTGTATCAGACTGCCATGTTCGATGCGTCGATCCCCACCTACCCGGTCTTCGACGACCCGGTGGAGGTGCTGGAAGTCAAGTACGACGAGTTTCTGCCGACGTATATGCAGGCGATTCTCAGCGGCGTGACGGCTCAGCGCAGCGCGGTGAGCAAGTATACCTGGTGCAGGCGATACGAGAACAAAGAGTTTTAAGGAAACGCCGACATTTGGGCTTTGCGCTTACAAAAAACGGGTATACAAAAAAATCCTCCGAGAAATCGGAGGAATTTTTTTGTGAGAAGCGCAGAAACCGCAGGTTCCTGCCGGGCGTTGGGGCGGGAAGCCCCGGCGTTTCTTTACCGAGAGCCTTTGTCGTAGGGAATACCCTCCGCCTTCGGCGCGCGGGATTTTTTGCTGGTGAACGCCAGAATAATCATCGAGGCGATGAACGGAATCATGTTATACATATTCTGCGTCCAGCCCAGATCGGCGAGGAACGGAATCGAGCTGGCAATATTCGCCAGCGACTTGAACAGCGCGAAGAACACCGCCGCAAGGAAGATGCGGAACGGCTTCCACTGGCCGAAGATCATGACCGCCAGCGCGAGGAAGCCCGCGCCGGAAACGCCGACCTCGAAATTCCAACTGGAGACGGACGGGATGATGTACGCCATGCCGCCGATGCCGCCCAGTACGCCGGAAATCAGCACGCCGATATAGCGCATCTTGTAGACGTTGATGCCCACGCTGTCCGCCGCCTGCGGATGCTCGCCGCACGCGCGCAGGCGCAGACCCAGCCGCGTCTTATAGAGCACGATGTACGAGAGAATCAGCGCCGCAAGGCCGATGAACAGAAAGACGTTGACCGTCAGCGGGCCGAAGTCATAGACGAACACGCGGTTGCTGTAATCCAGCTTGGCGGAAGCGGAGTGGTTCACGCCCTTGGCGATGACCATCGCCAGCGCGGTGGCCAGCAGGTTGAGCGCCGTGCCGCCGATGGTCTGATCCGCGTTCAGATTGATCGAGGCGAACGCCAGCAGCCCGGCATACAGCATGCCCGCAATGCCCGCCGCGAGGACGGAGACCAGCACGATGGAGAACGCGCTCGCCCCGGCGGGCATCATCTGGATGGCGATGACGCCCATCAGGCCGCCGATTACCATGATGCCCTCCAGCGCGATGTTGATAATGCCGCTGCGCTCGGAGAACATGCCGCCCAGCGCCACCATCATCAGCACGACCGTATACAGCAGCGTATATTTCAGCAGCAGAAACATCAGTCGTCCCCTCCCTTCCCGACGGAGACCCGCTTGGCCTTGCCCACAAGCAGCGCGCGGATCTTGTTCTTAAAGAGCAGCGAGAACGCGCAGAGATAGATAATCAGCGCGGTGATCACATCGGCGATCTCCTTGGTGTAATACTGCGTGGAGAGCTTCGTGCCGCCGACGGTGATATACGAAATGAACAGCGAGGAGAAAATCGTGCCGATCGGGTTGGAGCAGGCCAGCAGCGCCGTGCTGATGCCGTTGAAGCCCATCGCGGGCAGCGCCGTGGAGACCTGCGGGTTCCACTCCGCGACGGTGGAGAGATAATACAGCCCCGCGCCGACGCCCGCCAGCGCGCCGGAAATCATCATCGCAAGGATGATATTGCGCTTTTCGTTGATGCCCGCGTAGCGCGCGGCGTTTTTGTTGAAGCCGCAGGCGCGCAGCTCGTAGCCGAACGCCGTCTTATTGAGGATGATGTAGACGATGATCGCGAAGAAGATCGCAATGAAAATCGCGATGGTGACCGATTGCAGCTTGCCGAACAGCTCGCTCATGCCGAGGCTGGGAATCATGGCCTGCGGCGCGGCCTTGCGCAGGCTGTATGTCTTGGTCGAGGCCAGATCATACATCGGGCTTTTGCCCTTGCCGTACATGATATCGTTGACCATGTACAGACCGATCCAGTTGAACATGATGGCCGTGATGACCTCGTTGATGTTCAGATACGCCTTAAAAATGCCCGGCAGCGCGCCCCAAATCGCGCCGAAGAGCATCGCCGCCAGCAGGCACAGGTACCACGGCCATTGCAGCACGATGGCGCAATACAGCGCGCCGAACGCGCCGAGCGTGTACTGCCCCGCCGCGCCGATGTTGAACAGGCCGGTTTTGAACGCAAAGCCGACCGAAAGACCCGTCATAATCAGCGGCGCGGCATTGGCCAGCACCGTGCCCATGTTGCGCGGGCTCTTGAAGCCGCTTCTCAAAATGACGAGCAGACCGTCGCCGAAGGCGTGTTCCGCATTGATGATGGCCAGCACCACAAGGCCCAGCAGCAGGCCGATCACGATGCAAATCAGCGAGGCCGCCACCGACAGAAACGCTTCGGAGCCTGCCAGACGGCTGCCCAGCTTGCCCTTTTTGTTTTCCATTTGGCTTCCCTCCTATCAAGCGTTGCGCTGCGCGCCCGCCATGTAAAGCCCCAACTCCTTGGCGGTCGTATAGCGCGGGTCCAGCTCGCCGACGATTGCGCCCTCGTACATCACCAGAATGCGATCCGGCACTTCGAGCACCTCGTCCAGCTCCAGCGAAACGAGCAGAACCGCCTTGCCCGCGTCGCGCTGCGCCAGCAGCTCCTTGCGGATATACTCAATCGCGCCGACGTCCAAACCGCGCGTCGGCTGCACGGCGATGAGCAAATCGCTGCTCAAATCCACCTCGCGGGCGATAATCGCCTTCTGCTGGTTGCCGCCGGACATGCTGCGCGCCTTCGTCACCGCGCCCTGACCGCTGCGCACGTCGAAGCGCTCGATCAGATCGTCGGCATACTTGCGGATTTCGCCGAATTGCAGGAAGCCGTTGCGCTCAAACTCCGGATGGAAGTAGCGCTTGAGCACGAGGTTGTTTTCCAGCGAATAATCCAGAACAAGGCCGTGCTTATGGCGATCCTCCGGAATATGGCTGAGCCCCGCCTCGTTGCGCTTGCGGATGGACATGTGCGTAATGTCCCGATTGTTGAGGAAAATCTTGCCGCTGTCGGGCTTGAGCAGACCGGTAAGCGCATAGATCAGTTCGCTCTGGCCGTTGCCGTCAATGCCCGCGATGCAGACGATCTCGCCGCGCACGTTGAAGGAGACATTGTTGACCACCGGCTTGCCGTGCTTCTTGCTCCTGACGGTCAGGTTCTGCACCGTCAGCACGCTTTCGCCCGGCTTGAGCGGCGTTTTTTCCATGACGAGCTGCACCTTGCGGCCGACCATCATCTCGCTCAATTCTTCCTTGCTGGTGTCGGCCACATCGACCGTGCCGACGTATTTGCCCTTGCGCAGCACGGTGCAGCGATC
>UQNM01000049.1 GCA_900542395.1 uncultured Eubacteriales bacterium
GAATAGCCCTTTCCGCAAATGAAAGAATCGCTGAATTTCTTGATTTTGCGATTCAGGCCAAGTTTGCTTATGTCAACAGGCTGAGGCGATGATAAATCGTATTTATTCCATCTTTGGCAGGAGGGACAGCGATGACGCTGCTTGAATATCGCATCTTTCACACGGTCACCCAGCAGGGCAGTTTTGCGCGCGCCGCGCAGATTCTGCACCTGACGCCCAGCGCCATCAGCCACGCCGTCAGCTCCATGGAGGAATCCTGCGGCTTTTCGCTCTTTGTCCGCGGCAAGGGCGGCGTTTCGCTCACCCGCAGCGGCGAGGCGCTCTATCCCGTGATTCGGCAGGTGCTTTCCGCCGACGAGGCGCTGACGCAGACGGTCGGCGAATTGAAGGGCGTTCAGCGCGGCAAGGTGCGCATCGGCGCGTTCAACAGCGTGTGCGTGGCGTGGCTGCCGCAGCTCGTGGCGGAATACCGCGCGAAATACCCCGGCGTGGAAATTGAAATTGATCAGGGCACCTACGACGACGTGATCGAGTGGATCAAGACCGGCGTGGTGGATCTGGGCTTCCTCTCGACGGAATCCACGCGCGATCTGGCGGTGCGGCCGCTGTATCGCGACCGGCTGATGTGCGTGGCGCCGCGCGGATTTAAGACGAGAACGCCGGGTGTGATCGTCCCTGAGGAGATGCGCGCGGAGACGTTCGTTGTGCAGGGAGACGCGACCGACGCGGACGTGCAGGCGTTTTTGGCGAAATACCGCATCACGGTGCGGGCAACCTGCCGCGTGGTGGACGATCTTTCCACCATCGCGATGGTGGAAAGCGGGTTCGGCATCTGCATCATGCCGAGCCTGACGCTCGAACGTGTGCACGGCGACGTGGAGACCTACGCGATTGAACCGATGGAATACCGCGAGTTTGGCATTGCGGTGCTCAATCCGCAGATGATGGCCCCGGCCGTGCGGCAGATGGCGATGTTCATTGAGTCCTTCGCGCGGCAGAAACGGCGTGAAGCGCCGGCAACAAACGCGGGCTTTGACCCGGAAAACACGTTCTGACGCGGCGCGTCGGCATTGAAACGGAATTTGAGACGTTAAAATCAATGGGTCGCGCTTCCCCGCGCGGGGAGGGCGGCCTTTTTTCGCGCAAAAACGCCAGCGCGGGCATGCGCTTGATGCTTTGCAGACTTCGGCGGAGGCAAGGGCAGGGTCAACCCGCCTGATTGTGACAAAATTGTGAATCACCCATGAAGCCGAAAAGACAATTTGACGAAATGATTGCCTTTTGGCCGCGCGTCGCGTATAATGAAGGACATGGTTTTGATGCCGTAACAAACCGGCGTAACGCCGGATGCATCGCCGAGAAAAAATGTAAATCCCGCGGTTTCGCGCCCGCCGCGAAACGGATGCGGAAGGATTTGCATAACAAAATGGAGGGAAAACCTGATGAAGAAGAGTTTGCTGGCTCTGATGCTGGCCATTGCGCTGGTTTCTCTGACCGCGTGCGGCTCGAAGGTGAAAGAGCCGGAAGCGACGGCGACGCCGGTTGTGACCGAAGCGCCGACCGCCGAACCGACGGAAGAACCGACGGCCGAGCCGACCGAAGCGCCGACGGCTGTGCCGACCGAAGCGCCGACGGCTGTGCCGACCGAAGCGCCGACCGCCGAACCGACCGAAGCGCCGACGGAAGCGCCGACGGCTGTGCCGACCGAAGCGCCGACCGCTGAGCCGACGGAAGAACCGACCGCTGAGCCGACGGAAGCGCCCGCCGCGACCGAAGAACCCGTGGCCGAGGAAGCGGCGCTGACACTTTCGGACGACGTGCTGGCCTCCGCCTACAACGGCGCGGTGACGGTGCTGAAATCCGAAATTCAGGATGAATACGACCAGATGCTCAGCCAGTATGTCGCTTACTATGCGCAGTACGGCTACAGCGTGGACGAGTACGACACGGAATTGCAGGCTTCCGTCGCGCAGGAGACGGTGCAGACCAAGCTGAGCACCTCCATCGTCCGCCACTACGCCGCGCAGAACGGCTATGAGCTGACCGAGGAAAAGAAGACCGAGCTGGCCGCGCAGGTGAAGACCGCGCTGGACAACACGCGCGAATATCTGGAAAGCTACCTCTCCGCTTCCGGCTTCACCGGCGACGAGCTGAATGCCGCCGTGGAGGAGCAGATGGCGCAGGCCGGTTATACCGAGGAGACCCTGATGGACAGCGCCGAGCTGAACGACGTGCTCAATTTCCTGTATGAGCGGGCGACGGCGGATGTGACCGTGACCGAGGACGAGGTCAAGGCGGCGTTTGACGAGAAGGTGGCCAAACAGAAGGAAAGCTATGCCAGCGTGGATACCTTCATCAACGACTATGTGAATGAAAGCGAAATCCTCTACACGCCGGAAAACGTGCGCCTGATGGAGTGCATCTTTGTGGCCAGCGTGGAGGGCGAGGCGACCGCTGACGAGGCGACTGCCGACGAGGCGACCGCTGACGAGGCGACCGCTGACGAGGCGACCGTGTCCGAGGCGACCATGTCCGAGGCGACGGCGGGCGAGGCGGCGGATATCGCGTCCCTGACCGGCTATGCCAAGGCGAAGGCGATTGCCGCGGCGATTGCGGGCGGCGCGGACTTCGAGGAGACCATGAAGGCCTATAACGAGGACAGCTCCACCGAAGAGCAGATGCTGCGCGGCTATCCGGTGGCCGAAAACAGCACGACTTACGGCGACGAGTTCACGGCGGGCGCGATGGCGCTTGAGCATGTGGGCGATGTTTCCGACGTGATCGTGACCGATTACGGCTACTTCATCCTGCGCTATGCGAAGGATCTGGAATCCGGCGAGGCGGACTTTGAGGCTCGCAAGGAGACCGAGACCGAGGAAACCCTGACCAACAAGAAGAACGACGCATATTCCGCCTTTATCGACACCATTCTGGATGAAGCGGATATTCAGGTCGGCGATCTGAGCCAGATGTATCACGTCTACGTCGGCGAGGCGGTCGAGGCGACCGTTGCTTACGCCTCCGTGAACGCGGATACCAAGCTGCTGGATATGCCGGGCGGCGACGCTGTGGCCGATATGAAGGCCGGCGCGTCCGTGGACATTCTGGGCAGCATCGACGCGGACGGCAAGACCTATTCCTTCGTCGCCGTGCCGGGCACGGAGATCAAGGGCTATGTCGGCGCGGATATGCTCGACGAGATGGCGGAGGACGCGGCGCTGGCCGTGGACAACGCCGCGCTGGTTTCCCGCGTCGAGCAGATCGACAAGAACCCGACCTTCACCATCGCGATGAACGACGGATCGCTGATCTACGGCGAATTGTACCCGGAGAAAGCGCCGGAGAGCGTGGGCAACTTCGTCTCCCTCGCCAACGGCAGCTTCTATGACGGCCTGACCTTCCACCGCGTGATCTCCGGCTTTATGATTCAGGGCGGCGATCCGAACGGCGACGGCACCGGCGGCCCGGGCTACGCCATCCGCGGCGAGTTCAGCAGCAACGGCGTGGAGAACGACCTGAGCCACGTGCGCGGCGTGCTGAGCATGGCGCGCTCCAGCGCGAACGATTCCGCCGGAAGCCAGTTCTTCATCATGCATGCGGACAGCGACTATCTGGATGGCAACTACGCCGCGTTCGGCATGGTGCTCGGCGGTCTGGATACCGTGGACGTCATCGCCTCCGTGCCGACCGACAGCAACGATAAGCCGCGCACCGAGCAGGTGATGCGCACCGTGTATGTCGAGACCTACGGCAAGACGTATACCTTCACCAAGCTGGAGGACTGATCCGCCCTGAGGGCGCGCGGCAGCGCGGCTGAAGAAATCAACCAAAGCGGCCTTCTTTCGAAAGAAAGAGGGTTGCTTTTTTTTGCGCCTTTTGCTATAATCGTTGAGCAACCCTTGCGGACTGTTCGAAACCATCCAGTCCTTAAACAAAACTATGGGCCGAAGGCGCGCTGCGCCTTCCAAGCGGCTCAGGCCGTTTTTTTATTGCAAAGTTTGGCCACGTGCGCTGATCTGCCGCCTGATGCATACATGCGGCGGAAGTACATGCGGCCTTAGGCCCCCCGCCGCTTGCCCTGTCGTTTTGCCGGTTAGCAAAATGAACAAGGAGATCGTTATCCATGAGCGCTTTGAAACCCCAAGACACCCGCGCGCTGGCTCGCGGCGCCATCATCGCCGCGCTGTATACCGCGCTGACCGTTCTGCTGGCCCCGCTGAGCTACGGCGAGGTGCAGATTCGCTTCTCCGAGGCGTTTACCCTGCTGCCGATCCTGATGCCGGAGGCCGTGCCCGCGCTGCTGGTGGGCTGCCTGCTGGCCAACATCCTCGGCGGCTGCACGATTTTCGATATCGTGTTCGGTTCGCTGGCCACGCTGTTGGCCGCACTCTGCACGCGCCGCCTGCGCGAAAAATTCTGGCTGGCCGCGCTGATGCCGGTGCTGCTTAACGGCGTGATCGTCGGCGCTGTCGTGCATTTCTGCTATTCCCCGGCGATTGCGCTGCCGCTGTGCATGCTCTCCGTCGCCGCGGGCGAGGCCGTCGCGTGTCTGGTCGTGGGCCCGCTGCTCATCGGCGTGCTGCGCCGCGTGCCCGCCTCCGTGCTGAACTAAATCCCTTTTCCTCTTGACAAAGCCGCCCGCTCGGCGGTATTGTGTATGCATCGCGGAAGAATCCTTCCCGAAAGCATATTCATTTGTCAGGAGGTTTTATTTATGCGGATTGCGCTGATCAACGAAAACAGTCAGGCGGCGAAAAACGCGGCGATCGAGGCCGCGCTCAAAAAGGTTGTCACCCCGATGGGTCATCAGGTCGATAACTACGGCATGTACGGTAAGGAAGGCGAAAGCCAGCTGACCTATGTGCAGAACGGTATTCTCGCCGCGATTTTGCTCAACTCCGGCGCGGCGGATTACGTCGTCACCGGCTGCGGCACGGGCGAGGGCGCGATGCTGGCGCTCAACAGCTTCCCGGGCGTGCTCTGCGGCCATGTGGTCGATCCCTCCGACGGCTTCATGTTCGCCCAGATCAACGACGGCAACGCGGTATCCATGCCGTTTGCAAAGGGCTTCGGCTGGGGCGCTGAATTGAACCTCGAATATACGTTTGAAAAGCTCTTCGGTTTTGGCAGCGGCAACGGCTACCCGGCGGATCGCGTCGTGCCGGAGCAGCGCAACAAGAAGATTCTCGACGCGGTGCGCGCCCATACGCTCAAGGATCTGATCACCTGCCTCAAGGGCATTGATCAGGAGCTGGTGCGCGGCGCGGTTGCGGGCGAGCACTTCGCCGAGCTGTTCTTCGCCCACGCGAAGGATGAAAACATCATCGCCTACGTCCGCGAGCTGCTGGGCTGAGCGTGAAAAGGGGGTCGTTGTATGATTCTTGATCTTTCCTATCTGAGCTATCCGCTGCCGCCGGATATCCAGCGGCTTTACGAGGCCGGCGACTTTGCGCGCATGGATCGCGTCATCCGCCTGCGGCTCGACGATCCGCGCGTGCCCGAGGCGCTGAAAGCGCGCCTGCGCGTGCAGACGGAGCTGGCGTATGAGATTCTGCGCGCCTATCCGTATACGCAGGCGCAGATGCTCGAAATCCTCCAAAGCCATGTGAAGGACTTTGAGGAGGAAGAGCTGGAAACCCTGTGCGACGACGGCACGCTCGACTGGCGCTATGTGAACGGCGAGGTGCGGTTTAAGGATAACGCGCTGTCCGGGCTGCTGAAAACGCGCGCGGAATACGCCGCGCGGGCGACCGATCCCGAAGTGAAAAGCGGCGCGAAGGAAAGCGCCCGCCAGCTCCACGAGATCATCGCCAAGATGAAAGCCAACGGCGGCGTGCACGCGCGCTTTGAGCTGCACGAGCAGCTGACGATCCGCAGCGACCGCCTCACGCCGGGCGAAACGCTGCGCGTTCACCTGCCGATGCCCATCGTCGGCGCGCAGGTGAAATCCGCCGCGCTGCTCGGCGCGTCGCATCCCGTCGCGTTCCTCGCGCCGGAGGACGAGCCGCAGCGCACGATCTACTTTGAACTTCCGTATCAGCCGGGCATGACGGTCAGCGCCGACGTCGCTTATGAAATCGACGCGCCGTATCAGCAGCCGCACGCGCGCGACGTCTACGCCGAGCAGCCGGTGTTCGACACCGAGGAACAGCCGCCGCACGTGGTCTTTACGCCGTATCTGCGCGCGCTGGCCAAGGAAATCGTCGGGGATGAGACGAACGCGCTGCTCAAGGCGCGCAAAATTTACGATTTCATCACCACGCAGGCGGTCTATCGCTTCATGCCGCCGTATCTGACGGTGACGAACATCCCGGAATATTTCCTGAGCGGGCTGCGCGGCGACTGCGGCGTGCAGGCCATCACGTTTGTGACGCTCTGCCGCCTGTGCGGCGTTCCGGCGCAGTGGCAGAGCGGCCTGTATACCAAGCCGGACAGCGCGGGGCACCACGACTGGGCGCGGTTCTATGTCGCGCCGTTTGGGTGGCTGTTCGCGGATTGCTCGTTCGGCGGCTCGGCCTATCGCGCGGGCGATCTGGATCGCTGGAATTTCTATTTCGGCAACCTCGAGCCGTGGCGCATGCCGACGTGCAGCGCGTTCCAGCAGGAGTTCAACCCGCCGCGCAGGTTCCTGCGGTATGATCCGTATGACAACCAGAGCGGCGACGTCGAGAGCCTGACGCGCAGGCTGTACGCGGATGAGTACGAGCACGACTGCCGCGTTCTTCGGTACGAGGAAATGGAATAAAACGACGGGGATGCGCTTGCCTTTGCGGCGGCGCATCCCCGATTTTTGTCCCAAAAACAAATCACAGAATATATATCACAAGATAAACGATGCTTTCGAAAAAAACGCTTGATTTTGAAGGAAAAAACGCGCCATTATCGCCCGTGTAAAAGGTTTCTTGCGTGACTTTTGCGCAGAATGTGGACTATGATCTTACCAAAGAGAAAAGCCGCTCGGCGGTCTGTTCCGGAGGCGGCGCATGGGGAGAGATCATCGTGAATGGCAAAAAGTATTTTCGCGAGCGCTGCGCGCGCAGGGGAATCTGCTGCGACGCATGGTTCAAACTCGGCGCGCAAAATTCCGTGAACAACGGCGGCTATGTGTATCACTGCCCGCCGGAACTGAGGAAGGACGGACAGCGCTACGCCGTCAATTATGTGTGGGAGCGGGAGCTGTATATCGCGTGGAACGTGACGAGCCCCGACGCGCAGGGGCAGACGGTCTTCCGCCTGCTGCAAGATGCGCTGGAGGGCGCGGAGCCGAATCGCCTGCTGGCCGTGGAGAAGGCGGCGGGGCACCGCGGCTGGGGAAAAGAGACGGTGTATGTCTTTGGCCGGGACGCGGCGGATGCGTTTTTGGACGTTGTGATGGCGGAAGAAATCGGCGACCGCGGCCAATGAAGGAATTCAGAAAAAAATGGACGCTTCTCTGTGTTTGGAGAAGCGTCCATTGTTCATATAAACCAATCATTGAGCAAAAAGCGAATGTTGCACAAAGCGCGGGCGCGCCCGCTTAACTCCTTCAGTCAGCTTCGCTGACAGACCTTCGGCGTTCCGCTTGCCTGTCTCCCGCACAGCGGGCGGCAAGCTCCACGCCCTCAAAGAGGGAGCTCTTTATCAGGTTATTTTCCGTCTAAGCAATAAGTTACGCCGTGCCCGTAGGGGCGCGCATCGCGCGCCCGTTATTGGAATTTGTGCAAAATCTCGGATTTGCTCATTTCCGGGGAGGATTACTCGAGCAGCTCCAGAAACTCCGCCGGGATGAGCGACAGCAGGGAGATCAGCTTCTGCTGGAGGCGCTCGGAGAAGCGGCTTTGCAGCGCGGCGAGCTCTTCGCCGGTCGCGACTTCAAACTGGGTCTCCTGAAGGGCGGCGGTTTCCGCCGCGTCGTAAGCCCACGAGGAAACGGCGGTGTCAAAGCCGATGGTGACGGGCAGGCCGCCGGCATTGACGGTCTCGTTCATGTAAACGCTGCCGGAGAGCGCGCCGTCGCCCGGCTCGATGAGATGGCCGCTCTCCACGAGGATGTCGATGGGGTCGTCGCTTTCGTCATAGATATTGGCGGTCATGAAGACCGTGCTCTTTTCGCCGCCCGTGGCGGTCAGGCTGGTCAGCCCTTCGCCGTTGTAGACGATGCGCAGGCCGCTGTTCTCGTCCGGCTCGCTTATCGTCATGGAGAACGTGGTCTTGTAGCCCGGCAGATTCTCCTCGATGGTGACGGCGGTTTCCGTCACGGCGTAATACAGGTTGAGCTCGGTGGACTGAACGTTGAGCTCGACGGAGAAGGCGTTGGGATCGGCCGGATCGAGAACGAGGGTCATATCCGCGTCCATGCGGTCGGAGAGGTTGCCCTCGTCGTCCGCTTCCAGCGTGGTCAGGGTAAAGACGGTGGCGTTTTCCGTTTCGCCGGGGTTGATCTGGAGATAGAACGCGACGGTTTCATCATCCAGCGTCTGCGCCGCGGTGAGGTAGAAGGGCAGGCCGTCGTCGTTGTAGCCCACCAGAATACCGAGCGTGGCGTCTTCAAGCATGAGCGAGTCGGCAAATTCGCGCATACCGTCGAAAAACTCCGCGGTGGTCGTGGTGCGGGTCGTTTCGCCGCTGTCGCTGGTGAAGGTCACCGTGGTGTTCGCGACGAGCCGCTCGATGTAGGGCAGAAGCGCGTCGTCCCGCTCCATCTGATCGGCCAGCGTGCGGAAGAGGCGGCCCAGATCCTGGGCGGTGCAGGTGACGGAGATCTCGTGATCGACCGCCGGATAATCGCCCTCGGCCGCCACGTTGTCGCGCTGCTGAATATCCAGCGAGGCGAGGAAGTCGGCGAACGTGGCCAGATACGGCTCAATCAGCTTGCCGATTTCCTCGGCGGCCTGCGCGACGACGGTGGAAAGCTCCGCCATGGCGCTGTCCCAATCCACGTCGCGGAGCGCCATGATCTGGTTCACCTCGTCGTCGGTCAGGCCGAACAGCCGCAGCAGGGTTTCCCAGCGGATGCTCAGGCGCTCGCCCTCGATCAGGTTGCTCTCGATGCTGACGCCGTCGAGGGTCAGGTTCGCCGCGGCGGTGACAAAGACGTTGTCGCCGGAGGGCGCGGTATACGAGCCGCCCAGCTCCACGCGATAGCCGTCTTCGAGCTTGCCGAAGCCGCCCGCAAGGCGGACGCCGCTGATGACCTCCATCAGCGCGTCAATCTGCGCCTGGCTCTCCTCGTCGTCCGCCAGCATGGAGAGAATTTCGTCGCCAAGCTGGAAGGTCAGGCGCGTTTCGCCGCCGACAACCTGCCCCGCGTCCAGCGCGGCGTCGATCAGCGCCTGCGTCCGCTGGCCGGACACATAAGCGTCCTCCGCCAGCGCGCAGGGGAAAATCAGCGCGAGGCACAGGAACAGAGCCAGAAGAAGCGTGTGGGTCTTTTTCATGGGTCAACCTCCTTATCAATCGGTCGGGACGATGCAAGCAACGTCAGACAGGGAATTCATCAGCTTCATTATAGAAGAAATGCCGGAAATCGTCAACGATATGACGATAAATTTCATTGAACGACTGACTGCGGATGAATTTTTTCAAAAAAAGTGGCCGAGATACATTGACAGGTGAGGTATATGGAGATATACTGTATCTCGTCGGAGGTGATGAAATGCTCAATTCATCGGACATCCTTCGCGGCTATACCGATACGATCATCCTCGCGCAGCTTGCCGAAGGCGACAGCTACGGCTATGTCATCAGCAAAAACGTGCAGGAGATCACCCGCGGGGAATTGCAGTTGAAAGAGGCGACCCTGTATACGACGTTCCGGCGGCTCGAAGCGGCCGGGATGATCGAATCCTATTGGGGCAACGAAAACGCAGGCGCGCGCAGGCGCTATTACCACCTGACCGAAAAAGGGCGCGCGCTCTTTGCGGAAAATCAGGCGGACTGGCGCAAATACCGCGCCGTGATATCCGAACTGTTTGGAATGGAGGACGCATCAAGATGATGAACAAGCAGATTCGCAGAATGATCGATGAAATTTTTGCCGATATGAAGATGACGGCGGATAACCTCGCCCTGCGCGACGAGATGATGGCCAACGCGCAGGCGCGCTTCGAGGATTCCGTTCGCGCGGGCAAGACGGAGGAGGAGGCCTTCGCCGAGGTGGCCGCGTCGCTGGGCGACGTGCAGAGCCTGCTGCACGACATGAACGCCGAAAAGCCGGGCGAAGACAAAGAAAACAAAGAAGATAAAGAAGAAAAGACCGAGGAAAAGGCCGCGAAAGCCGAAACGGACGACGCGCCGGATTTTGAGGTCAGAACCGAAAAAACGCCGGATATCGGCGACGTGCTGGGCAAGGCCTTCGGCGCGCTGGGCGACGTGGGCAAGCAGATTGTGCCACAGGCGCAGAAGCTGGTTCGGCAGGTGGACGACCTGACGGGCGGCATGATCGGCGGCATCGGCAAGGCGGTCGGCAAGGGGCTGAGCGACGCGCAGAAGGCGGCGGGCAAGGCGATTGACAAGCTATCCGGCGACAAGGGCGAAATCGTCGTCGATTTCGGCGAGGAAAAGCCCAAGGCTCCGGCGGCGCTGCGCGAACGCGCCCAAAGCATCCGCGCCGAGGCGGAGCTCAAGCAGGCGGCGGGCGATCAGGAGGGCGCGCGGGCGCTGCGCGCAAAGGCCTACGCGCTGGAGACCGAGGCCGACGAGGTGGAAAAGAAGCTCGCCAAGCTGGCCGAGCAGGAAAAGGCCGAAAAGACAGAAAAAGCCGAGAAGACCGAAACGGACGACGAGCTTGACGCGCTCCGGCGCGAGATGGACGCGATGCAGGAAAGCCTGAACGCCGACGCGGCGCAGGTGGAGGCGGACGCGGGCTGCCCCAACGAGCCGATTGACATCGACGACGTGGTGCGCGACGCGGAGAACGCGGCCAGACAGGCCAAGCCGCTCAGCGGCGCGCCGGGCATGGTCGTCATCAGCCGCTATCCGGCGGCGGGGCTGCGCGAGGTGAACGTGAGCCTCGATTCCGACGACGTCACCGTAAAGGCGGCGGACGGCACGGATGTGCTCGTCGAATGGGAGGCCGGGCGCGAGGATGTGGAGCAGCCGACCGTGACGATGGAGGAGCACACGCTGAACGTGCGCCGCGCGAACCCGGATGTGTTCAAGACGTTCTTCTCCGTCTTCCAAAAGGAGGGCGGCAAGGTGACGGTGCGCGTGCCGCGCGGTTATGCCGCCGACTACGTGCTCGGCACGACCTCCGGCGACATCCGCCTGTACGCCATCGACGTGGACAAGGTGAAGGTGAACACGACCTCCGGCGATGTGCGCGTCGAGCCGGACGCGGGCATCCGCGCAAAGGAAATCGACGTGACGACGATCTCCGGCAGCGCGACCGTCAGCGCCTGCGCGGGCGACGTGGTGGTCAACACCGTTTCGGGCAGGCAGTTCGTCTCCTGCGACGCGAACCGGACGGATCTGAGCGTCGTTTCCGGCAGGATTCACGCCGAGGGCGCGAGTGAAGAATGGGAGATCAACAGCGTTTCCGGCGACGTCGAGGTGCTCTGCACCGTCGCGCCGACGCGCAAGATGCAGTTCAACTCCATGAGCGCGAACGCGCATGTGGCGCTCCCCGGCGACATCCGCGGGTTTGTGGCCGATATCAGCAGCATGAGCGGGAAGGTCGTCAACGAGTTCGGCCCGAACCGCTACGGCACCTGCGCCCTGCCGATTCACATGGATACCATGAGCGGCAAGCTGATGATTACCCGCCTGTAAGCATATGGGGTGAAGACGATGTGGGATAAAATCAAAGAGATCGTAAGCCTGATTTTCGGCAGCAGGCTCGTTGTCGAGGGCGCGGGGCGAACCTTTGTCAAGGTGCCGATGTGGCTGGCCGTGCTGGCGTGCGTCGCGAGCATCCGTCTGGCGGTGCTGACGGCGCTGCTGGTCGTGCTTTTCGGCATGCGGGTTCGCGTGGTCAAGGCCTGAGGAGGGATGAGCATGGATTTTGAAACCATCAAAAACAATGCGGTGAATGCTTTTCGCCAGCTATCCGTGCTGCGGGTGATCGTCACATCCCCCAACGAGAAGGTGGCGGATGTGCCCGCGCTGTATGCGCTGGCCGCCCTGCTGCTCGCGCCGTGGGTCTGCGCGGCGGCGCTCGTGCTCGGTTTTCTGTTCAAATACGGCATCCGGTTTGAAAAAGACGCGGTGAAGATGAACTAAAGGACAAATGCTTTCCGGCGCGCCAACCTCCCTCAAAAGGGAGGACTTCGAACCTGAATACATCCATATAAACACGAATCGGGACGAACCGTTCATGGTGCGCCCCGGTTTTTTTCATAAAAAATGAAATTTTTGCCCGTTTGCTTCGTCTATATCAGTAGAAGGGAGGAATTTCACGATGAAAACAATATGGGGCGCGGTTCTGCTTGCGATGACGATGCTTGCGACGGTGGCGCTGGCCGCCGACCTCGATACGCCGCGAATTGGCGCGGCTGTCTGCGCGCCGGAGGAGGAAAACGGCTCGGTCGTGCTGCATGAAGCGCCGGACGGGCGGAGCGAAACGCTGATGCGCTATTTTCAGGGCGCGCCGCTGCAAGTGCTCGACCTTGCGGACGGCTGGGCGCATGTGCGCATGGGGATGACGGGCGAATCGCTGGAGGGCTATATTCGGCAGGAACGGCTGAAATACGGCGCGGAGGCGATGCGCGAGGTGCAGCAATACGCCGAAATGCCCGCATTTGACGAGGATGTGCTGATTTATGAAGCCTGCGACAAGCAATCCGGGGTGATTGATACCGTCACGGCGCCGTGCGGCGTGAAGCTCATGGGCTATAACGGCCAATGGGCGGCGGTCTGGAGAGAAAACGGCTTTATCCCCATGACGAGGACGATCCGGCCGGGACGATGGACTTCGTTCTGGCGGGTTCTGCCGCTGGCGGGCGAACTCACGCGGGACGAGGCTGTGCGGAAGCTGCGCGAATGGGTGCCCCAAAAGCAGGAAGAATGGAACATTTCCGAGGTCTACACGGATGCGCGGGTGCTGGACGAGGACATGCGCTGGGATTGCGGCGATTTGTTTTACGAGCCGCTGACGGGAGAAACGTTTTATCTCGTCTATATGAATGATCCGCTCCTCATGGACGGGCGGAAATGGTCGATGGATACGCTGGTGGTGGAGATGTCCGCGAAGGGCGAGGTGATGGAGGTTCACAACACCCTGCCGCAAACGGGCGTTGCCGTCTGCGCGCCGGTGGAGGAGAGCGACACGGTGACGCTCTACGCCGAGCCGGACGAGAGCAGCGACATGCTGTTCCATTATTACAGCGGCACGGTGGCGGAGGTATTGGAGGTTCAGCGCGCGTGGATCCGGGTGCGCATCGGTCAAGGCGAGGCGGCGCTGGAGGGCTGGATGCCTGCGCGCGACTTGACCTACGGCGTATGGCGGGAGCGCGACGTGGCGCACGTCGTTCGGTGGTATACCGCCGAGGCGGGCGAACAGGCGGTTTACGCTGCGCCGGACGAAAACGCGAAGGTGCTGCGCCAAACGCTGCCGAGCGGAATTGTGGAAGTGAACGGAATCGGCACGGACGGCTGGGTGCAGCTGAGCTGGTACGACAACGAGCCTGCAACGGGTTTTGCGCGTCTCGGAGACGATACGGAATTGGGCAAGCCGATGCGTGCGGAGGTGTATCATGTCGATCCGCTGGACGATGAATTGAGCTTTGAAGAAGCGGAAAAGAAAGCGCGGGAATACGCATGGCAATACGGAAAGAAGCATGGAAAAGGCTGGAAGCGCTCCAAAAAAGCCGTGGACGGCGCGGCATGCGAAATGCAGTTGATGTATGTCGAGCAGACGAGGCAGGCGGACTATCGCATCTGGTTTTATCAGGCGGGAAACGAGGAGGACGGAATTGCCGTGGAGATGACCCCGCAGGGCGAGCTGATCGCAGCGGACGAGGGATTCGGCTGACTTGCATCACGGGCGAAATTGTGGTAAGCTGAGAGCACGCAACAAAGGAAAGGCGGCTTGACGATGCAAAACCCGAACATTCCCGAGGACTGGAAGCAGACGATCAGGGGCTATGTCCCGAAGGACGAACGCGAGGCGGCGGAGAAGGCGGAAATACTGACCCTGATTGACCGGGAAGGCGAGCGGCTTCTGACGCGGGACTGCGCCTACGCGCACGTGACGGCTTCCTCCGTCATCGTCAACCGGGCGCGCACGAAAACGCTGATGGCGTTCCACAAGATCTATCAGAGCTGGGCATGGACGGGTGGCCACGCGGACGGCGAAACCGACCTGCTGCACGTCGCGATGCGCGAGGCGCGGGAGGAGACGGGCATCGAGCGGCTCAGGCAGATCGGAAACGGCGCGGCTTCGCTGGAGATTCTGCCGGTCTGGGCGCACGTGAAGCGCGGGAAGGCGGTCGGCAGCCACCTGCACCTGAACGTATCGTATCTGTTTGAGGCGGACGACACGCTGCCCCTGCGCGTGGCGGAGGACGAGAACAGCGCCGTCGGCTGGATTGAGATTGACCGGCTGGCCGAATCCGTTCGGGAGAAGGACATGCTGCCGATTTATGAAAAGCTGCTGAACAGGACGAACGTTTGTTAATTCCTTACAATCAATATGCGATTTGACTTGAAGAAAGATGACAAATTCCGTATACTATAAACGAAGAAAGGAGAAAGAGCCGAAAAGGCCAAGCGAACATTTTAAGGCAATCCCAAGGCAAAGGAGGCCGATTTCATGGTTACACGTTTTGTGATTAAGGATGCGCATGTTCCCGCTGGGATCGTTGAAACGATGGAGCGCAGAATCCATCAGCGTATGGACGCCTATTTCAAGGATGAGGCCGAGGGCGATACGGTGATCAGCGTTCACATTACGGAACAGAAGAACACCTACAAGGTCGAAATGACCATGCCCTACATGGGTCACACACTTCGCACGGAAAACCAGGAGCGGGAGATTTCCCTCCCCGCGCTGGATAAAGGTATAGATGTTCTGGAGCGGCAGATGAAGAAGCTCAGGACGCGCCTGGCGCGCGACTTGAGGAAGAAGCCGCCGGTCGCGGACGCTGTGGCGGACGCGGACGAGGAAGAGATCGCGGTGGTCCGCGTGAAGCGGTACGCATCCAAGCCGATGAGCGTTGAAGACGCGATTCTGGAAATGGATATGCTCGGTCATTCCTTCTACATGTTCAACAATGTCGAAACGGGCAGAGCCGCGACGGTGTATCGCCGCAAGGATGGCGGCTGCGGCCTGATCGAACTGGAAAACCTGTAAACGACAGCGAAAACTCGCTGGCAGGCAACAACGAGGCCGCCTGAGGGGCGGGAAAAGAAAGGGTGAGTCCGATGCAGCCGGGTATCAAAGCCGTGGTCGCCGTGCTGGTGGTCGCGCTGATCGCTGTGATCGGTTTGATTGTTATGTCGCAGGGGAAAAGCGCGCAGAAGCCTGCACCCACGGTGACCGCGACGCCGGAAACCACCGCAGCGCTGGAACAGGAGCCGAAAGCCACCGCCGAATTGGCGCAGGGCGATGACGCCGCGCAAGATACGATGTATGAGGGCGCGTTGGCTGGGCTGACCGAAGAAGAGATCGCCAAGATGGCGCTCGCCGAAGAGGAATCCAGCGAAAGGCAAAGCGATATCGGGGCGGAGGATTCCGTTGACTGACGGATCAGGCTTCATCCTCCGCATATAAAACCCATTCGGACGTGCGCGGGTGCGCGCGTGGAGCCAAAGGAAAATCAAAGGATAGCGGCCGGGAGAGCGTCGGAAAGGGGCGCTGCCCGGCCGTTTTGACGTGCGCGGCGCAGGCGCGGGAAGGAGGGGACGGGCATGAAAGAGAGAGCCTATATCGCAATCGACCTGAAATCCTTCTTCGCCTCCGTGGAGTGCCGGGAGCGCGGCCTCGATCCGCTGGATACCAACCTCGTCGTGGCGGACGAGAGCCGGACGGACAAGACCATCTGCCTGGCCATCACGCCCACGCTCAAGCGCTGCGGCCTCTCCGGCCGGGGGCGGCTGTTTGAGGTCAGGCAGCGCGTCCGGGAGGCGAACGCGCTCCGCCAGCGCAGCGCGCCGGGGCGAAAGCTGGAGGGCACGTCGCATTTTTTCTCGGAGCTGCAAGCCAATCCGTCTTTGGCGATGGATTTCATCATCGCGCCGCCGCGAATGGCGTATTACATGGCGTACAGCAGCCGAATCTATCAGATTTACCTCAAATACGTCGCGCCGGAGGATATCGTGGTCTATTCCATCGACGAGGTGTTCATGGATGCGACGGATTACCTGAGCACATACGGGCTTTCGGCGCACGATCTCGCCATGAAGATTATCCTCGACGTGCTGGAGACGACCGGCATCACGGCCACCGCGGGAATCGGCACAAATCTCTTTCTGTGCAAGGTGGCGATGGACATTGTGGCCAAGCACATGCCCGCCGATCAAAACGGCGTCCGCATCGCGGAGCTGGACGAGATGAAATTCCGCCGCGAGCTTTGGACGCACCAGCCCATCACGGATTTCTGGCGCGTGGGGCGGGGCATCGCTAAGAAACTGGAGCAGAACGGGATGGTGACGATGGGCGACGTCGCCCTCTGCTCGGAGCGCAGCGAGGATCTGCTCTACCGGCTGTTTGGCAAAAACGCGGAGCTGCTCATCGATCACGCATGGGGCTGGGAGCCGACGACCATCGAGGCGATCAAGGCGTATCGGCCGAGCACGAACAGCATCAGCTCCGGGCAGGTGCTGCATTGCCCTTACGAGGCGGAGAAGGCGCGGCTCGTCATCCGCGAGATGACGGATTTGCTCGTGCTGGATTTGGTGGACAAGGGGCTTGTCACCGACCAGATGGTGCTGACCGTCGGCTATGACGTTGAAAACCTGACCGACCCGGCGCGGCGGGCGAAGTATCGCGGCCGGATTGAAACCGACCCCTACGGGCGGCAGGTGCCCAAGCAGGCGCACGGCTCGATCAACCTTGACGGCTACACCTCCTCCACGCGCCAGATCATGCGCGCGGTGACGGAGCTGTTTGATCGGATTGTGGACAAAAATCTGCTGATCCGCCGTATGTACGTCGTGGCCAACCGCGTTTTGCCGGAGGCGGACGCGCCGAAGAAGCGCGACGACGCCGTTCAGCTTGATTTCTTCACGGACTACGCCGCTGAGGCGGAGAAGCAGAAAGCCGAGGACGAGGCCTTGGCGCGGGAGCGACGGATTCAAAACGCCACGCTCGCCATCAAAAAGAAATACGGAAAAAACGCGCTTTTCAAGGGGATGAACCTCGAAGAGGGCGCGACGGCCAAAGACCGAAACGCGCAGATCGGCGGGCACAAGGCGTAAAACAAACGGCGCTCAAAAGCAAAAAACCGGTTTGACGGAGAGATGGGGGACGTGGGATGAACGCGAACGGCAAATACGACGAGATCATGGGGCTTGCGCACCACGTCTCCAAAACGCGGCCGCAGATGCCGATGGCCGACCGCGCGGCGCAGTTCGCGCCCTTTGCCGCCCTCACCGGCTACGACGCGGTCATCCGGGAAACCGGAAGATTGACCGACGCGCGGATCGAGCCTGACGAGGAAGCGCTGACCGCGCTGAACATGAAGTTCCGGCTGCTGATGGACGCGCTGGGCGACGCGCCGGAGATCACCCTGCTCGTCTTCCGGCCGGACGCGCGAAAGGCCGGGGGCGCATACCTGACCGTGACGGGCAGGGTCAGGAAGGTGGACGAATACGAGCGCCTGATGACCTTGCAGGACGGGACGAAAATTCCGATGGACGATATTCTGGATATGACCGGGGCGCTGTTTTCGCCGCTTGAATAACGCGCCCGATTGTCCCCTGCCGGCAAAAGAAAAAGAACGAAACGGGGGCGAATCAAAAACGTTTTGAAGAAATTTCAAAAAAAGGTTGACAAAAATCGTGTAATCGTGTATTATATATTTCGTCGCCGCGCTCGACACGATCAAGCGATGCGGCGGTCCAGCTCGGGAGCATAGCTCAGCTGGGAGAGCATCTGCCTTACAAGCAGAGGGTCACAGGT
>UQNM01000050.1 GCA_900542395.1 uncultured Eubacteriales bacterium
CCGTCAAGGTCGAGGGTCGCGCCGAGCTGCTGACGCGGATGATGGAGAACATGAATCAGTTCCAGATTACAGGAACCAACCCCTTTAACATCGTCGAGCCGTAACGCTTCGCCGGATAAACGCGCATCATCATCATAAAAGGCTGCCGCATGAAGGCCGATATGGCCTTCCGCGGCAGCCCTTTGCCGTATAATAGTTTACGCCATCCCCATCTTTTCGGCGATCTTCTGCCCGAAGGGCGTGCCCGCCACGCCGCCGACGCCCGTTTCCTTGAGGGAGACGTCCATCTTGTCGCCGACCTCGCGCATCGCCAGAATCACCTCGTCCGGCGGCACGGCCGAGCGAATGCCCGCCAGCGCCATATCCGCGCTGGACATGGCGATCACGGCGCCCGCCGCGTTGCGCTTCACGCAGGGCACCTCCACAAGCCCGGCAATCGGGTCGCAGACCAGCCCGAGCATGGCCTTGATGGCGATGGCCGCCGCGTGGCAGACGGCCTGCGCGTCGCCGCCGCCCAGATAGCACAGCGCCGCCGCGCCCATCGCGCTGGCCGTGCCGATTTCCGCCTGACAGCCGCCCGCCGCGCCCGCGATGGACGCTTTGGCCGCGACGACCTGACCGATTGCGCCCGCGACATACATCGCGCGCACCATCGCCTCGTCGCTCAGCCCCTCGCGCTGCTGATACGGCAGCAGCACCGCCGGCAGAACGCCGCAGCTCCCCGCCGTCGGCGCGGCGACGATGCACTTCATGCAGGCGTTGCTTTCGCCCATCTCCAGCGCCTGCGCGATGACCCCGCCGATGTAATCCCCGCAGATGGTTTTGCCCCGCTGCACGTAGGCTCGCATTTTTTCGCCGTCGCCGCCGACCATGCCGCTGGCGGAGCGGAGTTTCGGGTCATAGCCGCGCTGCGCGCGCCGGATGGCGGCGTAAAGGCCGCGCATCTTTTCAAGGGATTCCGCCTGCGTCACGCCGCGATCCACGCAGTCGCTCTCGATGATGACGTCGCAGATATCCCGGTTTTCGCTTGCCGTCACAAGCGCCTGAAGCGATTCAATGGCCATACCGATTCCCCCTGTTATTCTTCCCGTTCCGCGTCGATGAACGTCACGCGCGTGATGCCCTCGCAGCGTTCCAGCCACGCGAGGCCGTCCGGCGGAACGGCCTTGTCCGTCTCGATAATCATCACGGCGTTTCCGCCCGGATGGTCGCGGTAGAGCTGCATGGTCGCGATGTTGATGCGGCGCTCGGTCAGCATGCCGGTGACCTCGTTGACGTGGCCGGGCTGGTCGATGTTCTGCACGATCAGCGTGGGCAGATCGCCGGAAAAGTTGGCGCGCAGGCCGTTCATCTCCACCACCATGATGCGCCCGCCGCCCAGAGACGAGCCGGTCATCGACAGGGTTTTGCCGCTCCGGCCGACCAGATCCACGCGCGCGGTGTTCGGGTGTTCGCCGCCGACGTGGGACGTGGCGAAGGAGAAGGACAGCCCCGCCTTTTCCGCCCAGCCGAAGCTGCCCGCGATGCGCTCGTCATCCGGCTGAAAGCCCAGCAGACCGGCAATCAGCGCGCGATCCGTGCCGTGGCCGCAGCCGGTCGCGGCGAAGGAGCCGAACAGCGTGATATCCGCCCTGCACGGCGTGCCCTCGCCCAGCAGCCTGCGCGCGATGCGCCCCAACCGAACCGCGCCGGCCGTGTGCGAACTGCTCGGCCCGACCATCACCGGGCCGAGAATATCGAAAAGATTCATCCGTGTTCGTCTCCCCTCGTGGTTTTTAACGTAAAGCGATAATTGAGCAAAAAGCAAATTCTGCATAAACTGGCGGAGTTGAAGGCGGGATCAGCCCGCTTTTACGGGTAATCATAGCAGAAAACGCGCGGAGATTCAACCGATGCGCACGGAAAGTTTTGGTCAAAATGGCCGCAAAACAGAATTTCCTCTATGAAAATGGAGGCTGATGCGGTACAATAGGATGTGCTGCAAAGCAAAAAAGAATACGGATTTGCGTTTAATGGGATGTGGAACATGTTTTCTTTGCTCAGTCAGGATATACAAAATATCATCGTTTTTGATTTGGAATGGAACCAGAGCGGCTATAACCCGAACCACCGCATGCCGCACGAGATTATCGAAATCGGCGCGTGCCGCGTGGATCGCGGGGGGAACGTGGTTTCGCGCTTCAGCGAGCTGATTCGCCCGCGCGTGTATAAGCGGCTGGATAAGCATATCAAGCAGGTGACGGGCATCACCGAGCAGGAGCTTGCGCAGGGGCGCTCGTTTTCGGACGTTTTCGGCGATTTTATCGCGTGGTGCGGCGAGGATGCGCAGCTTGTGACGTGGGGGCGGGACGATTATCCCGTGCTCAAGCGCAACGCCGCGTTTTTTATGACCCCGATGCCGTTTGCGCCGCCGATCGACGCGCAGCTCGTCTTCGGCTTCTGCTGCCTCGGCGGGGAGCACAAGCAGATGAACCTGCACGCGGCGATGGAGCTGATGAACGTCGAATTGGATGTGGCGGCGCACCGCGCGGTGAACGACGCGGAATGTACGGCGGCGCTGCTGCCCATTGTGGATCGGGCGGTGACGGCGCTCGCGCCCGAGCGGCGCATGCAGCTTGAGCACATTTTGGAAAAGGAGAGCCGCATTGCCGCCTCCGCGCTTCGCTCGCTGCCCACGCCGTACATGTTTCAGACGGACGCGCTGGCGGATCAGCGGCTGATGAGCCTGCCCTGCCCTGCCTGCGGCAAGCGAACCGCGTTTGATACGCCGTGGTTTGACGGCGGGCGGGAGCGCTATCTGGCGATTTCCGTCTGCCCGCAGCACGGCTTTGTCTACGGGCAGATGCACTTCAAGCGCACGAGCGCCAACACGCTGATTATGCACCAGCGCGCCTATCCCGCCAGCCGGGAGGACGTGGAAGACGTGCGCGAGCGCTATCGGCTGTATCTGCTCACGCCGCCGAAAAAGCGCCACCATCGGCTGAATATGGAAGAGATCGTCGAAAAGGCGGAAAAGGCGAGGGGATAACGCCGCACATACAAAAAAGCAACTGAGGCAAAGATAATCTGCCCAAGTTGCTTTTTTTATGGATGGATGTTTGCGCGCGGCGGGAGGCGTTATAAGCAGAACATGAAGAACCGCAGCACGTCGTAGTATGCGTCCGAAGAGAAGCGCACCGTGCGCGGGCCGAGCTGCTTCACGCCGGGGTAGAAGCTCGCGCGGCGGGCGCGGTTGTGCTTCACAAACTCCACTTCAACGTCAAAGTTGTTTGGCAGGGCGACGGTGAATTTCTCCGGGTGGGCGACGCCGTCCGCGACGGCCAGCTCGGCCTTTTCGCGAATGCGGCGGACGGCCTCCGACGGATGGATCGAAATTGAGCCGTTGCCGCAGCCGCGGCTGACCGGCACGGTGTAAACCGCGGGGCAGAGCCGCTTGGCCTGCTCGCACACGCCCAGGTCGCCCGTCACCAGCAGCACCGGCACGTCGTAAAGCGCGGCGGCGAAGGTGTTGATGACCAGCTCGCTGGCCTGAATGCCGTTGATGCGGATGGACACGTTATCCAGGTTCATCGTGTGGCACAGCGGGCTGGCGTCCGTGTTGGAGGAGGAATGATAGCCGGTGAAAATCGCGCCGGAGAAGCTCGCGTCAATGCCGGACATCATCGAGTGGATGTCGCTGCCCCAGCCGCGGAAGATGCTCACGCGCTCCGGCAGTTCGGCGGGGATCAGGTTGCGCGCGCTGTCGTGCGCGTCCTTAATCAGCAGATCCTCGCATCCGGCGGCGAACGCGCCCTCGCAGGCGGCGGCGACCTCGCGGGTCATCTGGCGGCGGAAAGGCTCGTAATCCGGCTTGCCCAGCTCGGTTTCCGCCCAGTGGGCGATGCCGCAGGTGCCTTCAATATCGGCGGAAAGAAAAATTCGGTTCAGCACAGCGCGTCATCCTTTCACGCGATATCCAGCGCGATTTCCATCATCTGGGTGAAGGAGGATTGGCGCGCCTGCGCGTCGAGCGATTCGTTCTTGCTGAGGTGATCCGAAATGGTGCAGATGGCGAGCGCGTTCTTGCCCGCGCGCGCCGCGTTCAGATACAGCGCGGCGGATTCCATCTCCACCGCCAGCACGCCCAGCTTCTTGAGCTTACCGGACATGCCGGCCTCGTCGTAGAAGATATCCGAGGTATACAGCGGGCCGACGATTGGCTCTATGCCCATCCGGCGCGCGGCGGCGACGGCCTGCTCCAGCAGCTTGAACGAGCAGCACGGCGCAACGTTGCCGTCAAAGCCGAACTGGCGGCCGAAGTTGGAATTGGTGTACGCGGACAGGCCGATCACCACGTCGCGCACGTTCACGCTGTCGGACATGCCGCCCGCCGTGCCGACGCGGATGATGTTTTCCACGCCGTAGAAGTTGAACAGCTCGTAGGAATAGATGCCGATGGAGGGTATGCCCATGCCGGAAGCCATGACGGAGACGCGCTTGCCATGGTACAGGCCGGTGTAGCCCTGAACGCCGCGCGTGTCGTTGACCAGCACGGGATTCTCCAGATATGTTTCGGCGATGAACTTGCTGCGCAGCGGGTCGCCCGGCATCAGCACGGTGCGGGCAAAATCGCCCTCCTTGGCGGTGATGTGCGGCGTCGGGATATGCGGATTGGCCATAAAAATAAGCCCCTTTCTGATTCATGTTGTTACCTCCATTATAACAGGAGACCGGCCAAAAGCCAACCATAAATCTATCGGCTCAGGCGCGTTTGGCCGAAAAACGCCTTTGCGGCGCGCGAAACCGGCGGGCGCGTTTTCCCCTTCTCTTTTTTTGCGAAACATGGTATACTAACCGCGACGGAAACAAGGACGGAGGAATGTATGCGCATCGACGTTTATGATTTTGACGGCACGATTTACGACGGCGATTCCACGGTGGATTTTACGCGGTTCTGCCTGCGCCGCCATCCCGCCGTGCTGGCGGGGCTGCCCAGGTTCATCGGCACATCGGTGCTGCTCGCGCTGGGCAGGCGCAACCTGACGCAGTTCAAGAGCGTGCTCTTTGGCGAAATGGCCAAGCGGTTCAGCCTTGAAAAGGAGGCCGAGCTGTTTTGGCAGGACGAGCGGACGCGCGCCAAGCTGGGGCAGTGGTTTTTTGACCGGCCGCGCGATCTGCCGATCGTGATCGCGTCCGCGTCGCCGGAGTTTGAGCTGCAATACGCGGCGAAAATCCTCGGCGTGCCGCGGCTCATCGGCACGAAGTGCGACGCGGAAACCGGCGCGCTGATCGGCAAAAACTGCAAGGGCGAGGAGAAGCTGCGCCGCATCGGGGAAGCGGTCGGCGCGTTTGAAATCCGCGCCATGTACACCGACGACGCGAAGGCGGACGGCCCGCTGCTCGCCGCCGCGCAGGAGGGCTACATCGTCACGCACGGCGTTCTCGCGCCGTTTCGAGGATAAAAAGGAGAGATTCGCATGAAGAAGATGCAGGATATGGGCGGCTTCTTTGTCGCCGCCGTGACCCCGTATGACGAACAGGGCCAATTCAGCGCGCCCGCGCTCCATAAGCTGATGGACAAGACCATCGCCGAGGGCGCGAAGGGCTTTTTGATCGGCGGCAGCAGCGCCGAGTGCCCGCTGCTGACGCACGAGGAGCGCGTGGAGGGCTTGCAGGCCGCTGCGCAATACAAAAACCGCGAAAAGACGAAGCTGATGGCTTCCGTCGCCGCGATTTCGACCGACGAGGCCATCGAATACGCCAAGACGGCCAAGGCGCTGGGCTACGACGCGATGATCTCCACCGTGCCGTATTACTACAAATTCGGCATGAAGGCCATCAGCGCATATTACGGCGCGCTGCGCGAGGCCGTCGATCTGCCGCTGTTCCTCTACAACTTTCCGGGCAACACCGGCGTGGAGCTGGATATCGCGGACGATCACATCCGCGGCATGCTGACCGACGGCACGATTGCGGGCGTGAAGCAGACCAGCCTCAACCTCTACCAGATGGAGCGCATCCACGACCTGAACCCGGAGCTGGTCATCTACGGCGGGTTTGACGAGGTATACATCGGTGCGCGCATCCTCGGCGCGGACGGCGCGATCGGCTCGACCTTCAACTTCACCCTGCCGCTGTTCAACCAGATCGAGGCGGCGTACAGCGCGCTGGATATCCCGAAGGCGCAGGCGCTTCAGAAGCGCGCGAACAACATCATGCAGGCGCTCGTCTCCTGCTCGCTGTTCCCGTCCATCAAGCACATCCTCAAGACGCAGGGCGTGGATTGCGGCGGCTGCCGAAAGCCGTTCCCGACGCTCACCGAGGCGCAGAAAGCGTACATCGAGCGCGTGGTCAAGGAGAATATGTAAGGGGGTCTCCCAAAGGGCGGGTCGTCTGACGTTTGTTGGGCGACCCGCTTATTTTTGTGCTAAACGCTTAAATCTTACCAATTAAAGATGCGGAATTCGTTAAATAACTGTGCAAATGATATTGACTTTTTGGAATGGGGGGGGAAAAACATATCTCTTAACCAAACATATGGCCTCAGCGACGCGGATCAGCTTGTCGTCGGCGGCATGGACGACGACGTGATGAAGATCGGCGCGGACGGCCAGCTCGTGCCGGTGGAATGAGCGGACGCTGCCTGTCCGGCTTCGGCGAAGCCGGGCGGGCGAGACGGCGCACCGCGAAACGCAAAGAAGCATAAAAACAGGAGAGCTGTCGGGCGAGGGTTCGGCGGCTCTCCTTTCTGTTTCTGTGTTGGTTTTATATCGAAAAGGGCGGCGGGAGGCGCGCAAAATCGGGTATATCTGTTTGGTTTATGACAAACAATCCGGAAAATGCGCGAAAAGGGCATATCCGCGAATAAAACAAATGAAAGACGAATGATACATGAAAAATGCAGATGAATACACGGAAAAACGGAAAATTGGTCGGACATCGTGTATAAACCAACGGTTTCTACAATGGAAAAAACAGGTTGAAATATGTCTTGACACGCCGGGGCGGGTGTGATAATCTGTTGTCAAAGAAGGGACGCGGGGCAACCGTGCGCCGCGCCGCCCTCACAGGTTCGACAAACACATGTAAGGAAGGATGGATTTACATGGCGAAGAACATTTCCCGTAAGGAGTTCCTGAAAGCGACCGCGATGAGCGCTGCGGGCATTGGTCTGCTCGGCGCCGGCGTGCTCAACGCGAAAGCGGAAGAGGAAAAGCCGGTTCACAAAAATTCCAGCAAGTGGGTTCTGGACAGCCAGAACGTGAAGTGGGACGAGGAGCACGATATCGTCATCTGCGGCTACGGCATGGCGGGCACGGCGGCTTATATCGAGGCTTACGAAATCGACCACAACGTTGACGCTGTGATTTACGATAAGTCCGACGAGGAGAACGCGGGCGGTCAGGCGATTGCCTCCGGCCAGTGCGTCATCTTCGTTGACCCCAACGATCTGGAGACCTGGCGTACCTACATGCGCGCGATGAACGAGCCGCATGTCATTCCGGAAGAGGATTTCAACTGGCTGACCAATGAGTTCGCGACGGATCTGCCGTGGATTCAGGCGGTTCTCGAGCCGGTCGATTACGAAGTCGGCTACTCCGGCGGCGGCGCGCTGCGCTGGGGCACCCTGCTGGTCGAATTCCCGGATCTGCCGGGCGCGAACTTCGTCGGCGCGACGGGTCACTTCCGCGACAAGAACGGCGGCCTCTCCTTCGAGAACGGCGGCTGCTGGAACGGCTTTGACAAGGCTGCCCGTTATCGCGGCGCGAAGCCGCTCTACGAGCATCAGGTGATCTGCCTCGTGCAGGACGCCATCACCAAGAAGGTGGAAGGCGTCGGCGTGAAGAAGCCGGACGGCTCCGTGATCTACACCAAGGCGCGCAAGGGCGTTCTGCTGGCCACCGGCGGCTACGAGGGCGATATGGATATGTACCGCCAGTTCAACGGCGGCGACCGCATCTACAACGCGGGCTCCCCGTACGTCACGGGCGACGGCGTGAAGATGGAGATGGCGCTGGGCGCTCAGCTCTGGCATATGGACGGCCAGACCATGTCCTGCGGCTATTTCCATGGCATCAAGGTTCCGGATTTTGAGACGACGTTCGTTCGTCAGTTCTATATGAAGCACGGCGCGTGGATGGAAGTCGCCGCCGACGGCACCCGTTATTACAACGAGGCGAAGTCCTATCAGCGCCAGCACATGAAGTACTACGAGCACGGCAAGTACGTCGATGTGCCGATCGCCCGTCAGCAGCCGGTTCATATGATTATGGACGACAACTGCTTCAAGGCGCAGCCGCTGGTCAATGCCTGGATCGGCTGGCCGGTGACCTGCCGCAACCCGTATCACTGGTCCGACGACAACTCCGTCGAGCTGGAAAAGGGCTGGATCATCAAGGCGGACACCATCGAGGAGCTGGCCGAGAAGATCGGCAAGGATCCGGCGATGCTGCGCGCTGAGGTGGATAAGTTCAACGCGATGGTCGATGCCGGTGAAGACGCCGATTTCGGCCGCGACATCGCCACGATGGCGAAGATCGAGCAGGGCCCGTTCTACGCGATCGAGGAAGTGCCGTCCATGCCGGCTTGCTCCGGCGGTGCGCGCCGCAACATCAAGGGTCAGGTTCTCAACTGGGACGGCGAGCCGATCGAGGGTCTCTACTCCGCCGGCGAAATCGGCTCCCTGGTCTGCAACCTGTACCAGAACGGCACCTACCTGCATGAGGCGATCTGCTCCGGCCGTGCCGCGGTGGATACCATGCTGGGCGGCCGTGCCGAGCTGACCCCGACCTTCGGCGGCGGCGCCGCTGCTCCGTGGGCTGAGGCCGCGGATGGCGACTACTCCGTCATGGTTCAGGGTCTGCACGATCCGTTCGAGGTCATCTACACCATCAAAGATAAGCAGCTTGTGGGCATCGCCGTGGGCGAGGGCCGCGAGAACATGTTCATGAACGACGAGCAGTTCGCCGCGTTCACCAAGCAGATCATCGAGACGCAGGATATGGGCGTTGACGCCGTTTCCGGCGCGACGGTTGACTGCCAGGCCATCACCGGCGGCATTATGACTGCGTTCTCTCACAAGACCTCCTAATCCTGATTTCCAAAAAAATCCGGCGGGAGGCGGGCAGTGACCCGACCGACCTGAGGATGTAATCAGCCGTATCGGCCCGCCGTCTCATCAACGAGGCGGCGGGTTTTGATGTTTCAGCGGCAAGGGCTTATTTCGCGCGACGCGGGAGGTGCGCATGGACGTCAAGCAGATCCAGTATTTTTCTTTGGTGAGCAGCACGGGCAGCTTCAACGCCGCGGCGAAGCAGCTCTATATCTCCGTGCCCGGTCTGGTCAAGGCGATGGACAGGCTGGAAAACGAGCTGGGCGTTCAGCTCTTTGTGCGCAGGCGCTCGGGCGTGACGCTGACCCCGGCGGGGCAGGCGCTGGCGCGCTATGCGCCGCGCTACATCCGCAAATACGAGATGATTGTCAGCAACGTCCGCAAGGCGGCGGCGCAGCGGGAGATGCGCGCGGAGGTCTGCATGACGTGGGGCATGCTGAGCTTCTTCCCGCGCAACTTTCTTTCGCGGTTCGTGCTCTCCAACCCGGATATGTCGCTGAGCACGCACAATTATTCCTTGCAGGAGCTGGAAGATGCGCTCAACGAGTATCGCGAGACGATCGGGCTGTATTTCGGGCGGATTGAGGACCCGGAGCTGGAGATTCTCTTTCACCGGGAAGCGCCGCTGCGCGTGCTGATGTCCTCGACGCACGCGCTGTGCGAAAAGGCGGCGCTGCGCATGGAGGATCTCAGGGGCTGCAAGGTTATTTTGGTCAACAGCGACCCCGAGGTGATGCGGCAGCTCCAAAACCGGCTGGAAAGCGTGGGCTGTCCGCCGCAGATCATCCTTGACGGCGCAGAATGGGAGCAGGCGGTCGAGCTGATCCAGAGCGCGGGCTATATCTCGTTCTGTCTGCCGCCGGGAAACCTCAGCAACGCGCGGCTCCAGACGCGGGAAATCGAGGATCTGGGGCTGACGCTGGATTTCAACATGGCCGTCATGCGGGGCGTGGCCATGACGGACGCGGAGCGTCGGTTTGTGGAATACGTCGTGCAGATGATGACCGCCAACCATGGCGGGGACGAGGAAAAAAAGCGCTGAGCGCGGCCCCGCGCGAGGCATGAACGACGGGAGAAGCGGGATGGAGAAGGAAATCAGCCGGGCGCTGCGCCCGTTTCAAAAAAAGCTGGCTGCGGAAGCCGCGCTGCGCGCGGTGTGCGTGAGCGGCTTGTTTGCGCTGCCGGTTTGGCTGGCGCTCGCGCTGGCGCGGCGCTGTTTCGGCGGCGCGGGCGGAAGGCCGGAGGCGCTGATGCTGCCGGTGTGGGCGCTGCTGGCGGCGGCGCTGTACGCGCTGCGCTATCGCCCGACGCAGAAGCGGCTGGCCGCGCGGCTGGACGCGCTCTGCGGGATGGATCGCGTGGCGACCGCGATGGAATTTTCCGGCGATTCCGGCGTGCTCTGCCGCCTCCAGCGGGAAGACACGGCGGACAGGCTGGAAAAAACGGACGTGCACGCACTGCCGATGCGCTGGCCGAAGAAGGCGCTGGCCGCGTGCTGCGTGCTGGCGGCGATGATTGCGGCGGCGCCGCTGCTGCCGGAGGCGGCGGTGGAGCGCGTGCGGGCGCTCGTCGCGGCGGCGACGCCGGAGGCGCAGCAGGAGAGCGAGGAAATCGCCGCGCTGCGCGACATGATGCAGACGCTGCGCGCCGACGTGGCGGAAAGCGACATCGACGCGGCGGAGCGGGACAAGCTGGTGGCGCGGCTGGACGAGCTGCTGACACGGCTGGACGAAGGCTATGCGGATATCGCGGCGGTGCAGGAGATTCGCGACGCGATGACCGGCATGGAGCAGACGGTGCAGGAGCTGACCCCGCGCGACACCTACACGGCGGCGATGATCGAATACGAGAGCCTGCAAAAGCTGGGCGAGGCGATTTACGATCAGAACATGGACACGGTCGTTATGATTCTGGACAGCATGGGCCGCCGACTGCATGAAAAGACTGGCATGGAGCAGGTGGACGCGCTGATGAACCTCGTCTACGACGTCAACGGCTCGCTGGCCAAGCCCCTGCGGGACAACAGCCAGGAGCAGCTCCGGCAGGCGATGATGATGTTCGCGGGCGGGCTGGAAAGCGCCGCGGAGATGGTCTACAACGGGCGGGACAACACGCAGATGATCGACACGGCGCTGGAAACGGTGGAGACGTACATCCGGGATTATCTGGGCGTGCCCGAGGAGGGCGAGCGCTACGATCCCTTTGCCCATATGGATTACGGGAAAGGGAGCAAGCCGTCCGGCGCGCCGTCGCCCGAGGCGGCGAACGTCGAAAAGCCCAAGAGCCGGATGGAGACGGAATACGTCTACGACCCGCCGGAGGCGCTCAAGGCCAGCGGCTATCAGCCCGGCGCGCTGAATGAGCGCGGCGAGCGGCAGCGGCTTTCGGCCGACACGCGCGAACGCCCGATGGGCGCGGTGCCCTACGGCGAGGTATACGGCCGGTATTACGCGGCGTATCTGGCGATGATCGAGGATGAAACGTTCCCGCAGGCGCTTCGGGAAGCGGCGCAGGCCTATATGAACGGATTATAACGGATGCAGGAGGAATAACAGGATGGTCAACGAAGCGGATGTGCGGCTGTTTGCCGACAAGTGCAAAGCGATTTTTGAGCAGGTGGGGCGCGATATCATCGGTCAGGAGGATATCGTGGAGCTGACGGTGATCGCGATGATCGCGGGCGGCAACGTGCTGCTGGAGGGCGTGCCGGGAATCGGCAAAACACGTCTGATCCGTTCGCTGGGTCGCGTGTTTTCCCTGCCCTTCTCCCGGATTCAGTTCACGCCGGATCTCATGCCCGCCGACATCACCGGCACCAACGTGCTGGAGAAGGACGAGAAGGGCAACGCGGTATACACGTTCCGCCCCGGTCCGATTTTCAGCCACATCGTGCTGGCGGACGAAATCAACCGCGCCACGCCGAAATCTCAGAGCGCGCTGCTGGAAGCCATGCAGGAGCATACGGTGACGGTGGACGGCAAGGACTATCGCATGGAAGAGCCGTTTTTCGTGCTGGCGACGCAGAACCCGATCGAGCAGGAGGGCACCTATGCCCTGCCGGAGGCACAGGTGGACCGCTTCATGTTCAAGCTGCTGATGCGCTACCCGACGGTGGAGGAGATGAAGCAGATCGTTCTGATGACGCAGAAGACCATGGACGAGGTCGCAGACGACGTGGTGGACGGTGAAACGCTGCTGCGCATGCGCGAGACCGCCAAGGAAATCCCCGTCACGGACGACATCATCAACTACACGATGCGTCTGGTTTCCTCGACGCAGCCCTCCTCGCCGGAGGCGGGCGAGACCGCCGCGCGGATGATCCGTTTGGGCGCGAGCCCGCGCGCCGCACAGGCGCTCATCACCTGCGCGAAGGTGCGCGCCATGGTATCCGGCCGCTTCAACGTCAGCCACGAGGACATCGACGCGCTGGCCTGCCCGGTGCTGCGCCACCGCGTGAAGCTCAGCTATGAGGCGATGGCCGAGCGCGTCACGCCGGACGAGGTCATCGCCAGGCTCGTGGACGACATGAAGAAAAAGCGCAGATAACGGCGCATTGCGGGAGGGAGAAGCATGCGGATACTGGACGGCGCGTTTCTTGACGCGCTGGAGACGCTGGACATCAATGTGCAGCAGATGAAGAGCGGCCATTACAGCGGCGCGCGCCGCTCCCGCGCCTATGGCTCCTCGCCGGAGTTTGCCGATTACCGCGAGTATGTGCCGGGCGACGACCTGCGGCGGATTGATTGGAACGCGGCCGCGCGGTTTGACAAATACCTGATTAAGCGGTTCATCGATGAAAAGCAGGGGCGCAACTGCGTCTATCTGGATACGTCCGCCTCCATGGGCTTTGAACCGGAGAAGGGCTTTGCGGCGCTGCGGATGGCCGCCGCGCTGGGCTATCTGTCGGTGTGCAACATGGACAGCGTGTCCTTCCGGCTGTTGTCCGGCACGCGCTGCACAGAGCTGTGCCCCCGAATCAGCGGGCGGGAATCGTTCCTGCGCGCGGGCGAGAAGCTCGACGCGCTGCAATTCGCGGGGGAGACCGACCTGTATGCGTGCATCCGAAACGATCCGAATCCCGGCGCGGACGACGGCGTGACGTTTATTCTCTCCGATCTGCTGACGGACAGCGACTGGCGGGCGGCGGTCGATCTGCTGCTGAGCTGCCGCCGCGAGGTGATGCTGATTCAGGTGCTCTCGCCGGCGGAGCTCGATCCCCAACTGAGCGGAAGGCACACCTTCTGCGACGCGGAGGAGACGGGCGCGCGTGTGTCCCGCCTGACGATGGACGTTGACCGCGACACGCTCCGGGCATACCGGGAGACGGTGCGCCAGTTTCTGGCGGAGGCCCGCCGCTTCTGCGCGTCGCGCGCGGTGCCCTATATGCTGATGCGCAGCGACGAGCGCGCGGAGGAAGCACTCAGGACGAAGGGCTGCATGGAGGAGCTGATCCGATGAGTTTTGTATATCCTGCGGGGCTGTGGGCGCTGCTGGCGCTGGGCGTGTTCGCCGCGGTGTGCCTGATTCGGCATCGCTCGGAGGTGACGCCCGTATCCAGCACGTACCTCTGGCGGCTGTCCGAACAGCGGCGCAAGAAAAAGGGCTATTGGCGCACGCTCAAGCGGTCGCTGTTTTTCGCGCTGCAATTTTTGGCGCTGGCGCTTTCGGCGCTGCTGATCGCGCAGCCGATCATGCCCATGCCCGGTTCGGGCGTGAACGTGGCGGTGATTCTCGACGCTTCGGCGAGCATGCAGATGGCGGACGGGAGCGGACAGACGCGCTTTGCCCGCGCGGTGGCGGCGGCGGAGCGCGACATGGACAGGCTGCCGTGGGGCGCGAGCGTGACGGTGGTGCTGGCCGGGGACGAGGCGCGCGTTGCGGCGGATCACGTCAGCGGCGGCGCGGAGCTTCGCGCGGCGCTGGAGGGCGTTTCGTGCGGCTGGGGCGCGGGCGATGTGGCGGGCGCGGCGGCGCTGTGCCAGCAGATGCTCGACGAGGGCGGCATTTCGGACGTGCGGCTGTACACGGACGCGCCGTATGCGCAGGCGGAGGGGCTGGAGGTCATCTCCCTGCGCGGCGGGGACGAGTGGAACGTGAGCCTCGGCGCGCTGGAGACCAGCGGCTCCATCTACGGCACGGCGTTTGAAACCACGGTGCAGAGCTTTGGCCGAAGCGCGGATGTGAGCTTTGAGCTGATCGTTGACGGCAAGGCGCGCGACGCGGAGGAAATCGAACTGCGCGTGAACGGGCAGAAGCAGACCGCGCAGACCGTATACTGCCCGGAGGGCGAGGCGCAAAGCGTGTCCCTGCTGCTGCGGCAGGTATACGATTTTACGGATGTGAGCGTGCGCGTCTGCGCGGAGGACGGCATGGCGCAGGATAACGCGGTGCAGCTCAGCCGTCAGGCGGCCTGCCCGGCGCGCGTGCTGCTGGTGGGCGAAAACCCGTATTTCTGGCAGAAGGCGCTGGAGGCCTTCCCGAGGGTGGAGCTGACGACGGCGGAAGACTGGCGCGGCGCGACGCTCGAGGCATACGACGTCTATGCCTTTGACGGCTGCCTGCCGGAGAAGCTGCCGCAGGACGGCGCGGTCTGGCTGCTCAACCCGCCGCGCTCGCCGCGCGAGGTCGGCGTGGTGCTGGGCGAGCGGCTGATGGGCGCTTATGTGAAGGGCGCGCGGACGGATACAGAGCTGGGCGAACGGCTGACGCGCGGCCTCGTGCTGCGGGATGCGGCCGTCGCGCGGTTCAGGGAGATGACGGCGCAGGGCGGGCTGGAAAATGTTCTGCTGTGCGGCGAAATGCCCGTGATGGCCGCGGGAACCAACGCGAACGGCTGCTTGCAGGCGGTGCTGCCCTTTGACATTCAGGAGAGCAATCTGCCGCTGCTGCCGGATTTCGTCGTGCTGGTCAACAACATGCTGGAGGCGAGCGCGCCGACGCTTTTGGACGCGGAGACGGTGGACTGCGGAACGCGGGTCTATCCGCAGCCGCATCCGCTGTGCAGCAGGCTGTTTTTGCAGACGCCGGATATGCGGCTGGAAGCGCTCGATCCCGCGCGGGCGGCAGAAGGCGTTCGCGTGGACAGCCCCGGCAGCTATACGCTCATGCAGGAGGTGCGCGGGCAGCAGCAGGTGGTGCGCTTTGCGGCGCAGGTGCCGCAGGCAGAGAGGACGACGCAGACGCAGCCGGTCGATCAACCGCTGACGCTGACGGCGGGCAGACAGGCGGAGAGCGCCCCGGCGCATGCGCGCGTATTCTATCCGGCGCGCCTGATGGCCTTGGCGCTGCTGGCGCTGCTGCTGGCGGAATGGGGGATGTATCACCGTGAAAAGTATTGATCTGTTCTTTGCGCAGCCGTGGCTCCTGCTGCTGGCCGTTCCGGCCGTGGCGTTTGTGCTGCTGGCGCCGCGCCTGCTGCGCCGGGAAAAGGAAAAGAGCCGGTCGGATCGCGCGGCGGCGATTCTGCGCGCGGCGGCCGTGGCGCTGCTGGCGGTCATCGCCGCGGGGCCGGGGGGAACGCGCTACCTGACCGAGCGGCAGACGGTGGTGCTGCTGGATCAATCGGCGAGCATGGAGCCCGTGCGCGCGCAGGCGGACGCATGGGCGGAGGAAGCGAAGCGGGACGAGCACACGACGGTTCTGCCGTTTGCCGCGCCGGATGAAGCGGGCGCAATCGCTTCGGATGGGACGGATATCGCGGCGGCCATCGACGAGGCGGCTTCACGCTTTGCGGGGCCGGGCGGCAGAAGGATCATCCTGATTTCGGACGGCGTGCAGACGCAGGGCGACGCGCTGACTGCGGCAGAGGCCGCGGCACAGGCGGGTATTCGGCTCGACGCGGTGCAGATGAAGCCCGAGTTCCCCGCGCCGCAGGCGGAGCTGGCGGCGTTTGAGTTGCCCGCCGAGGCGATGGAAGGGCGGCACATGGAGGCGGCGGTGACGGTGCTGGCCGACACGCAGGGCGAGGCCGCGCTGCGCATCTGGGACGGTGAAACGCTGCTGCATGAACAGCGCGTGGCGCTGACGGCGGGCAGGCAGACGTTTGCCTGCGCCATCGAGGCCGGGGCGGTCGGCGCGCACACCCTGCGCGCGGAGGTGGCGCTGCCGGGCGACACGATTGCGGAAAACGACAGCCTGACGGCGACGATGAACGTCAGCCGCGGGGAAAAGGTTCTGCTGGTGGACGGAACGGGCGCGCAGGCGCAGCAGCTTGAGCAGCTTCTCCGCGCGGAAGGCGTTCAGGTGGCCGTGACCGACCCGAAGAATGTGCCCGAAAGCGTCGATGCGCTGTGCGAATACGGCCTGACGGTGCTGATGAACGTGCACGCGGGCGATCTGCCGGAAGGATGGGACGACGTGCTGCGGCAGGCGGTGGAAAACCACGGGCGGAGCGTGCTGACGACGGGCGGCGAAAACACGTATCTCTACGGCGGCATGAAGGATTCCGGCTACGAGGCGCTGCTTCCGATTCGGATGAGCGTGGAGGAAAAGGAGAGCGTCGATCCGGTGGGGCTGATGCTGGTCATCGACACGACGGATTCCATGACGCGCGAATCCATCGGCGTGCCGATCGACATGGCGAGGCGCGGCGCGATCAAGTGCGTGGACGCGCTCAACGGCAACGACTACGCGGGCGTCATCACGTTTTCAGACGACGCGCAGATGCTCGTGGAAATGACGGCGATGGGGGACAAGAAGCCGGTGCTGGATGCGATCAACAGCATCGAAACCGCCGACCCCAACAAGCTGACGCGATTCACCGGGGCGCTGCGTCTGGCCTGCGACACGCTCAAGGCGTTTGACGGCACGAAGCGCAAGCACGTGATGTTCATCACCGACGGCAGCCCGGCGGACGCGCAGGCGGGCTTTGAGCAGATTGCCAAGGAGATGCGCGCAAACGGCATCACGCTCTCCACGATCGTCGTGGGGCGGCTGGTCAACGTGGTCAACATGCTGGAAAATCTCGCGTATATCGGCGGCGGCCGCTGCTATCTGGTGGAAAGCGGCCGGGACTTGTCGGATATCATGTCGGTGGATTCGGTGCTCTCGCAGGTGGAATACACGGTCAAAGCGCCGTTTAAGCCCGAGCGCGGCGCGTATGACGCGGCCTTTGCCGATGAAGAGGAGATCGTTCAGCTCTTTGGCTATGTCCGCGCGACGGCAAAGGGCGACGCGGATGTGATTCTCAAAACGCCGGAGGGGCGGCCTATCTACGCGGTGCGCAATGCCGGAGCGGGCAAAGCGGCGAGCTGGATGAGCGACCTGAGCGGCGAATGGTCGCGCACGTGGTACGCCAGCGAGCAGGGAAAGCGCATGATTCAGAAGATGATTCACGGCCTGCTGCCGCAGACGCTCTCGGCGGTTGACGAATCGAAGACGCAGACGCGCCCGAGCGAGTACGATCTGCTGGACAGGCCGGACGGCGGCGCGCTGCTGATGGAGATGTGCGCGCGAACGGGCGGCACAGTCTTCTCCTCGTGGGCGGATGCGCAGGCGGTGGAACTGCCGCCGGTGGCGCAGCCGATTGACCCGGTGCTGCCGCTGTCCATGCTGGCGATGGCCTGCCTGCTGGCGGATATCCTGCTGCGCAGGACAAAGGCCATGCGGCGATAAAATATGGAGAAATAAAGAAAAAGCCGATGCTGCTCCCGTGTGGAGCGGCGTCGGCGTTTTGCGGAGGGGTGTTTTTTGTTTGATTTATTGTAGTCCGGTCTGTTCGGCGTCAGAAGGTTTAGACAACACCATCACCGTCTCAAGGGCTTCGCGGGATTCCAAGGGGTATTCGGTGACCTGACCGCCCTTTGT
>UQNM01000051.1 GCA_900542395.1 uncultured Eubacteriales bacterium
CGCATCGCGCGCCCGTTATTGGAATTTGTGCAAAATTTCGGATTTGCTCATTTACCGTTTTTTTACTTCACTTCAACGTCGTCCGCGGAATCGTCGGGCTTCTCCTCCGGCTTCTCCTCGGCCTTCTCCGTCTCGGCGGAGGGGAGCTGATTCGGCGCCAGAATCGCCATGAATTCCATGCCGGTGATGGTCTCCTTTTCCAGCAGAACCTTCGCCGTCTCGTGCAGCTTTTCCTTGTTGTCGCTCAGAATCTGATACGCCTGCTCATAGCAGTTGGCGATGATCTGCTTCACTTCCACGTCGATGCGCGCCGCCGTCTGGTCGGAGCACACGAGGTTCGAGTCGCCGCTGAGATACTGGCCGGACTGCGTTTCCAGCGCCATCATGCCGAACGTATCGCTCATGCCCAAGCGCGTAATCATCGCGCGGGCGAGCTTGGTCGCCTGCTCGATGTCGTTGCTCGCGCCGCTGGTGATGCGGCCGAAGATCAACTGCTCGGCCGCGCGGCCGCCGCAGAACGTGGTGATCTTGTCGAGAATCTGCTCGCGGGTCATCAGCAGGCGCTCCTCGTCGTCCACCTGCATGGTGTAGCCGAGCGCGCCGCTCGTGCGCGGGATGATCGTGATCTTCTGCACGGGCGCGGAATTCTTGAGCTTCGCCGCCACCAGCGCGTGGCCGCACTCGTGATAGGACACGGTGAGCTTGTCGCGCGGGGAGACGACGGCGTTCTTGCGCTGATAACCGGCGATGACCGTCTCGATGGCTTCTTCCATATCGCGCTGGGAGACGACCTTGCGGTTGTCCTTGACGGCGGCGATGGCGGCCTCGTTGATGATGTTCGCCAGTTCCGCGCCGGAGCAGCCGCTCGTCGCGCGGGCGACCTGCGTATAATCGATGTTCGGCTCGGTCTTCACGTCCTTGGCGTGCACGCGGAGAATCGCCTCGCGCCCCGCCAGATCGGGCAGCTCGACGGGGATTCTGCGGTCGAAACGACCCGGACGCAGCAGCGCCTTGTCCAGAATCTCCGGGCGGTTGGTCGCCGCCAGAATGACGACGCCCTTGCCCGCGTCAAAGCCGTCCATCTCGGTGAGCAGCTGGTTGAGCGTCTGCTCGCGCTCGTCGTTGCCGCCCATGCCCGCGTTGTCGCGGCGCTTGCCGATGGCGTCGATTTCGTCGATGAAGACGATGCACGGCGCTTTCTCGCCCGCCTGCTTGAACAGGTCGCGCACGCGCGCCGCGCCCATGCCGACAAACATCTCCACAAATTCCGAGCCGGAAATCGAGAAGAACGGCACCTTCGCCTCGCCCGCGACGGCCTTCGCCAGCAGCGTTTTGCCCGTGCCGGGAGGGCCGACGAGCAGCGCGCCCTTGGGCAGCTTCGCGCCGATATCGCGGTATTTCTGCGGATCATGCAGAAAATCGACGATCTCCTTGAGCGCGTCCTTGGCCTCGTCCTCGCCGGCCACGTCGTCAAACGTCTTGCCGGTCTGCGCCTCGACGTAGATCTTGGCGTTGGATTTGCCGAAGCTCATGGTGTTTCCGCCCATGCGCTGGCTCATCTTGCGGAACATGAACGAGCCGAGGCCGTAGAAAATGACCAGCGGCAGCACCCACGAGACCAGGAACGAGATGATCGGGCTCATTTCCTCCGGCACAACCTGACCAAATTCCACGCCCGCCGCCAGCAGGCGCTCGACCAGCTTGTCGTCCGCCGTCACGCGGTTGGTGGTGTAATAGGTAGCCTTGCCATCCTGAATCTGCTCGACCGGGGTGAAGGCGATCTGCGTATCGTTAATCTCGACAGATTTAACCTTTCCGTCTTCGAGCATCGAGAGAAATTCGGAATAATCAACCTGCTTGACGCTGTATCGCTCAATCTGCGGGAAAAGCAGCGCGTTGAGCAGCATCACCACGACGAGCGCGATGATGTAATAGACGATCAACGGCCTGTTGGGGTTTTTCTTCTCGTGCATAGCATAATCCTTTCAGGGACAAATGCGTCCCGATTTATGATGGCTTCATCATACAATGAAGATACCCAAAAGTCAATTCAAAACGGATGAACGATGCAAACAAGCCGTCCAAATGTCTTTTTGGGCTTTTGGCAAAAACGCCGCACGGGCAAACCCATGCGGCGTTTTGATGCGTCTTCGATTGGGATTACTCAGCGTCGTCGGCCGGAGCATCGCCCAGATCGTCAAAGTCCAGACCCTGCACCTCGGCGTTGTAATCGACTTCCTCGGTGAGCGCCTCGCGGATGGACAGGCTGATGCGCTTGGCTTCCTTGTCCACCTTGAGAACCTTCACGCGCACGGTCTGGCCGACCTGCACCGCGTCCTCAACCTTGGCGATACGCTTGAGCGCGCACTGGGAGATGTGCACCAGGCCGTCCAGACCCGGCTCCAGCTCCACAAACGCGCCGAAGGTGGTGATGCGGACAACCTTGCCCTCGACGATGGAGCCTTCCGGATACTTCTCCTCGGCCACGTCCCACGGCTGCGGCTGAAGCGCCTTCAGGCTGAGCTGGATGCGCTCCTTTTCCTTGTCCACACCGATGATCTTCACGGTCACTTCCTGACCCGGGGTCACGACCTCGGACGGATGCTTCACGCGATGCCAGGCCAGATCGGTCACATGGATGAGGCCATCCACGCCGCCGATGTCCACGAACGCACCGAAGTCGGTCAGGCGGCGAACGATGCCGGTCACGACCTGATCCTTCTCGATCTTCTCCCAAGCCTTCTTCTTCTCGTCGAGCAGATAGGCCTTGCGGCTGGCGACGATGCGCTTCTTCGCCTTGTCCACCTCGATGATCTTGACGGTCATCGTCTTGCCCACGAACTCGCCGATGTTCTCGACGAAGCGGCGGGACAGGTGAGAAGCCGGAATGAACGCACGAACGCCCATCACGTCGGCGATCAGGCCACCGTTGACGGCCTCACGACCCGTAGCCTCCACATAGGCGCCCTCGTCGTATTCGGCAACGAGCTTCTCCCAGTTCTTGGTGGCCATGACCTTGCGCTCGGAAAGGAGCACGTAGCCTTCGCCATCGTTGAGCTTGACGACCTCAGCCTCGATCTCGTCGTCCACCTTGCAGTCGGTGGTCACCAGATCATTCTTCTTGATGAAACCGTCAGCCTTACCGGGAATGCTCACGACAACACCGTCGTCGCTCACCTGGGCGACAACACCTTTAACAACCTGACCGGGGCGGAACTTGACCATCGTTTCCTCGAGCATCGCGGCAAAGTCTTCGCTCTCGGAAACCTGATTCTTTTCCATGTCGTTCATGCGGGTACAACCTCCTCAAGTATCTCTATCCGGCTTGGCCGGCGATGATACATACTTTATTGAATCACGGCGGCGGGGACCACCGGGAAACACAGATTTGTTTTTTGCGTGACTTTATCTTGTTTTCGCGTTTTCCTCGATGCGCGCGCGCACCTGTTCGAGCAGCCACTGCGGGGTGGACGCTCCGGCCGTCAGGGCCACACGGTCATCCGCTTCGGCCAGATCGGGCGGCACATCCTCCGGCGTTTCCACCAGAACGGATCGCTCGCAGCGCAGGCGGCATGTCTCCAGCAGCTTCTGCGTGTTGGAGCTGTTCCTGCCGCCGACGACCACCATCACATCCGCCTCACCGGAGAGCTTTTCCGCCTCCTGCTGGCGTTGGCTGGTCGCCGCGCAAATGGTAATGCGCTCCGTCAGGTCGGGCACGCGCCGCCTGAGCACCTGCAAAACCGAGTCAAAACGATCCCGCCGGATTGTCGTCTGCGCGACAACCAGCGCTTTTCGCGGCAGCTCCGCCTGTTCGGCGGCCTGCGCGTCGGGCAGAATGAAAACCCTTCCGCGCGCCCAGCCCGCGATGCCGACCACCTCCGGGTGATCCGCCTCGCCGACGATCACCACCGCGTCGCCGTGCTCGCTGTATTGCCGCACGAGCTGGTGGATGTGCGCCACGTGGGGACAGGTCGCGTCGATCACGGGAATCCCGCGCGCCTCGCATTGGCGATAGACGTCCGGCGTTACGCCGTGGCTGCGGATTATCACCGTCTCGCCCGGCTTCACCTCGTCGAGCGTCTCCACGCTGCGGATGCCCGCGCGGCGCAGGCGCTCAACCTCCTGCGGATTGTGGATCAGCGGCCCCAGCGTCACGCAGGGGAGCTGCTTTTCGGCACACTCGAAAGCCTTGAGCACCGCGCGCCGCACGCCGAAGCAAAACCCGGCATGCTCTCCGATTGTGAGTTCCATACGCACCTGCTCCCGCTTTCAGAGGGCCTTTTGACCCATTACTCCATATTGCCCATCTTTATTCATTCTAGGTCTTTTTCGTTTTTCCTGCCGAAGCGCGGCGAATTTTCAAATTTTTTTGAAAATATTTTTCCGCGCGCCGGTCTTTCCTGCCTTAACCCCGCTTATGCCGGCGTTTTTTCCGCGGGCGGAAGCGATTTTCCGCCGCTCAGCCGGGCAAAGGCGGCCTCCATGCGTTCGGTCAGCGCATCGCAGGTTTCCTTGTTCATGCGCCCGGCGCGCAGGTCGGCCATCTCAATCGGTGTGCCGACGTGCACCACCATGCGCCGAAACGGCTTGTAATGGCCCTCGATGTACACCGGCACCACGTCGCAGCCGCTCTTGAGCGCCAGCAGCGACGCGCCGCCCAGCAGCGGCAGCATATGCCCGCTCTTGCTCCGCGTGCCCTCCGGGAAAATGCCCAGCGTTTCGCCCGCCTTGAGCACGCCCATCGCCGTGCGGATCGCGCCCATATCCATGTTGCCGCGATCCACCGGGAAGCCGTGCACCTGCCGGAACGCCCAGCCGAGCGCCTTGTTTTCAAACAGCTCTTTTTTGCCCATGAAGTGAATTTCTCTGTCCGGCACGCACAGCGCCAGCGTCACCGGGTCGAGCAGGCACTGGTGGTTGCCCATCAGGATGCAGTTGCGATCCTTGGGCACGTTTTCCCTGCCCTCGATCTTCATAAAGAACAGCAGCTTCACCAGCAGCCCGTACAGGAACACGATGATCGTGTACAGCGGCGTGTATTTGCGCTTGTGCATCGGGTAACCCGGCTTCTTCTCCTCCACGGGCTTCTTTTCTTCCGCGGGCTGCGCGGCGGCCTGCGCGTTACGCTCGTTTTCCATATACGTCCTCCACCACGGCGATAATCGCATCGACCACCTGCTCGGGCGTCATGTTTGTGGAATCCACCAGCACGGCGTCCTCCGCCTGCCGAAGCGGATCGGTTTCGCGGTTCATGTCCTGCGCGTCGCGGGCGTTCAGCTCGGCGAGCACCTGCTCGTAAGGCGTCATGTCGCCCTTCTCGATCTGCTGGCGATAGCGGCGGCGGGCGCGTTCCTCCGGCGTAGCCGTCAAAAAGATCTTCACCGGCGCGTCGATCAGCACCCGCGTGCCGATGTCCCGGCCGTCGATCAGCATGTCCGCCGTCGCGGCGATTTCGCGCTGCGCGGCCACCATGCGGCGGCGAACCGTCGGCCATTTGGAAATGGCGCTCGCCGCGGCGGAAACCTCGCCCGTGCGGATCAGGTCGCTCACGTCCTCCCCGCCCAGCATCGTCCGCTGCGCGCCGTCCCGATACGCCACGCGCACATCCGCCTCGCCGCAGCGCGCGGAGACCGTCTGCTCATCCTGCGGGTCGATCCCGTTTCGGAGCATGTACAGCGCGACGGTGCGATACATCGCGCCCGTGTCCAGATGCAGAATATGAAGCCTTTGCGCCACCTGATCGGCGATCGAGGATTTCCCCGCGCCCACCGGGCCGTCGATGGCAATGTTCATCGGCATATCTCTTTTCCTCCCGTATGGCTGCTTGTTCAGCCGTCTTTTTTCTATTATACGCTACAAGCCCGCTTCTGTTCAAGTCCCCGCCCGGATTTGGGCGTGATTCTCCACTTTTATACACATTTCGACGGTTTCAAATCTTTGTACTCCACTTTTCGCTTAAAACCGGCGATTTTTTCGCCCCTTTACCCCATTCGAATGATGTGCTATAATGGTTTTGCGTGACAAAGCTCTTTTCTCTTTGAACAAGGAGGTTGTTTATGTATTCGTTTCAAACCGGCGCAGGCCGCCGCAAGGCGCAGAAAACCGTCCGCATCCTGAGCGTTGTCGTCTTCGTTCTGGCGATTGCGCTCATCGGCGTAACGGTTTCCTATCTGCATGCTTCCGGCGTCAGCCGCACAACCAGCGACGCGCTGATGGCGCGCGCCACCAACGAGGCCAACGAGGCGCAAACCGCCGTCTACCGCCTCACACAGTCCAGCGGCACCAACACCATGACCCTGCTTTCCAACGTCCGCAGCCACATTTACGCGCTGCAATGCCTCAACACACTGGCCGCCAACATCTACGGCGCGGGAACCGTCATCGTCGATGGCTCCATGCTCACCGCCTGCATCGCCACGCTGGATACCGCCGAGCAGCGCCTGCAGGCCGGCAACGTCCTCACCGGCTCGATGACCGAGCTTCGCGACGAGGTGGATGCCATCGTCGCCCTCTTCTCCGCCATGGAAAACGCCGAGAACTAACGCGCCTTCGCGATTTTCCAAACCGCGTCAATCAGCTTTCCCGCCTCCGCCGCGGTGTTCATCAGCCCCGGACTGACGCGCACCGCGCCGATGTTCAGCGTGCCCAAAAACCGGTGCACCCCCGGCGCGCAATGCAGCCCGCCGCGCACCGCGATGCCCTGCTCATCCAGCGCCGAGGCGACGACCTGCGAGGCAATTCCCGCCACGTTGAAGCTGAGCAGCGACGCATCCGCCCGCGTGTACACCCGAACGCCGGCCATCTCCCGCAGCGCGTCGCGCATCATACCGCACAGAGCGGCCGTCGTTTCGCGCGCCTCCTGCTGATGCGCCAGCGCAAACCGCATCCCCGCATATAGACCCGCAATGCCCGGCAGATTGAGCGTCCCGCTCTCCAGACTGTCGGGCATTATTCTGGGCTGAAACATGCTTTCGGAGGCCGAACCCGTCCCGCCCTGCCGAAGCGGCGCGAGCGTCACCCCGTCCGCGACCCAGAGCGCGCCCGTGCCGTGCGGGCCGAGCAGCCCCTTGTGCCCCGGAATGGCCAGCATGGTGCAGCCCCATTTTTTCGGCTCCAGCGGCAGATGACCCGCCGTCTGCGCCGCGTCCACCAGAAAGAGAACACCCCGCCGACGGCACACCGCGCCGACCGCCGAGACGTCCTGCTCCAGCCCCAGCACGTTGGAAGTGTGCGTCATCGCGACCAGCCGCGTCCGCGCGGTCAGCGCGCGCTCGATCTCCCGCGCGTCCATCCGCCCGTCCGCGTCCGGCGGCACGAGCGTCAGCGTAATCACGCCGCTTCTGGCCAGCTCCGAAAGCGGGCGCAGCACGGAGTTGTGCTCGATCAGCGTGGATACCACGTGGTCGCCGGTTCGCACCGCGCCGTGAATCGCCATATTCAGCGCGTCGGTCGCGTTCTGCGCAAAGGCGACGCGGCTCGCGTCCGTCTCGCCCAGCATGTCGGCCAGCGCCTGCCTGCATCGCTCGACAATCCGCCCCGCCTCCAGCGAAAGCCGATGCCCCGCGCGCCCCGGATTTGCCCCGCTTTCCTCCAGCGCCCGCGCCATCGCCTGCACCGTGCAGCGCGGCTTTGGCCAGCTCGTCGCCGCGTTATCCAGATAAATCAAGCCCATTCCCCTTTCTCTCACCGCCGCTCCCGCCCGCTCATACAGTGGAGTATATGAGAGGAGGAACCGCGCATGAATGATTCCTTTGGGCTCGCCGCCTTCCGTTCGCGCACGCAGGTGCTGCGCATGGAGGACGCGCTGCACCGCGCCGGTCTATCCGCCGGGGTAATCGCCACGCCGCGCGAGGTCGCCATCGGCTGCGGGCTGTCCGTTCGGTTTGACCTTGCACAGACCCCGCAGGTGATGCAGGTCTATCGCCGCCTATCCCCCGGCGCGCTGATCGGTTTTTACCGCGTGGAGGGCTATGGCACACGCCGCCTGACGCTCACGCCGCTGGTTGAAAAACCCATATAAAAGCATCCCCGCGCGTTGACACGAGGCTGCCTTTGGGGTATAATGCAGGTAGACGAAGAGCCGTCTCGAATCGGTTCTCCCGCTCGTGTTTCAGAGCAAAAAGCCGCCGATCAGGGTGCAAGCTGACCGGCGGCACACTTTTTATTTACGGTTCTTTGCGTATTCTTTCAAAATTCAGCACATCGAAGGACAATCGCCATGGACAGAGAAGAACAAAACCGCCTGATTCTTGCCGAGCTGGCGCGGCTGTACCCCGACGCGCGGCCCGCGCTGCACTTCGCCAATCCGTTTGAGCTGCTCGTCGCCGTGATGCTCTCCGCCCAGTGCACGGACGTCAAGGTGAATATGGTCACGCCCGCGCTCTTTGCCGCCTATCCCGACGCGGCGGCGCTGGCGAAGGCCGAACCGGCGGAGATCGAGCCGATCATCAAGACCTGCGGCCTGTTTCACAACAAGGCCAAAAACCTCGTGCTGATGGCGCGGGAGCTGACTGCCCGCTTCGGCGGCGAGGTGCCCGCCGACCACGACGCGCTGGAATCCCTGCCCGGTGTGGGGCGCAAGACGGCGAACGTCGTGATGAGCTGTGCGTTCGGCGCGGACGCCATCGCCGTGGATACGCACGTCTTCCGCGTCGCCAACCGGCTGGGGCTGGCCGATGCGCCCGACGTGCTCAAAACCGAGCATCAGCTCATGCAAAACATCCCGCAGAGCCAATGGAGCCGCGCGCACCACTGGCTGATCTATCACGGCCGCCGCGTGTGCGCCGCCCGAAAGCCTGCCTGCGAAAGCTGCACCCTGCGCGCATGGTGCGAATATGCCAACGGCAATCCAAAAGGCAAAAAATAAGCGGGCTGAAACCGCCGCGTGCCGTCGAATCGAAGGACATTCGATTCATTTGAGAGGGGGATTTTGGGATGTTGGGCAGGGTTTGCCTCAAGCGGCTTCGCTTTGTGCTCTACGCCGTTTTGTTTTTTCTGCTGACGCTGGATATCACCAACCGGACGGGCGACGGTCTGATTGCGACCATCTGCATCTGGCTGGCGCTCCCGCTGTCGTTTATCGCGATGGTCTGGTGGATATACACCTGCGTCCGCGACACGGTGCGCCTTCTTCGGGATGGCGTCGCGCCGGAGGACGCGCCGACTTGGGCGGAGTATGCCGTCTGGTGGGTGCAGGATGAGCTCGCGGAAATTGCCGCGCTGGATGGGCGCGGCAAAGCGCGCTATTTCCTGTGCCGCGTCGGAGGCATTCTGCTCGGCGCGCTGGGGCTGGTTTTGATCGTTCGGGATTCGGTCGTCCTCGGCACGCTGCTGCTCATCGCGGGGCTGACGCTGTGCATCACCGCCTCGCCGCAGAGCGTCAACCGCAACTGCCCGGATCAAAAGCAGCTCGCCTGCCCGCAGGGCGTGACCGTCGCTTCCCTCTATGCGGCCTTCGCCGCGGTCGATACCCCGCTGGGCAAGCCCTTTCTCGGGCGCATCAAGACCATCGGCAGCGATGCGATGATCTGGGGGCCGAACGCGCGGGATGAATACGTCTATCTTTACAGAAGCCGCAGCGGGCGCTATCTGCATCTCAGCTCGAATGTCTTTCCGGAGTGGATCACCACGCCCATTCCGGCGGGCGAAAAGAAAGACGAGCCGCTGGATATGCCCGAGCTGCTCGCCGATCTATGCGATTGTATTGAAGATTATTTGAAGACGGGGAACGTCCGCCCGCTGTGACGGCGTTATGCCTTTTCCCACGGCCCGCGGCGATAGAAGATCACGGACATCACCATTGCGATGCTCCAGCCGATGGGCCACGCGCACCACACGCCGACCGCGCCCAGCGCCTTGGAGAGCACGACGGCCAGCCCGACGCGGAGGATGAGATCCGTGAACGTCGCAGCCATGAATTCCTTCATCAGCCCCGCGCCGCGCAGAACGCCGTCGGAGACCAGCTTGCAGGAGACCACGAAGTAGAACGGCGATACGATCCGCAGGAATTGCACGCCGGAGGCCATCGCGGCCTCGCTCGGCTCGTTCATAAAGATGTTCACCAGCATCCGCCCGCCGAGCAGATACAGCGCGACAATCGGCAGGCAGAGCATCCACACGAGTTTCAGCCCGGCCTTGAAGCCGCTGCGCACGCGCTCCATCTTGCCCGCGCCGATGTTCTGCGCCGTGAAGTTGGATATGCCGTTGCCCAGCGTCGTCAGCGAGGTAATCACGAGGTTGTTGAGCTTGACGGAGGCAGAGTAGCCCGCCATCACGCCCGAGCCGAACGAATTGATAACGCCCTGAATGACGATGTTGCCGACGGAGATGAAGCTCTGCTGCAGGATGCTCGGCACGGCAATCGCCGCGATGCGGAAAAACAGCGGGAAGGAGAACAGCGCGCTTTTTTCGTCCGTCTCCACGCCCCGCAGGCGGCGCAGCACAAAGAGCACCGCCAGCACACAGCTCACGCCTTGGCAGAGGAACGTCGCCCACGCCACGCCCGCCACGCCCATCTTAAACGCGGTGACGAACAGGATATCCATGAAGATGTTGCTCGTCGAGGACGCGGCCAGAAAGATAAACGGCGTTTTGGAATCGCCCAGCGCGGAGAAGATGCCCGTCGCCACGTTGTAAAAGAACACGAACGGCAGCCCGAGGATGTAGATATCCAGATAGAGCTTGGAATCCGCAAACACGTTTTCCGGCGTGTTGATGAGCCGCAGCAGGCCGTCGCAGCCCAGCGTGCCCGCGAGCATCAGCGCCGCGCAGACGACCGCGCTCGAGATGAACGTCGTATAGACCGCCGTTTTCATTTCGCCCAGCTTCCTCGCGCCGAAGAGCTGGGAGACGATGACTGAGCAGCCGATGTTGCAGCCGAAGGCGAACGCGATGAAGATCAGCGTGATCTCGTAGCTGTTGCCGACGGCGGCCAGCGCGTTTTCGCCGATGAATTTGCCCGCAACAAAGCTATCCGCGATGTTGTAGAGCTGCTGAAAGATGATGCTGCCGAAAAGCGGCAGGCAGAATTTCCAAAGCACCTTGGCCGGATCGCCGACCGTCAAATCCTTATTCATGGCTGTTCCCCTTCATTTGCAGGCTTTTGCAGATCATCTCGACGCATCCATCCACGCCGTAATAGCTGCTGGAGAGCATTACGTCGTAGCTTTCCGGGTCGCCCCACTGCGTATCAGCATAAAAATCAAAGTAACGCCTGCGCATGCGATCCGTCTTGCGCATTCTGGCGCGCGCCTGCGGCTCGTCAAGCCGGTTGCGGCTGGCGATCCGCGCGACGCGATCCGCTTCATCCGCGTAGATGAACACGGAGAGCACGTTCTTGCGATTCCTCAGCAGCGAAGAGGCGCAGCGGCCGATGATGACGCAGCCGCCCTTGTCCGCAGCGTCCAAAATGGCCTTCTTTTCCGCGTCGTAGACGAGCTGGCTCTGAGAATAGAACGCGCCGCCGATGCTCGCGCTGTCCGCAAACACGTTGCCCGAGAGAAACGCGCTGGCGCTGACGGGCTTTTCATCCTGCCGCTCCACCTCGCCGAGCGAAACGCCGCCTTCTTTCGCCGCCTGCTTGAGCAGCAGCTTATCGTAACAGGTCACGCCCAGCCGCGCCGCCAGCTTTTCGCCGATTTCGCGGCCGCCGCTTCCATATTGTCTGCCGATGCAAATAATCATATCGTTCATATGAATCCCTCCTCGTCCGAGCGCAGGGCTTGACAATGCCCAACGCTCCGACTATACTACAAATGCGTCAATATGAAAAATATATAAATGATATTCTCTCTATATCAATACCGCATATCCACGCCATCCTAAAAAACTTCCCTCCGCAAAAAAGACCTTCCTCCTAGAGGAAGGTTGGCACGGCGAAGCCGTGACGGAAGGAGTTCGCGGCGTTAACCGAAATAGAAGGAGCCATCCCCCAAAAAGACCTCCCTCTCAGAGGGACGTTTTCCAGCGTCACCGCCAGTGGCGGAATTTGACGATGGAAAACGCCGAAGGTTGGCACGGCAAAGCCGTGACGGAAGGAGTTCGTCTCCCCAACGGAAGGAGCTGTCCCCATGCTCATCAGCTACGATGCCTATCGCGTTTTCTACACCGTCGCTCGGCTCGGCAGCTTCACCAAAGCCGCCGGGGCGCTGCTGTCCAGCCAGCCCAACCTCACCCGAACCATCCGCAATCTGGAATCGGCGCTCGGCTGTACGCTCTTTGTGCGCAGCAATCGCGGCGCGGTGCTCACGCCGGAGGGCGAGAAGCTGTTTGCGCGCGTCTCCGTCGCCTGCGAGCAGATTCAGGCGGGCGAGGAGGAGCTGGCCAGCGACCGCAGCCTGCAAAGCGGCGTGGTCTCCATCGGCGCGAGCGAAACGGCGCTGCACGGCTTTCTTCTGCCCGTGCTCGGCGCGTTCCACCGCGCTCATCCGGGGATTCGCCTGCGCATCGCCAACCATTCCACGCCGCAGGCGTTTTCCGCGCTGCGCAACGGCTTGGTGGACGTCGCCGTCGTCACCTCTCCCACGGCGGACACAGGCGGCCTGCACATCGAGCCGCTCGGCCAATTCGAGGAGGTGCCCGTCTGCGGCCCGTCGCTGATGCACCTGTGCGGCCAAAGACTGACGCTTGCCGATCTTTCGGCCTATCCCTTCATCAGCCTTGGGCGCGAAACGGCGAGCTACGCTTTTGCGTATAACCTGTTCGCCGAAAACGGCGCGGCGTTCTCGCCGGATATCGAGGTCGCCACGTCCGACCAGATTCTCCCGCTCGTGCGGCTTGACCTCGGCGTGGCGTTCCTGCCGGAAGCCTTCGCCGCGCCCGCGCTGCAAAAGGGCGAAATCGGACGGCTGACGCTCGCGGAAACCATTCCGCCCCGCCAGCTTCTGATGGCGCGCCGAAGCGGGCAGGCGCTGAGCATCGCCGCCAAAGCGCTGGAAGCGATGATCCTGGGCTAACGGCAACCCGCGCCTCAGGCCTCCGCCGCGTCCCTTTCGCAAAACGCCATCAACAGCGCCATCGCCAGCAGATCCGCGCATCCGCCGGGGCTGATTCCCGCCGCGCTCATTTGTCCGTCCCAATCGGTCAGCTTCTCTTTGAGCCGGCCGATTTTTTGTTTCATCTCGCCCGCTTCCAGCGCCGCCGCAATTTCGCCGTCCAGCACCCGCGCCGTCTCGCGCATCGCCGCCGCGCCCGCCTCGCCGCCACGGCGAACGGCGTTCGTGTCCTGCGTGTCGGCCATCAGCGCGGTCAGCGCGCAGAGCGCCGCGTCGTTGAGCGAAAGCCCGGCCTTCAGCCCCGCGTTCAGCCTCGGCAGGGCGATTTCGCGCACGCTCGCAAACCCGCTCGCCGCCTCCGCGCGAACGCCGCCCACGCCCGCCTTTTGGTAAATCGCCTCGCCGAAGGTGCGCGCCTGTCCGGCTTTCGCCGCCTCCAGCTCCCTGCGCATCTGCGCGCCGGTCATCTCGCCGCAGCGCGCCAGCGTTTCATGCACGCGGAGCGGCGCGCCGTAGCCCATGCCCAGCGACGCGCAGGCGATGCCCAGCGAAAAAATTGCGCCCTTGTGCGTGTTCACGCCGCCCGTCGCGCGGCGCATGGCGTCCTCCGCCAAAAGCCCCGGCACGCGCAGCGCGTCAAAGCACGCCTGCGCGTCTTTTCCCCGGTGCGCAAGGCCGATGCGCGCACAGGTTTCAAAATACGGCCTGAGCGCGCACGCGCTGTCGATGAATGTGAAGACGTCCATATCCCGGTGCGCGCCCGCGTTGTGCCTGTCCACCAGCCCCGGCTTGGGCGTCACCGCCACCTCGAAGAGCAGCGCGCGCTGGGCGTTTTCCGCCGTCCGCTTCGCAAACGCCGTTTCAAAGTGCGCGTCGATGATTGCGTTCGCCTTTTCAAACAGCGCGTCCGCGCTGTGCGCGCGGCTTCTCGCGCAGACCGGCGCAGGGTTGCCGCAGAGCAGACAGCGCCGCGCGGGCAGGCCGATCTCCGTCCGCGAGATCTTGCCGCCGTCCGGCGCGATCACGTCGATATCCAGCAGTCGCCCCAGCGCCTCGCCGTCCTCCAGCGCGCAGAGCCGCCGCTTGATTGCCCGCGCGTCCGCGCGAACGCAGAGCATCGCCTCCGGCCCCGTCTTTTCGTGGATGGCCGCGTCAAACAGCGTTTCGCAGGGCGCAAGCACCGCCTTCACGTTCCGCAAGCCCCACGCAAACGCGCGCTCGATGTTCTCCGTCCGCTTGATCGCCCCGGCAATATTCATGCACAGACACACCACCGACGCGCCGGGATACCGCGCCAGCAGCGCCCGCTGCGCCTGCGCGCGTGCCTCCCTTGCGTCCATCATATCGGATACCGTCACCCGTTCGGCCATTGCTTTATCCTCCGTTTTGCGCTTTCGCCCGCATTTTGACCTTTATTTTATCAGAATTATGCCCGCCGCGCAAGCCGCCCGCTTTTCTCTATCCCTTTTCGGCGTTTCATGGTATAATCAGGCTATTGAGTTGATTTGAGGAGATGCCGCCATGATGGATGAATATTTCGCCGTTCCGATTTCCCCTTCCAACAAGCGCGCCATGGCGCAGATGGACGCGCTGCTCGCGCGCGAGGGCATCGAGCGCGACCGAAACCTGACCTATTCCGCTGCGATTTACGACGACGACGGGCAGATGATCGCCACGGGCTCGCTGTTTGAAAACACGCTGCGCTGCCTCGCCGTGGATGGCGCGCATCGCGGCGAAGGGCTGATGGCCGTGATCGTCGCGCACCTGGTTCAGGCACAGATTGAGCGCGGCCACACGCACCTGTTTCTATACACGAAGGTGGACAGCGCGAAGTTCTTTGCGCCGCTGGGCTTTACGGAAATCGCGCGCGTGGACGGCCGCCTCGTGTTCATGGAAAACCGGCGCGACGGCTTTTCGCGCTACCTGAAAAGCCTTGCGCCCTATGCGGGCGAGCGCCCCGGCGCGGCGCTGGTGATGAACGCGAACCCCTTCACCCTCGGCCACGAGACGCTGGTGGCGCGCGCGGCGAAGGAAAACGAGCGCGTCGTGCTGTTCGTGCTCAGCGAGGACCGCTCGCTCGTGCCGTATTCGGATCGCATGGCGATGGTCAAGGCCGCCTGCGCGAAATACGGCAACGTTTCGGTCGTTTCCTCCGGCAGCTACATGATTTCCTCCGCGACGTTCCCTTCCTATTTCCTAAAGGATGCGGACGTCGTTACCCGCACCCACGCCGAGCTGGACGCGACGCTCTTCACCCGCATTGCGGCCGCGCTGAATCTGACGCGGCGCTACGTCGGCGAGGAACCGTTCTCCCACACGACGAGCCTGTATAACGAAGCGCTTGCGGCGGTTCTGCCCAAGGCGGGCGTTGAGTTGGTCGTCATCCCCCGCGCGCAGGCGCAGGGCGAGGCCATCAGCGCGTCGCACGTTCGTCAGCTCATCCACGACGGCCATATCGAAGCGATTCGCCCGCTCGTGCCGGAGACGACCTACGCTTATCTGACCGGCGATGCGGGGCAGGCTGTCCTCCGGCGGATTCAGGCCGCGGCGGACGTGATCCATCACTGAGTTTTTCGAGCACCAAAATGGGCTGTCAAGTTTGTTAGCTTGACAGCCCATTTTAATTCGATTGATTTTTCTTACTTCGCCGGCACAAGGACTTCCTTGCCGCCCATATACGGGCGCAGCGGCGCGGGAATACGGATGGAGCCGTCCTCATTGAGGTTATTCTCCAGGAACGCAATCAGCATACGGGGCGGCGCCACGCAGGTGTTATTCAGCGTGTGGGCGAAGTACTTGCTGCCGTCCTTGCCCTTGACGCGGATGCCCAGACGGCGCGCCTGCGCGTCGCCCAGCGTGGAGCAGCTTCCCACCTCGAAATACTTCTTCTGGCGCGGGCTCCAAGCCTCGACGTCGCAGCTCTTCACCTTCAGGTCGGCCAGATCGCCGGAACAGCACTCCAGCGTCCGAACCGGAATATCCAGCGAGCGGAAGTAATCGACGGTGTTCTGCCAGAGGCGGTTATACCACGTCATCGAATCCTCCGGCTTGCAGACGACGATCATCTCCTGCTTTTCGAACTGGTGGATGCGGTAAACGCCGCGCTCCTCGATGCCGTGCGAGCCCTTCTCCTTGCGGAAGCACGGGGAGTAGGACGTGAGCGTCTGGGGAAGGCTGCTCTCGGGCAGAATTTCGCCGATGAAGCGGCCGACCATCGAATGCTCGCTCGTGCCGATGAGGTAGAGGTCCTCGCCCTCGATCTTGTACATCATGGCGTCCATGTCGTTCTGGCTCATGACGCCCTCGACCACGTTGCCGTGGATCATGAACGGCGGGATGCAGTAGGTAAAGCCCTTGCCGATCATGAAATCGCGCGCGTAGGCCAGCACGGCCTCGTGCAGGCGGGCAATGTCGCCCATGAGATAGTAAAATCCGTTGCCGGAGACGCGGCGTGCGGCGTCGAGAT
>UQNM01000052.1 GCA_900542395.1 uncultured Eubacteriales bacterium
AGCATCACGGGCAGAAAATGGATTCTATCTATATTTTAGACGAGAAATAGTATTATAATCGGATTATAGCACGCGCTTTTTTAATTTGCAAGTCTTAATTTCAAAAAATTCCTATTTTCACGTTAAAGCGCATGAACATGAGTTTAATTGCATATTGCGAAAGGGGTTTGAATCATGCATGCAGTTTGTGAGGGGTTTGACGATTTCTTTTCCCGCTGGTATCCGGATATCCGCCGCCTCTGCTTTGCGATGAGTGAAAACGACAAGGACGCGCGAAATCTGGCGTTCAAAACTTTCTTACGTCTTGGCGCGGCCAAAGACCCACAAATCAAAGAAAACGACGCAAAATTCCTGCTTTTTTCAAGCGGCTTCACCCTCTGCGTCGATTACTTCGGCCGAAGGATGCGCCGCCTTCCCGGCAGAAAGACGCTCGAGGGCATGTCCCTCCCGTTTCCCGTCACGGACAATTTATGTGTGTTCCTGAAGCTGCCGCTCGCCCAGCGCGGAGCGTTTTGCCTTGCTCACGCCGGATTTTCGGAAGCGGAAATCGCGAAAATCGCCGGAAAATCCGCCGCGCATTTTGCCTGTTCTTCCACACCGAAAGCCGATTCGGCGCGGGAAGCCGTTTCTTCCATTCTATTCGACGAAAGCGACGCCGATGCCATGAGCGACGAAATTTATGCGCGCTTTGCCGAGCGCAGCGTCGGCGTGGAAAACAGGATTCACGATTTCTGTATCGGCTTTGACAAACTCGCGCCCTATCTGGCGCTGGCCGTGCTGGCGATTTTTGCAATCGCGGTCTTTGTCTCCGTCAAGCTGGCGGGATAACCGCCCGATGCGCTTTTTCTCCATTCATATTTTTACAGAAAAAAGGCCGCTCTTTCTTTTTGAGAAAGAACAGCCTTTTTGATTTTGGGGTTAAATCAGAGGGTGCGGATCACGTCGCGGTTCACGCGGCGCAGATACAGCGCGCTGGCCGTCAGCGAAACCAGCTCCGCGATCACGAACGCCCACCACACGCCCGTCACGTCGCCCGTCACCCGGCCGATGGCATACGCGCACGGGATGAGCACCACGAGCTGACGAATCAGCGAAATAATCATGGAATACACGCTGAAGCCCAGCGCCTGAAACACCGAGCCCGCGCCGATGCCGAAGCCCGCCAGCGGGAAGCTGATCGAGATGATGCGCAGCGCCGGAACGCCGAGGCGCAGCATTTCTTCGGATGCGTCGAACAGGCGCAGCAGCTTATCCGGGATGGACTGGAACATCAGCATGCCCACGATCATAATCGCCACCGCCGCGCAGATGGAATACTTGATCGTCTGCCGCATGCGGTCGCCCCTGCGCGCGCCGAAGTTATACGCCACAATCGGCACCGTGCCGTTGTTCAGGCCGAACACCGGCATGAACACGAAGCTCTGGAGCTTGAAATACACGCCGAACACCGCTACCGCCGTGGCGGAGAACGCGATGAGAATCTGGTTCATCAGGAAGGTCATAATCGAGCCGATGGACTGCATCACCACCGACGGAATACCGATGGAGAGGATGCGGCGGATCGTCGCGCCGTGCGGGCGGAAGCCCTTCATGCTGATGGAGACCTCCGGGTTTTTGCGAATGTTCATCACCAGACCAATCGCCGCCGCGATCCACTGGCCGAGGATGGTGGCATACGCCGCGCCCGCAACGCCCATCTTCGGAACGCCGAACAGGCCGAAGATGAAGATCGGGTCGAGGATGATGTTGGCAATCGCGCCCACGCCCTGGCTCACCATCGTCAGCAGCGTGCGGCCGGTGCTTTGCAGCAGGCGCTCAAAGAGGATCTGCATGAAAATGCCCATCGAGCCGAGCATCACGATGGTCGTGTAATCCACGCCGCTCTCGACGATTTCCGCGATATCCGTCTGCATTTCAAAGTACGGGCGAACGATCGTCGCGCCGCCGAGCATGAAGACAAGGCCGCAGATGAACAGCAGCATGATGCCGTTGGTCGCCGCGCGGTTCACGCCCTTCTCGTCCTTCGCACCCAGCGCGCGGGAGAGCACCGCGTTCAGGCCGACGCCCAGACCCGTCGAAACCGCGATCATCAGGTTCTGAATCGGGAACGCCATGCTCAGCGCCGTCAGCGCGTTCTCGCTCACGCGCGCCACGAACATGGAATCCACCACGTTGTAGAGCGCCTGCACGAGCATGGAAATCATAATCGGCAGGCTCATGGTAAAGAGCAGCTTGCCGACGGGCATCACGCCCATTTTATTCTCCTGCGCGGGAGATTCGTTTTTCACATTGTTTTCAGCCGGATTCGCCATTTTCTTCCTCTCTCTCTGACGGGTTCATATCATCAACATTTCATATTGCACAAGATTATATTTTAACGGCTTATAATCTTCCTGTCAATCCGTTTTCACGCAAAAACGCCGCTTTCCCCGTAAAAGGAAAACGGCGCTTTTTGGGCACATTCTCAATAGAACATCAGATACAGCAGCGTCACGCACAGCCCCAGCCCGAACAGCAGCAGGCCGTAGCTCATCGTGTGGCTCATCTGGCTGATGGCGTCCATCACGCCGTCCCATGCGGCGGAGATTTTCGCCATCGCGTGGTGCTCGATCTGGTGGCCGCGCAGAACCGTCTGGTTCAGCCCCTCGACCATGCCGTCGAACACGCCGCCGACGGCGCGGGTCACGGCGTTGCCGACGTGGTTTTCCGGCTTCTTCCTTCTGGCGGAGAGCACCTTGCGGGCGATGATGTCGGCCACAAAGTCCGTCAGGCCGCCGAGGAAGCCGAACACCGCCGCGAAGAACAGCGTCAGCGCGCGGATCATCGGGCGATACACGTAGGTTTCCAGCGTCGTTTCGCTGCCCAGCCCCGCGAACCGGCCGCCAAGCTCCAGCAGGCCGCCAATCGCCGGGCGATAGAGGCGATCCTCGATATCCAGCCAGCTCGGCCAGAGATCGACGTATTCGCGCACGCCGTTCTCCTTCTTCATCAGCTTCGTGCGGATGAAGAGCAGATACACGATCAGGCCGATTGCCAGCGAGATGCAAGCGCCCTTGATGTTGGTCAGCGAGAAATAGTGCACCGCGTGCGCGGGCGCGGCCGCGTTCAGGAAGCCGCCCGCGATATCCGCGATTTTGTCCATCGTCAGGTTCGGCGTGAGCCCCAGCGCCGGCACAATCGCCGCGCTCAGGAAGAGCGCCAGCGCGGAGCGCTTGCCCATGTACGGCTTTTTCGCCTCGTAGGCAATCTGCTGCGTCGGGTGCTTTTCCCAGAACAGGCAGATGTAGAGCTTGATCATATACGCGCCGGTCAGGCCGCCGGAGAACAGGTAAATCCATTCCGCGCCGCGGTAGAGCAGCGCCAGCGCGCCCATGCCCTCCTCCGCGAGCAGCTCGGCGTATTCCACAATGCCCTCGTGAATCAGCGTCTTGGAGACGTAGCCGGAGAAGCCCGGCACGCCCATCAGGCCGACCGCGCCCATCAGGAACGCAAAGTGCAGAATCGGCTTTTTGCGGCCGAATCCGCGCACGTCGTTCAGGTTCAGCTTGTGCAGGTTCATATACACCACGCCCGCCGCCATGAACAGCACCAGCTTGAAGAGCGAATGGTTGACCATGTAGAGCAGCGCGCCGCGCGCCGCCAGCGCGTTCTCCTCGCCCAGCAGGCAGCCCATCGCGATGCCCGTCAGGATAAAGCCGATCTGGCTCATCGAGGAGCAGGCGAGCGTCCGCTTGAGGTTGATGGAAAACACCGCCAGCACCGCGCCGCCCAGCATCGTAATCAGGCCGAGCACGAGGAGCATGTTGCCCCACGTCGTGCTCGCGCGGAAGATGTTTGCCGAAACGACGATCACGCCGAAAATGCCGGACTTGGTGAGGATGCCGGAGAGCAGCGCGGAGGCCGGCGCGGGCGCAACCGGGTGCGCCTTCGGCAGCCAGATGTGCAGCGGGAACATGCCTGCCTTCGCGCCGAAGCCGAAGAGGATGCAGATGCTCGCCGCCCAGATCGTGCCCTTGCGCGGGCAGGCCTTCGCCGCCTCGTAGAGCTCGGAGATCGTCAGCGTGCCGACCGCGTTCCACAGCAGGAACAGACCCATCAGCATCACCATGCCGCCGATGATCGCGACCGCCAGATACGTTTCCGCCGCGCGCATCGCGCCCGGCGTTTCGTCGTGCGCGACCCACGTGTACGAGGTGAAGCTCATCACTTCAAAGAAGATGAACGTGGTGAACAGATCCGCGGAGAGGAACACGCCCACCGTCGCGCCCTGCGTCAGCAGGAAGAAGAAATAATACCGGTTGCGGTTGCGGTAGTGATGCGCGAAATAATCGCCGGAAAGCAGCGAGGTCATCAGCCACATCACGCCCGCCACCAGCGCGTACAGCGCGCGGAAACCGTCGAGCCGGAAGCTCAGCCCGAAGCCGCAGAAGCCCGGAATCGCGGCGGAAAGCTCTTTTCCCGCAACGACAAGCCCCATCGCCGCGGCCGCGACCGCGAACTCGATCAGGCAGAAGATCTGCACGGCATGGTCGCGCAGCTTTTTATCCTTTCGACCGATCAGGTAGCTGCAAACCGCCGCCGCCATCGGGAAAAACACCGGAAACAACAACATCATATCGTTTTCCCCCTTTTTCACATCACGCCGGCGGAGAGCTTCGCCAGCAGCGTGATAATCGGGTCGGAGAACAGGCCGCAGAGCACGATGGCCGCCGTCAGCACCGCAAACGGCAGCTTCATGCGCAGGCCGGGGTCGCAGCTGACGACCTTCTCCATGCCCTCCAGCGGGCGGAAATACATCGACATCGCCGGGCCCATCAGGTAGATGGCCGTCAGCACGGCGGAAATCAGCAGCGCCGCCACGCCGACCATGCCCATCGCCGTGCCCGTCTCAATCGCCGCCGAGCCGATGAGCCACTTGCTCACAAAGCCCGGCAGCAGCGGCGTGCCCATCAGCGAAATCGCGCCGACGGTATACACCGCGCAGGTGAACGGCATGACGCGGGAGAGGCCGCGCAGATCCTCGACCTGCGTGCGCCCGGTCTTTACCATCACCGCGCCCGCGCAGAAGAACAGCGTGATCTTAATCAGCGCGTGGAAGAGCATGTGCGCCAGCGAGGCCGTCAGGCCGCTCTGCGTCATCAGGCTCGCCGCCAGCACGATGTAAGACAGGTTCGACACGGTGGAATACGCCAGACGGCGCTTGAAGTGATGCTCCTTGACGGCCATCGTCGAGCCGTAAACGATCGTCACGCTCGCCAGCAGCAGCGCGATGCTCTGCGCCGCCGTGCCGCGCAGCACCTGCGCGCCGAAGCTGAAATACGTCACGCGGATGATCGCGAACACGCCGCTCTTGACGACGGCAACCGCGTGCAGCAGCGCCGTCACCGGGGTCGGCGCGACGGAGGCCTCCGGCAGCCACACGTGGAACGGGAAAACCGCCGCCTTCACGCCGAAGCCGAGGAACGCGCACAGGTAGCCCAGCTGCACCATCGTCGGGTGCTCGGCCGCCGCCTGCGCCATCACGCCGCCCATCGTAAACGCGCCGCCGTCGCCGTAGTTCAGCACCAGCATCACGCCGATAAACGCCAGCGCCGCGCCGAAGAAGGAATAGAGCATGTAGGTGTAGCCCGCGTGCTCGGAGGGCTTCTGTGTGCCGTGCATGACCAGCGGCAGCGTGCAGAGCGTCAGAAATTCATAGAAGAAATACAGCGTCAGGATGTTGGCCGCCGTGGAAATGCCCAGCGTCACGCCGTAGGTGACGGTGTAGAGCGCGAAGAAATGGTTCTCGCCGCCCTCGTGCTCCATGTACTCAAAGCCGTAGAGCGCGGCCAGCGGCCAGAGGAAGGCGACAATCGCCGTAAACACGCTGCCCACGCCGTCAATCGCAAAGCGGATGGGCAGGTTTTGCAGCAGGAAGAACGGCGTATACACCGTCCCCCGCCTGTTCAGCAGACAAAACAGCACCAGCAGCGAGGTGACCACCGTCACCGTCTCCACCAGAATCTGACGCGCGCGGTGGCTGACCCTCCTGCCCAGCAGAAGCAGCAGCAGACCGCACACAATCGGAAGAAAAACCGCAAGGCTTAACATGACTTTCTCTTACTCCTTATAGCACCGACGCAGCCGCCGCGGCAATCGCGTTGATCAGCGGCTGGGCGAACACGCCGGTCACAACCACGCCGATGGCCAGCAGAATCATCGGCACGGTCATCAGCTTGCCGCCCTCCTTGTTGGTGAGCCCAGAATAATCATAGTCGCTGCCGGGGAAGAAGCCGTTGATCGTCACGGGCAGCAGATACGCCGCCGTCAGCAGCGCGGACACAATCAGAATCACCGGGCCGATGACGTCAAAGCCCGCAAGGCCGGTCTGCAAAGAGCCGGTCGCCAGCTCCCACTTGCTGACAAAGCCGCCCGTCGGCGGGATGCCGATCAGGCCGAGGGAAGCGATCGTCCAGCACCAGGTCGTAATCGGCATTTCCTTGCCGATGCCGCGCAGGTCGCGCACATAGGTCTTGCCGGTCTGGTGGATGAACGCGCCCGCGCACAGGAACAGCGCGTCCTTGATGACGGAGTGCGCCACCACGTGCAGCATCGCGCCCTCAAACGCGGTCGGCACCATGCAGGCCAGACCGAAGAGCACATAGCTCACCTGGGAAACGGTGGAATACGCCAGACGCTTTTTGATCAGCGGCTCGCGATAGGCCAGCATCGAGCCCATGAACACGGTGATGAGCGTCAGGGTCATAAAGCCCTTCTGCACCCACGTGCCGCGCAGCACGTCCGCGCCGACCAGATAATAGATCACGCGGAGCACAGCCAGCACGCCGGCCTTGGTGATGACGCCGGAGAGCACGGCGGAAGCCGGCGCGGGCGCAACCGGGTGCGCCGTCGGCAGCCAGCCGTGCATCGGGAACATGCCCGCCTTGGTGCCAAAGCCGATGATGACCAGGAACGTGATGAGCAGCAGGCCGCTCGGCGCGCTCGCCGCAGTCTCCACGCCGCCCGGCACGAAGGTCACCGTGCCCAGATAGCTGCTGAAGAAGAAGATGCCCAGCAGACCCAGCATCGCGCCGAAGATCGAGTACACGAGGTACTTGATGCCGGCGGCGACGGCCTGCGGCGTGCGCTCATGCACGACCATCGGCACGGAGAGCAGCGTCATCAGCTCGTAGAACACGTACAGCGTCACCATCGAACCGGCGTAGCACTGGCCGATCAGCGCGGAGAGCACGCACATGAAGAACACCTGATACAGGCGCTCGTTGCCGTCGTGCCCCATGTATTCGCGGGCAAACACGCTGGAAAGCAGCCACATCGTGCTCATCAGCACGGCGAAGATGCAGCCCGTCATGTCCACGTTCATTTCAATCCGCAGGGTCGGGGTCATGTTCAGCAGCACCATCTTCGTGCCCTGCCCCATGCACATCGCAAGCGTCAGCGCCAGCTCGACCGCCAGCGCCGCGTTGACCGCGCGGCCGCGCAGCTGCTTGTTTTCCTTGCAGCCGGGCGTCAGGAAGATGACCAGCCCCGCAAGCGCAGGCCAGAAGATCGCCAGAATCAGCAGAATGTTCACGGTTGTTTTCCTCCTCGTCTCTTATGCAAATCGGGTCAGGCCATCAAGCAGGGCGCCGAAAATGCCCTGCGCGCAGAAACTAAGCGTAAGGTTGAGCGCCATAAAACCGATCAGCCCCGCGGCCGCATAGACGTTGATCTTCACGCGGCCGTTGCGCTCCGGGTGCTCGTGATCCGGGATGTAGAGCTGCATCGTCGTGCCCAGGAAGTAATAGGCGTTGAGCAGCGTGGAAATCGCCAGCGCGCACAGGGCGATGACCGTGTGCCGCCCGCCGGTCATCACCGCCGCCTGCGCCATCGTCACCTTGGTGACGAACACGCTCAGCATCGGCACGCCGACCAGATTCGCCGCGCCCAGCGTGAAGGCGGCCGCCGCCAGCGGGCTGCGGTAGAAGCCGCCGCGCAGATCCTTGCGCAGGTGCGTGTCGCCGGAGGCGTGATCCAGCGTGTGCGCGGAGATGAACAGCATGGATTTCGTCGCCGAGTGCGCCAGCATGTGCCAGAGCGCGCAGAGCATGCCCAGCTCGTTGCCCAGACCCAGCGCGGCGAAGATGTAGCCGATCTGCGCAACGGAGGAATACGCCACCATCATGCGGGTCGTCTTGGCGCGCATGGCGTTGACCGAACCGGCCACCATGCCGATGGCGCCGAAGATGAACAGCACGTCGCAGATGCCCAGCGAGCGGATCACGTCAAAGCCGATGACGCGCACATACACCTTAATCAGCAGGAAGATGTAGCCCTTGGAGACGATGCTGGAGAGCATCGCGGAGCCGCTCGGCGTACTGTTCGAATACGCGGCGGGCAGCCACTTGTCAAACGGAAACAGCGCGCACTTCATCGCGAGGCCGACGCTGATGAGGCTGACCACCACCGTCAGCGGCACATGGTACTGGCCGCTCGCCGCCAGCTCGACGATGCGCTCGTGGATGTTGACCATCAGCAGATGGCCGGTGATCGTGTAGAGGATGACGATGCCGATGAGGAACAGGCTCGAACCGAGCAGGTTCATCATCATGTATCGAACGCCCGCGACCAGCGCGCGGCCGTGCTGGCGCATCATCACCAGACCGGCGGCCGCCAGCGTGTTGATCTCGATGAACACGAACGCGGTGAACAGGTCGTTGGTGTAGACCAGCGCGATCAGCGAGAGCATGGTCAAATCGGTCAGGATACAATAGATATTATACTTGGTCGGCTCGATATCCTTCTCCGAGCGGCGCATACCGCCCAAAAAGGAGAAGAGAATGACCAGCAGGAACACCGTCAGCGACACCGTCTCCAGCACGCCGACGCGGATTTCGTTGCCCCACGGCGCGGGGAAATGGCCCATCTTGTAGGCGTAGCTGTCGCCCGTTTGCAGCGTGTAGATCATCACGCTCACGGTGAACGCCAGATTCGCCGCCATCAGGAGCAGCGTCGTGTGCCGCGCGCGCCTGCCGCTCATCACCGAGCTGGCGACCGCGCCCATCAGCGTCAGCAGGATGCTGAAGAAAGGAAAGTTCTGAACGAACTGCACGTTAGACCTCCTCCTTTCCCGAAAGCGCGATGATCTCGTCGAGGTTCAGCGTGTTATAGCGGTAATACAGCCGGATGGACAGCGCCAGCATCAGCGCCGACACGCTGACGGAAACCACGATGCCCGTCAGCACCAGACCGGCCGGAATCGGGTTGATATACGCCTCGACGGATTGAATCCCGTCCACCACGATCGGCACCGTGCGCCCCTTGATGTAGCCCTGCGAGGCAAGGAAGAGGTAAACGGCCGTATCCATGATGTCCATGCCGATGATTTTCTTGATGAGGTTTTTGTTGAGCAGCATCGTGGAAAACCCGATGCAGAACAGGATGACGGAAACCGTCTCCTCGTAATTGACGAATAGCTTGTCCAGCATCCTTACACCTCTCCTTTCCGGAACACGGCGTAGAAGGCGTACATCGTGCAGGTGACGATGAAGCCGACGCAGATGTTCAGCACCAGAATCAGGCCGCTGGAGAGAATCGCGCCCGGCGTGCCGAGGGGGATGATGCTGTGGATGTCGTTCGCGCCGGTATAGAACGAATAGCACTTGCTGGCCGCGTAGGTGAGCAGCGAGCAGAGCACGACGCGCTGATACGTCTTATAGGTGAAGAACCGGCGGATATCCTTGAAGCCGAACGCCGTGACGTAGATCATCAGGCCCGCGCCCATGATCGCGCCGCCGGAGAAGCCGCCGCCCGGCGACAGATGGCCGTTCAGCACGACGTATATGCCCAGCAGGATGACGATCGGGGTCAGAATTTTGGCGGTCATCTGCAAGATGGCGTCGTGGCGCGGTTCGTAGAAGTTATCCGCATGCGGCGCCTCGCGCATCGTGCGCGCAAGCTGGCTGTATTTCTCGCTCTCCGGGTCGAGGCGCAGCAGGAACAGCACGACCATCGCCGCCGTAAAGAGCACCGTGGATTCGCCCAGCGTATCGAACGCGCGGTAATCCAGAATCATGCCGGTGACGATGTTCACCGCGCCGGTCTCCTGCAGGCCCTTTTCGATGTAGCGGGCGGAAACCTCGTTGTTGATCGGGTGATCCGGGCTGCCGAAGCTGGGCAGGTTCGTCACCGTGAACATCAGCAGCGCGATCATCGTCACGCAGATGAGCACGCACAGCACGCAGTACACGCCGCGGGAAACCTTGCTCCCGTTGCGGCTGTTCCACTCGTGCAGGCGCGCGGCGATTTCCTCTTCCTCCTGCCGTTCGCGCTCCACGCGCAGGCGGCGGGCGACGTCCGCCTCGGTCTCCTGCGCCTCGGAGGGCGTCTCCTGCGAGCGCACCATGTCGCGTTCGAGCGCATCGTTTTCAAAGTCGATGATCTCGGCCGTGCGGCGCTTGAGCCTTGCGTACCATTCAGGCGTTGCCATTGTCCGCACCTCCGTTTTGCTCGTTCTGCTTTTCTTGCGCATGGGCGCGGCGCACCTCGTTGCGCGCGTCGATGGCGTGGATCTTCTTGAGCGTCAGGAAGAACAGCAGGCTGGTCACGCCCGCGCCGACCGCCGCCTCCGTGATCGCCAGATCCGGCGATTCAAGCGTGATCCAGATGATCGACATAATCATCGAATAGCCCATATAAATGATGACGCTGGTGAGCAGATTGCGCGTCAGGCAGACGGCAATCGCGCACACGATCAAAAACAGCAGCATCATCTGCGTCACAATCGTCATGCCTGTTCCTCCTTCGCGCGCGCCGCCTCTTCGCGCTCCTGCGCCAGAGACTGCCCGTGCACGTTCATGTATTGCCCGCGCTCCTCGTTCGTCTCCACCTCCAGGCGGCAGAGCAGATGGCTCGCCACCGGGGAGGCCAGCCACAGGAACACGACCACCAGCAGGATTTTCAGCGCGGTGAAGCCGTCCGGCGCGCTGATGGCCAGACCGACCAGACAGAAGCTCACGCCCAGCGTATCGTTGAGCGCCGCCGCGTGCATGCGGTTGGCGGCGTACTTGAGCTTAAACACGCCGTACACGCCGACGCAGCAGACGAACAGGCCGACCAGCATGAACGCCGCCGTCAAAACAAACCGAATCGCGCTCACTGCCGCTCACCCGCCTTTTCATCCCGAACCAGCGTTTCCACCGGGTTGTCGTTCCTCGCGCCGAGCAGCTCCTTCTCGTGCTGACGCTCGCGGTAAATGCCCGTGTAGACCTTGCACAGCACCACGACGGACAGGAAGCTGATCATCGCGTAAATCAGCGCGATATCCGCCAGATATGCCTCGCCCAGATGCACGACGAACACGACCACCATGATGATGGTCAGCGTGCCGATCATGTTGACGGCCATAACCCGGTCGGAAATGCGCGGGCCGAGGATGCAGCGCACCAGACACACCAGCGCCAGCAGCACCAGCACCGCCAGAGAACCGACGGTCAGCACGTCATAGCAGGTTTCAATGCTCATGCTCTTCCTCCTTCGCCGCTTCCCGCGGGTTTTGTTCGGCGGGCGCCGCCTCGCAGGCCACCCGAATCTTCTCGGGCTTCTCCCCGTCCAGCTCGGCCTCGCCGGTCACGGAATCGGCCATGAATTTCTGCTTTTTCTCCATCTCGGAGAGCCGTTTCACGAACACGCCGTTATCCAGCCCGTCCACCATCGCCTCATCCAGACAGTGCACCAGATAGCGGTCGCCCTCGAGCTGGCAGGTGATCGTGCCCGGCGTCAGCGTGATGGAATCGGCCAGCACAACGCGGTGGCGCAGCTCCACCAGACCGCTTTCAAAATGCACAAGCTGAGGCTTCGGCTCAAAATTCCGGTCAAGGATCATCCGGATCACCGTGATGTTGGCCTTGAAAATCTCCGCCAGCAGCGTCGCGCCGTAGCGAAGCGTCGCCGGGAGCCTGCGCAGATAATGAAGATCCTTCTTGAAGCTGTACCCCATGAATCGGCAGCTAAACCCGTACAGCACGGCGGCGAACGCCAGGCCGAACACGCCGATTTCGGTAGTCCACTTGCCGTTGAGAATCACCCACAGCGCAAAATAGACGATGAACATGCAAATCCTCCATTCACCCTTATACCCAACAAAGCAGCCCGCCTCCGGGAAGGAAACAGGCCGCTTCTTGGCGGACAGAATCGCCCGCCGGTGTATACGATTATTGTAATCTGCATGGAGTGTCTTGTCAACCGCTATGCGGACGATTTTCTTCTCTATAATATGTAAGAACGCGCCTTCGTCCATACAGATTTCTTAATTCGCATTTTTTCACAAAGTTCCAATAAAACTGTATACAAATCCGCGGTTCTATCCCGCCCCCGCGCCGCATATGCTCTTTCAGAATTCAATCCGAAAGGGAGGGCTGCCCCTTGATCGCCAGAACAGAAACACATTCCGATCGCGAGCGCATCCTCGCGCTTCTCTCTCCGCGCAGCACGGACGCCTGCGTGCGTCAGGTCTTTGCGGATATCGACGAGATCAACCGTCTGATGGAGTATTACTCCTTTCGAACGCCCCAGCTCGCGGATCGCTTTGCCGATATGCTCGAGGCCCGCTACCGCTACGAGATTTTCGCCATCTACGGTCCGTCGCTCCTTCTGCGCCGGAGCAGCGACAGCAGCTATCTGCGGCTCGACCAGCTCCTCTCCTCGCTCATCCGCGTGGCCGTTCTGCGCCTTTGCTGCGAGGGCATCTATTCGCTGACCTCCGCGCAGATCGCCAGCGGCGACGGCCTGCTCTGTCTTGCCCTTCAAAAGCAGATGGCGGGGTAATGGCCGCATCAGGCCTTTTTCCCTGCGTCTCTCCGATATGCCGTCGGCGATTTTCCCGTAATGCGCCGAAACTGACGCGCAAAGTAGCCGGGGCTGGAAAAGCCGCAGTCCAGCGCGATTTCCGTCACCGGCTGATTTGTCTCCGCAAGCATCTGCGCCGCGTGGCAGATACGCAGACGCTGCATGCAGGCAAGCGGCCGTTCCCGTAGGTAACGCCCGAATATCCGCTGTGCCTCCCGTGGGCAGACGTTCGCGCTCGCCGCAATATCGTCAAGCATCACCGCTGTGCCGATGTGCGTATTCATAAACGTCAACATCTGTTTGAGCCTCGTTTCGCCGATATCTGCTGTCGCGCAGGTCGGTGAGACGAGGCTTTTTTGACTGACCGCCAAAACCAATTCCGTCAGCGCTTCCCGCACTTGGAACTCAAAGCCCGTGCCTTCCTTCGCGCAGGCGTCAAACGCACGGCAAAACGCATCCAGACATGCCGCGTCCTCCCCATAATAATCCAGAAAGCAGCACGGCGAGCCTCGCTCCATCAGCGGACGAATGTATTTTACATCAAACACGCTGCCCGGCAGACCGGCCAAAATTCCTGCGTCAAAGACGAATGAGCGATAGCGGCAGGGCGTATCGACCAGCGCCGTCACGGAATGAATCACACCCGTGTTAATGAAGCAGCCAAACCCCGGCTTGATATCACGCATAACCTCGCCGACGCCGACGCGCACCTTCCCCTCCAGCAGCAAAAAGATTTCCAACTGGCTGTGCCAGTGCGGCGGAACGCCGCCCGCAATGAAATCATGCACGTCGCCATTGTTAGCAACCAAATCAAAGGGTGGCATCACATCGTCGCGCAGTTCCATGCCGTTCACATCGGTGTACAGGCTTCTCCGGTTTTGAATCATGCTTTCTCCTTCTTGTCGCTTTTGTGCCAGTATATACCGTTTTTTTGCAAGAATCAAGCCTTTTCATTCGCTATAATATCATCAAAAGCAATGATAGGAGGCTTCCTCGTGCACACACATACGCTGGATATGACGACCGGCAGCCCCGTCCGGCTTCTGCTCCGCTTTTCTCTGCCGCTCTTTATCGGTAATCTGCTTCAGCAAATCTACAACCTTTCAGATACCGCCATCGCAGGTCATCTGCTCGGCGATGCGGCGCTGTCACAAATCGGCGCAACCGCCGCGCTGTACAGCCTGATTACCACGCTGGCGTTTGGGTTAAACAGTGGCTTTGCGCTTTCCGTCAGCCGTTATTTCGGCGCGGACGACAGCGTGCGAATGGCGCAATCCGTTCGCTGGATGACAATACTCTCAACGCTCTGCGCCGCCGTGATAACCATCTTTTTTCTGCTCGTTCGCTTTGCGTTGGCAGACGCAATGCAGATTCCCGCCGACATCCGCGACGGCGCTTTGACGTATCTGACCGTGATTCTGGCGGGCATTCCGCTGACGATGGCGTATAACCTCGAATCCAGCCTGATGCAGGCCGTCGGCAACAGCGTCACACCGCTGTTATTTCTGATGTTTAGCAGTTTCCTCAATATCGCGCTGGATTTGCTGTTTATGGGGCGGCTCAGCCTTGGCGTAGGCGGTGCAGCTGCGGCAACGGTGCTTTCACAGGGCATCAGTGCGGTGCTCGGGCTTTTCCATATTCTCCGCCGTGAACCCAATCTGCGTTTGGGCAAGCGCGTGTCCCGCGCACCGCGTGGCTTTGTATCGGATATGCTTTTGACCGGGCTGAGCATGGCGCTGATGAGCGCGATTTACAGCGTCGGCAGCGTCATTTTGCAGGGCAGCATCAATGCGCTAGGCAACGTTTACATCGCCGCTCAAGTCGGCGGCCGCCGCCTGACCGAACTGTTCCATATGCCGGGGATAGCGCTGGGCGCAAGCGTCGCAACATATGCCAGTCAAAACTTCGGCGCAAACCGCCGCCGACGCATTGTTCAGGGGCAATGGGTTGCGCTGGCCGTTTACGGCGTATGGTGGCTGTTTGCACTCGCGTTCACCTTTACCGCCGCGCCCACAGCCATCCGGTTCATCACCGGCAGCACAAACCCGGATGTGCTGAAATACGCGCTGCTCTATTTGCATGTGGGCATTCCGATGATACCGCCCATGGCAGTCGTCGTCATCGTGCGCAATGCGCTGCAAGGTATGCGGCACACGCTCGCGCCGCTGATTTGCAGCGCGATAGAGCTGGCCTGCAAGGCGGTTTTCAGCTTTAAGCTCGTACCGGCGCTGGGCTATCCGGCAGTCTGCGCCTGCGAACCCGTCGCATGGATGCTCTGCATGATCTTTATCCTCGCAGCGGCGTATGCGTTCAAAAACGACCTTCAGGATGTTTGGGAGGAACGGATATGAAAAAGGCCATTATCTTTGATCTTGACGGGCTGCTGATCGACAGCGAAATCATCAGCTACAATCTGTATGCCGATCTGCTTCGAAAATACCAATTCCGCTTTTCGCTGGAACGGTATGCCCGCCAATACAGCGGCAAAAACGAAGTGACGAACATGCAAAACCTGATTTTCACCTACCATCTGCCCATCACGCTGGAGCAGGGACTCTCCTACGTCAGTGCGCTCGAAAAGGATTATTTTGCCAGAGGCATTCCTCTCAAACCGGGCGCGCTGGAGCTGCTGAACTATCTAAAGCACCGCCAGATTAAAATCCTTCTCGCTTCCTCCAGCACACGGGAACGCGCGCTGTTCGCACTGTCGCAAAATCACATTGAGACCTATTTTGACGCGATGGTTTTCGGCCCAGAGATTGCGCACGGCAAGCCCGCACCCGATATCTTCATCAAGGCGCAGGCGAAATCCGGCGAAGCCGGTGCAGATTGCCTGATTTTGGAGGACAGCGAAGCAGGGATTCGCGCCGCCTATGCCGCCGGAATCGACGTGATCTGCATCCCGGACATGAAGCGCCCGGACGACGTATTCCTCTCCGCCACAGCCGCAGTTCTCCCGTCTCTCCTCGACGTTCCCGTATGGCTGGATACGCATTAATACTATTTCTCGTCTAAAATATAGATAGAATCCATTTTCTGCCCGTGATGC
>UQNM01000053.1 GCA_900542395.1 uncultured Eubacteriales bacterium
GCATGTGGTCAGCCACGGTTTTCACCACGGTTTCCTTCGTCACCTGTGTGCCGCCGTTCTGTTCGGTGAACCAGCCCGCAAACGTATAGCCTTCGCGCGTCGGCGTGGGCAGTTCCCCATAATGGCTTCCGTAGGTCACCGTCTGTTCCGCAGACGTTACCGTTCCTTCGTTCGCGTCGAATTTCACGGTGTGGGTGTTCGCCGTCCAGTGCGCGTAGAGCATGTGGTCAGCCGCGGTTGTCACCGTGGTTACCGCCGTCACCTGTGTGCCGACATCCTTTTCGGTGAACCAGCCCGCAAACGTATAGCCTTCGCGCGTCAGCGTGGGCAATTCCCCGTAGGTGCTTCCGTAGGTCACCGTCTGTTCCGCAGGCGTTACCGTTCCGCCGTTCGCGTTGAAGGTCACGGTGTATTCGTTCGCCGTCCAGTGCGCGTAGAGCATGTGGTCAGCCGCGGTTGTCACCGTGGTTACCGCCGTCACCTGTGTGCCGCCGTTCTGTGCGGTGAACCAGCCCTCAAACGTATAGCCTTCGCGCGTCAGCGTGGGCAATTCCCCGTAGGGATTACCGTAGGTCACCGTCCTTGTCTCAGACGTTTCTGTTCCGCCGTTCGCATTGAAGCTCACGGTGTATTCCTCTGCCCACTGTGCGGCAACGTTCTTGATACCGGTTGCGCTCGTCGGAATTTTCCCGACCACTTCATCAGTGTTCTTGTCCTTCCAGCCCAAGAATTTATATCCCGCTTTATTCAGGTTTTCTTCCGTCGGAAGTTCAAACTCAGTGTCCGACAGATAATAGTCTCCCGGCGTGTAGCCATCCACCCATTCGCCGCCGTCCAGATCGTAATTGAGTTTGTAATAGATTTTTCCGTTTCCGGTTATGTCTCCCTTAACCGTTCCATCCACATAGAGCGTCGCGCCGTCTTCGATTTCCAGCCCGCCATTTTTCCCAATCGTGACCGTTGCATTTTCCCCAATTTTCATGGTTTTTCCGCTGGAAATCGTCAGCTTTTCATCCAGCGTCGCATCGCTCATATATGTGCGATTTCCGTTTTGAATGAGCGTGCCGCCCGTGTGGGTCAACTTTGTTCTATCTTCTCTTCTTCCTTGTCCATAAACGCGGCCTGCCTCAACAACGCCGCCTTTAATCAAAATCGTGTGTTTTCGTCCTTGACCATGCCCAGTATCATAATCCGGAATACCCTCACCATTCCCAATATCGTTCTCCCACTTGGGGTCGCTTTTTGCGATTGCACGAATATGTCCGCCTTCTATGACAATGGAATCAAAGGAAAAGCCCCAGCTTCCGCCGATTCCAGACGAACCTGTACCGCCGCCTTCAGCCGTAATATCTCCGCTTTTGATGCAGATTTTTGCGCTGCCGTTATTGCCGATGCCCGGCCAAGCCCGGCCGCCCTTTGCGACAAGGCTTCCGTCTCCGTCAATGGTCAGTGGAATGGCATCTTTATCATCATCTCCGTCCCCGCTATTCACCCACGGCGCAAAAACAGCCGGATTGTTTCCGCGCGCGGTGAGATGATTCGCCCCAACGAGAGTCAGCGTGGTTTCTCCTGCCTCGCTGAAATCCAGCGGACTGTAGCCTTGTTTCGCTTCCTCTTTTTTTTCATCTCTATACGTATTAATCGTCAGGTTTTCAATCGTCAGCGTCGTCTGAATACGTGACGCCTTCTCCCCGACCTTCTCCCCGACCTTCACCCGGAAGTCTTTGCTGTTCGCCGTTCCGCTGAGCGTATAATCTCCCGCCGTTTTTATCGTCAGAAGATGTTCGCTGAAAGTATAATCGTCCGCCGTCAGTTCTTTGTCGGTTCTGGTCAGCGTCACATTGTCACACGTGACAGACTTAAATTCTGCCAGACCCCCCCCGATAAAATTGTCAGGCACGCAAGCGCCAAAACCAGCCCAAGCGCCTTTTTCCATGTCTTCATCCCGTTGTTCCTCTTTTCTTTTTATCGTGATTGCAATAGTAAACTCATTATAATGGATTCTCTTTCGTTTGGCAACATAAAAGCGATATACAACCGTAACAATTTATTTTTGCCCGTCCCGCCGGAGCGCCTTCCGCGCCGCGTCGCAATCCACAAGCCCCTTTGCGTATCGGTTGACCGCAAAAACCAGCGCCGCCTCGATGAGCAGCGTGATCGCGAACTCCGCCGGGATGCACCGCCCATGCAGCGCCGCCACGGTCGCGGCCTTCGCGATTTCCAGAATCCCGAAATTCAGGTGCGTCGCGAACACCACGGTCGAGTTCCTGCCCCAGAAGCGGAGGAAACGGTTTTCGGCGAAAGCCAGCTCACAGAGCTTCATCAGCGCGTATGACCCCGCGGCGGCGTTGGCGTAATACAGCGCGGGGTTGCCGATGAGGGAATAGTGCAGATCCACCGCGTTAAACCGGAACAGCGCCAGATTCAGCGCGAACGCGGCGGCCATCAGCCCATACTGCGCCGCCCGCGAGAGCCGAACGCGCGCCCTGACGCGGCCATAGCCGTAGCCCATGCCGATCAGGATGCAGCCGACCAGCGCGCGGCTGACGACGTTGGCCAGACAAAGGATCTGCGCCAGCCCTTCCCGCTGCACCGCGCCCAGCCCCAGGTAACTGAACCCCGCCGTTCCGACCGCCATGCACAGGAACGCGGCGATTCTCAGCCCCCGGCGCTTGAAGCTCATCACGATTTTGAACGCGATTTCCGCCAGAAACAGCGCCGATAAAAACCAGAGCGCGTCAATTCCTTCGCCAAGGATCGTCGCGGCGAGCTGGCGCAGCATCGCCCTCTGCCCCCGGCGCGCGAAAATCAGCGCCAGATTCAGCGCGCTGAACGTCGCATACGGGTACAGCAGCCGCTTGGCCTTCTTGGCGGCGAATTCCGTCAGGCGCTGGGTTTTCCATCCGTCCCGCGCGGCCATCAGCAGGCCGGAGAGGATGAAGAAGACCGGCACGTGAAACGATGAGATGTATTGCACAATGCCGTCCCCCGGATACAGGTGCCCCAGCACCACGCAGAGGATCGCCAGCCCCCGCGCCGCGTCCACATACGCGATTCTCTCCCCGCCGCCCCCGGCGGCCTTTTCTCCGGCTCTGTCCATCCTTCCCCGCCCCTTTCTATGTTTGGCTTCTATTGATGATTCGGCCGTTTATACTAATTCGCAGTTAAAATGCTTAACAGAGCGCATCAGATTTTTTGTTCTGACGAAGCCAAGTGAAGTGAGGCGTACTGGAGGTACGTTGAACGGAACGAGGCAAAGTCAGAGCGAAAAAGATGGTGCGCGGATTAAGCCATTTTAACAAGAATTAGTATTAGCAAAAAGGCGCAAGGTGAAAAGCCTTGCGCCGCCATATCAAAATGTTGTGAGCGTTGCCTGTAAGCCGAGTTCTGTAATCGGCGGTCATCTATCTAGACCCATCGTTACCGATGGGTTCAAGCGAAATCCTGAGAGCATCGACGGGCCGTCTCAATCGCTCTTTCGTTTCTTGCTCCGAGCGGGGTTTACATCGCGGACGAGTCGCCAAGCCGCGGGTGAGCTCTTACCTCACCTTTCCACCCTTACACGTCAAGCGTGCGGTATCTCTCTGTTGCACTTTCCCTGGGGTCGCCCCCGCCGGGCGTTACCCGGCGCTCTGCCCTGCGGAGCTCGGACTTTCCTCACACCTTTCGGCGCGCGGCCGCCCGGCAGCCTCACAAACGGATGGTATTATACCATAAACGCCGTTCCCTGTCAATTCTTTACAGCAAAGCAAATTCTGCATAAAGCGCGGGCGCGCAATGCGCGCCCCTACGGGTATGCGGTTGCTTTTTTGCAACGTTGTAGGGGCGCGCATCGCGCGCCCGCAGACCGTGGACAAACAAGCCCTGCCTCCCTCTTCGAGGGAGGTGTCACAACGAAGTTGTGACGGAAGGAGTTCGTTAAGCCCCTGCCTCCCTCCTCGAGGGAGGTGTCACAACGAAGTTGTGACGGAAGGAGTTATGAAGGAGTTACTTAACAAGGATAATTCGGCCGCAGTTTTCACATTCCACATACGCCGCGCCGGTGCGGATTTTGTTCATATCCGCCGCCGGGAGCTGCATGTTGCAGCCGCCGCAGCGGTCGTCGTGAATCCGCGTGATCGGCGGCGTGGAATGCCGCTTGATGGCCTTGTATTTATCCAGCAGCTCCGGCTCAATGCCCTTCGCCTCGTCGGCGACCTTCTTTTTGAGCGCTTCGAGCTTCACGCTCGCCTGCTTGTATTCCTCGTCGTAAATCACCTTGATGCGGTCGAACTCCGCGCGAGCCTTGGCGGCGCGCACGCGAACCTCGCGCTGCTGGCGGTCGCGGGCCTCGGAATCCTTGCGCATCTTGGCAAGCTCGCTCTCATATCGGGAAATGGTCGTAATCAGCTTCTGGAGCGCGGCGATCTGCTTCTTCGCCTCCTCCAGATCCTCGGGGCGGTGCGCCTCAAAGTTGGCGCTCGCCTCGGCGACGGAGCCGTTCAGGCGCTCGATCTCGTCGGCCAGCGCTTCCATGCGGTCACCCATGATCTCCACATCGGCCTCGATCTTCTTGAGCACGTTCTGCTGTTCCAGCAGGAAATCGCGGTGCTTGAGCAGCTCCTTGCGGTTGCTGTTGCCGCGCATCTCCTTTTCATACTGATCCAGCTCCATGTCCACCTGCTGATATTGCCACAAACGTTCGTACTGTTCCAAAATATGGCCCTCCTCAATCTGTCAGCGCCCGAAGGGATCGTCCTTCAGGCAGAAAACCGTCACGTTATATTGTAACGCATCCGCCGCCTTTTGTAAAGCGTCGGCGAGCACTTCGCAGACCGGGTTTTCCGTTTCGAAATGCCCCGCCTCGATGATGCAGCATCCCCTGTCCAGCGCGTCCAGCGCCTCATGGTGGCGCACCTCGCCGGTGATGAAGCAATCCGCCCCCAGCGCCAGCGCCTCGCCGATTTCGCTTCCGCCCGCGCCGGAACAGCAGCCCAGCGCATGCACCGGCGTTTCCGCATTGCCGAACGCGCGGACGGCGGCGTGCAGCTTCTTCTGCGCCCGCGCGCAGAGCTGGCCGAAGGTCGTCCCCTCGGGCACGTCGCCCACGCGCACAAAGCCCTCGCCGCGCACGTTTTCCGCGCCCATCACGCGCATCAGCGTGTCGTTCACGCCGCCCTGCGCCGCGTCGAGGTTGGTGTGCGCCGCCGCGTGGCTGATGCCGGCCTGCCCCATGTCGAGCATCAGCCGGCCTTCGCGCGTCTCGTCCGTCACGCGCTTGACGGCGCCGAACATGATCGGGTGATGCGTCACAATCATCTGCGCGCCCAGCGCCTTCGCCTTGTCCACCGCCGCCTGCGTCAAATCGAGCGCAACGACGACGCGCGTCACCTCGGCGTTTCTGCGCCCGAAGAGCAGCCCCACGTTGTCCCATTCCTCGGCCAGCTCAAACGGCGCAATCTCCCCGATCAGCCGTTCGATATCCGAAACCGTGCATGTGTTCATGCCGATCGCCTCCGCAATTCTGTTCAGCTCATGGCCGCCCGCAAGCAGCCGTTCCTTCGCGCGCGGCGTGTCCGTGCCCGCCTGCAAGAGCATCTCCCTTACGCGGACGCCGCGCTGCCACGCCAGATAATCGTATTGCGCCGCCGTCTGCACGCCGTCCGCGCATGCGCCCAGCATCAGCCGCCGCTCGTCCGGCATTTCGGCCTCGCCCGCCCTCGCCAGCATCGTGACGTAGTGCCGCCCCGCCGCGCGGCAGTAGACCTCCTTTTGAATCGCAAAGCCCAGCTCGGCCAGCCCGCCGCGCAGCAGCGGCAGATCGACGTTCGCCTGCACGATCAGCGCCGCATCGCCGATTTTTTTCCTGCCCTCGGCTACGATTTTGAGGATCGTCCCCGCGCCCATGCCGAGGATCATCACCGCGTCCACGGGTCTATCGACGGCGCTCAGGCCGTCCGCGACCGTGATGTTCGCGCGTTCGCTCAGCCCGCGCGCGCCGAGCAGCCGCCGCGCCTTTTCCAGCGACGGCGCGCTCACGTCGCTGGCGAGCATCGTCAGCCCCGGCACGGTTTCCAGCAGCTTGGCCGTCAAAAAGCCGTGGTCGCAGCCGACGTCCGCCGCAACGGGGGCTTCTCTGCCCGCCAGCGCCTCCCGCGCCAGCTCCGCCGCGGCGCTCAGGCGTTCATCCAATATGATCGGGTTCATGCGCTTTCCCCATGTCCGTGTATGTCGCTGTAATGGAAGAGCAGCAGGTCGCCTTCGCGCACGGTAATCACCGCTTCATCCGCCGTGACCACGTTGCTCATCCCGCGCGACGAGTCGCTTTCCAGTGTGTAATCGTCAATCAGATAATAGCATCCCCTGATGCTCACGCCCCGCGCCGTGCCCAGCGGCAGCAGCGAAATCGTGCTGCCCCGCGCGCCCGCCAGCGTGTAGCTTCCGTTGACGCGGACGATGCGAACGCCCTCCGCGCGAATCTCCGCCCAAGCGCCGTGCCGCGCCGCGCGCACGACCATCATCAGGTTCGCCAGCGCGTGGTCAAGCCGCCCGCCCAGCGCGCCGAGCAGCGTGATTTCCGTCGCGCCCTTCTCCAGCGCGAGGTTCAGCGCGTATTCGCCGTCCGTGTCGTCCTTGATGCAGTTCAGCCTGTCCGCCGACAGCCGGCTTTCGTATCGCGCCAGCACCTTCGGCGAGACGGAATCCATGTCGCCGATGAGCATATCCGGCTCCATCCCCGCCGCGTCGAAGGCCTCCAGCCCCCGATCCGCCGCGATGGAGAAATCCGCCTCCGCCGCGCAGGCCTTCAGCAGCCCGACGCCCGGCGCGTCCCCGCCGAGCACGATCAGCGCCCTCATGTCACGCCCCCATGACGCTCTGAACGACGGCCTTCGGGTCTTCCGCGCGGAAAAGCCCCGTGCCCATGACCAGCACATCCGCGCCCGCGTCGATGACCCGCGCCGCGTTGCTCTGCTTCACGCCGCCGTCCACCTCGATGAGGATATCGCGCCCCGTCCGCTCGATCATCTTCCGAATTTCCGGAATCTTCGCCACGCAGTCCTCGCGCAGCGTCTGCCCGCCGAACCCCGGCTTCACCGTCATCACCAGCACGAGGTCGCACAGCGGCAGCAGCGGCTCAAGCGCGCTGACCGGCGTTTCCGGGTTGATGCTCACGCCCGCGCGAACGCCCAGCGCGTGGATGGCCTCCAGCGTTTCGGCGCAGTTGTCCTCCGCCTCGACATGCACGGTAATCAGATCCGCGCCCGCCTTGGCATATGCCTCAATGTACTGCATCGGCCGGGACAGCATCAGGTGCGTATCCAGAAACAGATTCGTCTGCTTGCGAATCGCGCGCACAAAGTCCGGCCCGAAGCTGATATTCGGCGCGAAGTGCCCGTCCATGTTGTCCAGATGCAACCAGTGAATCCCCAGCGATTCCGCCATTTTGATTTCTTCGCCCAAACGCATCAGATCCGCGCCCAGCACGGACGGCGAAATTTCAACGATTCTTTTGCTCATTCGTAACGCCCCTTCCAATTTTCACGAACCTGCGCAAGCAGTTCCCTGTATCGCAGCCACCTCGCCGCGCCCAGCTTTCCCGCGTCCACGGCGGCGTGAACGGCGCACCCCGGCTCCCGGTCGTGCAGGCACGGCTGAAAGCGACATTCTCCCGCCAGCGCGTTGTATTCCGGGTAGAGCTGGGCAAAATCCTGCGGATCAATGCCGTTTTCCAGCTCCAGCAGGCTGAACCCCGGCGTATCGAGCACGAACATGCCGTCCACGACCATCATCTCCGCGCGCCGCGTCGTGTGCCGCCCGCGCTCGGTCTTGCGGCTCAGCCCGCCGGTTTCCAGCCCCAGCCCGAACAGCGCGTTGAGCAGCGAGCTTTTGCCCACGGCGGATTGCCCCGCCAGACAGGTGACCTTGCCGCGCATGGCGTCCCGCAGCTGCGAAACGCCCGTTCCCTCGCGCGCGCTGACGCTGAACACGCGGAGCTGCGTGCCGACGTATTCGCGCCGAATCTGCTCGGCCAGCTCGTCGCCCAGGTCAATTTTGTTGACGCAGATCGCCGGAATCATGCCGCCCTTTTCCGCGCGCAGAATCAGCTTGTCGCACAGCAGCATGTCCGGCTGCGGCACGCTGGCGACCACCAGCATCAGCATATCGACGTTGGCGACGCTCGGCCGCTCCATCATGCTTTTGCGCGGCAGGATCTCCTCCAGCCAGCCGTCCTCCTCGCCCTGCCCCGGCGTAAAGCGGACGCGGTCGCCGACCATCGGCGTCATCTTCTGATGACGCAGTTTTTTCTGTGCGCGCAGGGTGTATTCCTGTCCGTCCTCGTCGCTGAGCACGGTGTAAAAACTGCCGATTCCCCGCAGGATGCTTCCCGTCATAGTTCTCCTTTACTGCAAAACCGCCGTCGCTTCGCTCTTGAAGTTTCCATCCAGATAGAGCCGCCATGTGCGAACGCCGCTCGTCTCGCTCCTGAGCGTTACGTGCAGCTCAAGCCGCCCTTCTTCGTTGTAGGTCGCGGCATACATGTCGCTTTCCTGCCCGTTTTCATCCACCAGCGTCACGCGGACGGTCACGCCGCTCTGCGGCACATCCACCGTCACGGTAACGCCCGCCGTGTAGCGCCGCCTGTCGTATCGGCCGACGGTCATATTCACCACGCTGCCGGGCAGAACCTCGGTGAATTTGTCGATGGATTGCGCGAGCACCACGCCGTCCTGCCGCGCCGTCTCCACGTTTTGATAGCCGATATCGCCGCAGATCAGGCCGATGGCGTTCATCCGCTCGACGGCCTCCTCCTCGCGCTGGCCGACCAGCGCCGGCACGACGACGCGCCCGCCGGAAACCGTCAGCGCGACGACCGCGCCCGGTTCGGCGTTCGTCCCCGCCTCCGGGCTCTGCTCAAGCACCACGCCGCGCAGTTTTTCGCTCGGCACGGTTTCCACATAGCCCAGCGAAAGCCCCTGCGCAAGCAGAACGTTTTCCGCGTCCTCCACCGCCATGCCCGTGAGCCTCGGCACGAGCAGAAGCCCCGTTCCCTCGGAGATCACGGCCGTAACCGTTCCGCCCCGCCTCACCTCGGCGTTGGCCTCGGGGGTTTGGTCAAAGACGTATCCCTCCGCCTGATCGCTGTATGCGTATTCCGTCTTCAGGGTCAGCCCCGCGTTGCTGACCATGCGCTGCGCCGTCGCCTCGTCCAGCCCGAAGAGATCGGGCATGCGCGCCGTCACGAACATCGTGCGGTACAGCCTGAGCCCCGCCACGCCGATGAGCGCGACCAGCACCAGCAGCACGAACAGCGTCAAAAACCGCGCGGGCAGACCGCCGGTCTTTTTCCTTCTGCGGATTTTTTCAGCCACCTCGCGCGATTCTTCGAGAATCGCAGGCCGCCGCTGCTCCATAAATTCGCCGTCCGGATGGCGGAGCGCCCGCCGCAAATCGCGCGCCATCGCCTCCGCGTTCTGATAGCGCTCCTGCGGCAGCTTTTTGAGCGCCTTATCCACGATCATCGCCACCGCCGGGCTGACCTTGGCCTGCTCCTCGATGGGCTTGGGCGGCTCCATCAGGTGCATCATCGCGACGGAAACCGCCGTCTCCCCCTCGAACGGTACATGGCCGCAGAGCATTTCGTAGAGAATCACGCCGACGGAGTATAAATCGCTCGCCGCCGTCGCCTTCATGCCCTTGGCCTGCTCCGGGGAAAAATAGTGCACCGAGCCCATCACGTTGCCGTCCGTGGTCAGGGTCTTGGTGTCTGCCATGCCCGCGATGCCGAAATCGCCGACCTTGACCTGCCCCGCGCGGGAGACCATCACGTTCTGCGGCTTCACATCCCGGTGGATGATGCCGCGCTGATGCGCGTGCCCCAGCGCCGCGAGAATTTGCAGCGTGAAGCGAATCGCGTCCTCCTGCGCGATGCCGCCGGTCTGGTTAATCAGCTCCTTGAGCGTCTGCCCATCCACGTATTCCATCGCCAGATAGGATACGTCGCCGACCTCGCCCGCGTCGATCAGATTGACGACGTTCGGGTGGCTGAGCTTTCGGCAGACCTCGCCCTCGCGCCTGAAGCGCTCCTTATATTCCGGATCCTCCGCGTATTCCTCGCGCAGCACCTTGACGGCGACCGTCTGGTGTGTCTTGAGGTCGAACGCGCGATACACAATCGCCATGCCGCCCCGGCCGATGATATCCTCCACGCGGAAACGGCGGCTGATGATTTTGCCGATCAGTCTTGTTTCCACGGTTTGCCCTCCTCGCCGGTACAGAGAATCAGCGTCACGTTGTCGCTGCCGCCCGCGTCCAGCGCCATTTGAATCAGGCGGTCGGCCGCTTCGTCGGCGGTTTGGCTGTCAAGGAGCGTTCTTTCGATCTCGTCGTCGCGCACCATGCCCGTCAGGCCGTCGGTGCAGAGCAGAAAGCGGTCGCCGGGCTGCAAATCCGCCGCCAGCAGATCGGGGGTGTTGTCCCCCTCCGTGCCGAGCGCGCGCGTGATGATGTTGCGCCGGGGGTGCGTTCTGGCTTCCTCCGCGGTCAAAATGCCCGCGCGAACCAGCTCGCCGACGAGGGAATGATCCTGCGTGAGCTGCTCCATGCGCCCGCCCCGCAGGCGATAGATGCGGCTGTCGCCGACATGCGCGATATAGATGTAGCCCGCGCCGCGGCACAGCATCGAGAGCGTCGTGCCCATGCCCGCACATTCGGCGTTCCCCTGCGCGCGCTGATAAATCCGCTCGTGCGCGCCGAGCACCGTCTTTTTGATCTGGTCGATGGAAGGCTTCTTGTGCCGCGCGGCCATTTTGCGCACCGCGTCAATCGCCATCCCGCTGGCCACTTCGCCCGCCAGATGGCCGCCCATGCCGTCCGCGACGACAAAAACGCCGCGTTTTTCGTCAAACCAGGCCGCATCCTCATTCTGTTTGCGTTTTTTGCCGATATCGGTGCGCATCGTCGCCGCCACGCCGTTCACTCCCGTCGTTTTCAGGTTTCGCAGTTCAGGTTGTTGTCCTTGATATAGCGCCTGCGGAGCTGGCCGCACGCGCCCTCGATGTCGTCGCCCATCTCGCGGCGGCGGGTTACGGAAATCCCCTTCTGTTCGAGCGCATGCTTGAACGCATCCACCTCGCGCTCGGTCACGCCCGTCAAACCGCGCTCCGGCACGCTGTTGAGCGGAATCAGGTTGACGTGGCACTGCATGCCGCGCAGTCTGCCCGCCAGCTCGACCGCCTGCGCCGGGTCGGCGTTGACGCCATGCACCAGCGCGTATTCAAAAATCACGCGCCGCCCCGTCTTTTCGATGTAATAGCGGCAGGCGTCCAGCACGTCGTCCATGTCGTATTTGCGGGCGACGGGCATCAGCTTTTTGCGCACCTCGTCGTTGGGCGCGTGCAGCGACAGCGACAGCGTAACCGGCAAATCCTCCTGCGCAAACCGCCGCATGTTTTCAACCAGGCCGCAGGTCGAGAGCGACACGCTGCGCATGCCGATGCACAGCCCGCCCTCCATCCGCAGAATCCGCAGGAATTTCACCACGTTGTCGTAATTGTCCAGCGGTTCGCCGCTGCCCATCAGCACGATGTTGCCGACCTTCTGCCCCTGCGGCGCGAGCACGCCGTTGGCGCAGACGATCTGCCCCAGCATCTCCGCCGGGGTCAGGCTGCGCGCGCACCCGTCCAGCGTGGAGGCGCAGAACGCGCACCCCATCCGGCAGCCCACCTGTGTGGACAGGCAGAGCGTGTTGCCGTATTTGTAGCGCATCAGCACGCCCTCGATGACATGGCCGTCCGGCAGGCGGTAGAGCAGCTTGATCGTGCCGTCGAGCTTGGATTCAATCGTCTCCAGCACCGCGACCGGGTTGGCTATGCAGGTTTCCGCGAGCGTTTCCCGCAGCGCCTTAGGCAGGTTGCTCATCTGCTCGAACGCCGCGCCCTGATGCAGCCACGAAAACACCTGCTTCGCGCGGAACGCGGGCTGACCCAGCGCCTTCAAATACGCCGCCAGCTCGTCCGGGGTCATGCCCAGGAGCTGCGTCTTTTCCATTTCGTTCATTATGCCTTCACCCTGCGCATACGGCAGACGTAGAAGCCGTCCGTGCCGTCCCTATGCGCGAACATCTGCAAACCGAGGGCGTTTTCATGCGCCGCCAGCTTCTCCGGCAGCTCCGCGCCCATCGGCTGAATCTCGTATTCCGGATGGCGTTCGAGGAACGTCCGAATCTGCTCCTCGTTTTCCTGCGGCAGAATCGAGCAGGTGGAATACACCAGCGTGCCGCCCACCTTCACCATCGGGGCAATCGCGTCGAGGATATCCTTCTGGGTGCGGCAAAGCGCCTGCACGCCCTCCTCCGTCACGCGGTATTTCACGTCCGGCTTTTCGTTCATCACGCCCGTGCCGGAGCAGGGCGCGTCCACCAGCGCCGCATCCAGCGTCATGGCCATATCCTCGCGCGGAACGGACGCATCCTTGACCGCCGGGCGCACGTTTTCCAGCTTGAGGCGGTTCATCGTGCCGCGAATCAGCTCCACGCGGTGCGCGTGCGTATCCCATGCGTATACGCGCCCCGTATCGCCCATCATCTCGCTGAGCACGGCGGTTTTGCCGCCCGGCGCGGCGCAGGCGTCCAGCACGGTCTGCCCCGGCTTGGCGCCGACCATGCGCGCGGCCAGCACGGAGCTCTCGCCCTGAATCGTGAACAGGCCGTTCTGGAAGGCGCGCATGCGGGTCATGTCGCCCGCGCTGTGCACCTTGTACATGCCCGGCAGAATCCCCGGATCAAATTCCAGCTCGTCGTCGGCAAAGAGACTGCGCAGGCGCGCGTCGTCGCAGCGCAGATAGTTCACGCGAACCGTCACGCTGCGATCCTTCGGGCGGTAGCGCAGAATCTCCATCGCGTCGTGCTCGCCGTAAGCGCTGACCAGCATCTGGCAAAGCGCCGTCGGCGCGCTGAACATGACGGAGAGATACTTCACCGCGTCGTCCTGCGGCTTCGGCCAGACCACGTCGTTCTTGCCGCGGATCATGTTGCGCAGCACGCCGTTGACCAGCCCGGTCAGCGCCTCCAGCCCCATCGCGCGGGTCAGGCTCACGGATTCGTCCACCGCCGCCATATCCGGCACGCGGTCGAGGTAGAAGAGCTGATACGCGCCCATGCGCAGGATCTCGCGCACGGTCTGGTCGATTTCCTTGTTACCCTCGAGGAACTGGTCGATGCGCCAGTCGAGCGTCATCCGGTTTTCCAGCGTGCCGTAAACCAGCTGGGTGACGAACGCGCGGTCGCGGCGGGGCAGGTTGGCCTGCGCCAGCCGCTTGTCCAGCGCCAGCGACGCATACGCATCCGAACGGCTGACGTCCAGCAGCGTTTCCAGCGCCACGCGGCGCGGCGCGAGGTTCATCGGGCGCGGCTTGCGCTCTGCGCGCGGCGCGCCGAAAGCGGGCTTGTGGTCGCCGAATTTCTTTTCGCCAAAGGACGGCTTATCGCCGAATTTGCGCTCCCCATAAGGCTTTTTGTCGCCGAACTTTTTCTCACCGAATTTCTTCTCGCCAAAGCCGGGCTTGTCGCCGAACTTGCGCTCGCCGTAAGGCTTTTTCTCACCGAACTTTTTTTCGCCGAATTTCTTCTCGCCGAAGCCGGGCTTATCGCCGAATTTGCGCTCGCCGTAAGGCTTTTTATCGCCGAACTTTTTCTCACCGAACTTCTTCTCGCCAAAGCCGGGCTTGTCGCCGCGCGGCTTTCTGTCGGTATTTCGATTTGCGCCGCGGAAACCGCCGTCGCGCCCCCTGTTGTCTGCCATTGATTACGCCTTTCCCAGACAAACCGCTGTCTGCATGTCGTGCCCGCGCAGATAATCCTTCGCGTTCATGCGCTTTGCGCCGGGCATTTGTATGGTTTCAAGCTCCACGTCGTCATCCCCGCAGGCGACGACCAGCCCTGTCTTTGCATCCGCGGCGACGATTTCGCCGGGCGCGCCGCTCGGGCCTCTGTGAAGCGGTTTCACGCTGAAAATCTTGATCGCGCCCTCCGCCGTCGCGGTAAACGCGCCCGGCCACGGCGTCGCGCCGCGCACCAGACAGTCGATCTCGCGCGCGGTCTTCGTCCAGTCGATCCGGCCGGTCTCCTTGTCGAGCTTCGGCTCATAGGTGGCCTCGGCCGGGTTCTGCGGAATGCGTTTGAGCGTCCCGGCTTCCAATTCGCGCAGCGTCCGGATCAGCAGCTCCGCCCCCAATTCGGAAAGCCTGTCGCTGAGTTCTCCCGCCGTCTCGGTTTCCCCGATGGGCGTTTCCGCCTTGAGGAGCATGTCGCCGGTGTCCATGCCGATATCGGTGTACATCGTCGTGATCCCCGTGACGGCCTCGCCCATCATCACGCACCAGTTGATCGGCGCGCTGCCCCGATGGCGCGGCAGCAGCGACGCATGGACGTTGATCGTCCCCAGCTTGGGGACGTCCAAAATCTCCTGAGAGAGAAGCTGGCCGAACGCCGCCGTCACGCACAAATCGGGCGCGAGGCTTTTGAGCGCCTCCACCCCTTCCGCGCGCTTGATGCGCTCCGGCTGAAAGACGGGAATCCCCGCCGAGACAGCCGTTTCCTTCACCGGGCAGGCGGCGAGCTTATGCCCGCGTCCCTTCGGCCGATCCGGCTGGCAAAACACGCCGACGACCTGATAGCCGTTGTCCAGCAGCGCGCGCAGCGACGGCACGGCGAAATCCGGCGTACCCATGAACACGATTCTCAAGCGTTATTCCTCCGTCTCTTCCCCGTCGTCATCAAACAGCTCGCGGGACATGATATCCACGTACAGCTGGCCGTTGAGGTGATCCGTCTCGTGCATGATGCAGCGCGCCAGCAGCTCCTCGGCCTCGATTTCGTACCATTCGCCGTTGCGATCCTGAAATTTGGCACGCACCTTCATCGGGCGCTTGACCATGCCGTGGCGACCCGGATCGGAGAGACAACCCTCCGGCCCGTCCTGCTCGCCCTCGGTTTCAAGGATTTCGGGATTAATCATCTCGATCAGCCCGTCGCCGCAATCCATCACGACCACGCGGCGCAGCACCGCCACCTGCGGCGCGGCCAGACCCACGCCGTTGGCGTTGTACATGGTTTCGGCCATATCGTCAAGCAGCTTGTGCAGCTTCTCGTCAAACTTCTCAACCGGGCGGCTCTTTTTGCGAAGCAGCTCGTCCTCGATGCAGATAATCTTGCGAAGCGCCATGAAAAATCGTCTCTCCTTTTAACTACAACTGACTTGTTTCCGGCTTGTCTTCGTCCCTGCCGTTTCATCGAACGGAAATGGACGCATTAACCCGTCATCCTTTTTCACGATTCTCAAGCGTTATTCCTCCGTCTCTTCCCCGTCGTCATCATCAAACAGCTCGCGGGACATGATATCCACGTACAGCTGACCGTTGAGGTGATCCGTCTCGTGCATGATGCAGCGCGCCAGCAGCTCCTCGGCCT
>UQNM01000054.1 GCA_900542395.1 uncultured Eubacteriales bacterium
TGCCCCATCGCCCCACCAAAGGGCTTTCCGGTCGCCCTTTGGAAACCTTCGGGCGAAAATACTTGGTTTTTCCTGAAATATCGGTTTTGTTATCTTGACAGCGTCTTTTCTGTTTATGCCGTGTAAAAAATCGTCTCAACCCGCCCTTACAGGTGATCCACAAAATAATTCTGAATCGCCGCGACGGCCGCTTCCTCGTCCGTTCCCTCGACGGTGACGGTGATTCTGTTGCCGCACTGCATATCAAGCCCCATCACATCGCGCACCTGCGCGAGCGCCGCGGTTTTCGTGCCGTTTACCAGGCGCACCTTGCTGCTGAAGCGGGCAGCTTCCCGCATCAGGCTGCTCATGGGCCGAGTATGCAGCGCGTCCTGATTGGTCAAAACATAGCTGAACTGTTTCATGAGCAAAACTCCTCCTCTGCGGCCTTCTCGCCGCGAGAAGGTATTATACCCCAGTCCCCGCCGCCTTGCAAGCCTGCATGTTTTCCCCTTCGGCCTGCATATCGGTATTCCGACGAATTAGACGCCCGGCTTTTTGTGCAAGCCTCCGTATTCTTTTCCGCCGCCGCAGACTGCAAAAAGCAAACTTCCATAAACTGACGAAAAACAGGCTTCAAATTCGCCCAAGGTACTGGTTTTTGCATTTTTCATATTCAATCCGTTCTTTTATCTAGGCCGTCAGGGCGGCAAAAACGCCGAACGGGCGCGATTTTACCCATCGCGCCCGTCCGTTCGGTTTTAGTCAAATTGCAGGTATTCCGTCATCATGTAGCCGCGCTTGCCGTCCGGCAGAACCACGCCCGTCCACTTGTTGCCGTAATCCGTCACCAGCAGCCGGTCGCCCGTGCGCGCCTTGCCGATGATCGCGCCGCTCTGGTTGTCCGCCTCGCTGCGTACGTTCACCTTATCCTTGAGGACGGAGGCCGTCAGGTGCGTGGTGCTCGCCGGAGCGTTCAGCGCCGCCAGCGGCACAAAGCCCGCGCGATCGCCCGTCGTCGCCGTCACATCCAGCGAAGGCGAATCGCCCGCCAGCACATACGCCCAGTCGCCGAACTTGCCGAACATATACACGCGCGCGCCGCTGGAAACCGTTTCCACCACGGCGGCCTTGACCTCCGGCTTAAAGCGGATATCCACGTCCGTCTTGGTCGTCGCGCGCTGCGGAATCCGATCCGAAAGCGGCTCGTTCGGCGCGGTCAGCACCCGAATCTGGCTCTTTTTCACATAGCCGACCAGCGAGCCGAGCGAAATCTGAACGTAGTCCGTCTGCGTGTAGGATGTAATCCGCGCCTGCGCGCCGCTGCACAGCGCGCCGATGACGCTCGTTTCGTCGTCCGGGTCGCCCAGCACGACGACCGGCAGATCGCCGTCGTCCGCCTGCGCCACGCCGATGCTCTGGCTCGTCTGCGCCAGAGAGAGGTTGGCAATCGGCAGGAAGCCGAAGTCGCCGCAGTCATACGCGCCCGCACCGCCCTCGCTCGTGCGCACATACGCATAGTTGTCGCTTTCCGCCAGCAGCTCGACGTACATGCCCTGCCCCAGCGTCATATAGCGGCTGGCCGCGTCGTCCTTCTGCCGATATAGCAGCGTGTCGCTCTTGGTCTGCATCAGCAGCGGATAATACGGCACCACGCTGCGCATCTGGTCGCCCAGCGCATACAGGTTGCCCGTCTGCGTGTACTTGATCCAGCCGGAAACGCCGCCCACGCGGACGCGCCGCCATTCGCCCTCCTTGCGCCCGAAGAGCGTGAAGCAGGCCGTGCCGTTGCTCAGGCGCATGATTTCCTTCGCCTTGGCCGTCGGCGCGTCATACAGAATCGTCTTTTTATCGGTCTTTCCGCTGGAAATGATGCTGACCTTCAGGTTGCCCACGTCCGTCAGCACATCCAGCGGCACGTAGCCGAGCTTTCGCCCGTCGTCCGTCTCCGCCCAGATGTATGCCCACGCATCCAGAATACCGAGCAGGCCGACCTTGCTGTTTGAATCAAGCGTCGCCAGCGCCGCGCTCGTGTCGTCCGTCGTCTCGCGGAGGGTCACGCTCGTCATCCACATGCCCGTCAGGTCGATCTCGGCCGCGCGGCCGTCGCCGAAGCCGGAATTTTCCCCGTAGCGCGCCGTCGCCTCCTCCTGCGGGATCAGGTAGCTCGAAGCCATGTAGCCGGTCATGCCGCCGACCTCAACCTTGTCGTATTCCTCGTTCTCCACCGCGAGCACGTTGACCTCCGTGCCCGTGTAGTAAAGCCCCAGAATCGCGCCGTTCTTCGCGGGCTGCGCGCGCAGGTTCAGCCGCTCGGGATAGATCTTATCCGTCTCCCGATTGTCCACGAACAGGCTTTCGCCAAGGCCGCACGCCGCGCTCAGCAGCAGCGCAAGGGCGATCCATGCGCACAAGAGTTTTTTCATCATGCTCACGCTCCTTTTGTGTTTCCTTCTGTCTACTAAACGAAGGAACACGCCTTTTTAATCCCGTTTTGGAAAAATTTTACGCGCTGGGTTTTTTCATCCGGATGGCGCCGGGCAGAATTTCGTATTTCGCCTCGTCCACCCGCAGCAGCTTGCCGTCCAGATTGACGATCATCCCCTTCGCGCGCATCGTGACGTTTTTCGCCCGAACCACGCGCGCCAGCCCGATTTTCGTATGCCAACCGAGCATAAAGGCCGGCAGCAGCAGCGGAATCAGCATCCGCGGCACCTTCTTGACCACCACCACGTCGAAATAGCCGTCGTCCAGCTTCGCATCCGGCGCAACGCGCATGCCGCCGCCGATGCTCTGCCCGTTGGCGATCTCCACAATGGTGCAGGCCTCGTGCGTTTCCGCGCCGCCGTCGATTGAGACGTCCGCCTCGAACGCCTTATACCGCCCCAGCACGGAGAGCACAGCCTTTCGGTATGCCTTTTCGCCCGGATAGACGGCCTTCAGCTCCTCGGTCTTTTGCAGCACGGCCACGTCGAACCCCGATCCGGAGACGTTGAGAAAGCTCTGGCCGTTCATCCGTCCGCAGTCGATTTCGACCGACTCGCCTGTCAACTGCGCCTCAAACGCCGCCATCGGGTTTTTCGGCAGATGAAACGCGCGCGCAAAATCGTTGCCCGTTCCGCCCGGCACAACGTAAAACGTCGCGCCCGTGTGGCAAAGCTCCCCCGCCACCTCGCAAATCGTGCCGTCCCCGCCGATACAGACGACGCTTTGGCAGCCCGCCGCCAGCGCGGCGCGGGTTTGGGCGGCCGCGTCGCCGTCGCCGCCGGTTTTGAATATACGGCTTTCCTCCCCCAGCGCGGCGATCCGCTCCGTAATCTGAACGGCCAGCCCCGCGGCCTCTCTGCCGCCGGATACAGGGTTGACAATCACGCCAAACACGGCGCATCCCTCCGTTTATCTTTGGTTCACGGTTCTTCCGTCTCGTCGTCCTCGCGCAGCTTGGCGAACGCCCCCGGCATCACCCAGCGCACGGGATCGAGCTCCACCTTGCCCGGTTTCTTGGCGAAGCGCGCGAATTTAATCGGCACGCCCAGCGCGGTGAACTTCATCTCGTGCTCGCTGACGTAGTTGGGGGTCACGCCCGCCGCGTGCAAATCGCCCGTCTGATAGCGCAGCTCGAACCCGCATGCGTCGAAATACGGCATGGATTCCTCAAACAGCGCGTCGTCGTCCGTCTTGAACCAGATTTCGCCGCCGTCCACCAGAAACTCGCGGTATTGCATCAGCTGGCGCGGGTGCGTCAGGCGGCGTTTGGCGTATTTCGGCCGCTTCGTCCACGGGTTGCAGAAATTGATGTAGATGCGTTCCACGCGATCCTCCGGCGCGAACACCTTCTCGATGTAGCTGATGTCATAGCGCGCGATCATCACGTTTTTCACCGGCTCGCCGTCAAACGCCTTTTCGATGTTGCGGCGCGTGTCGCCCAGCACGTTGCAGGTGATATCCACCGCAACGTAGTTGATCGTGGGGTTATCCTTCACCATCGCGGCGGTGGAAACGCCCTTGCCGCAGCCCAGCTCCAGATACAGCGGCTGCTCGCGTTCAAACTGCGCCCGCCAGCGGCCGCGCTTGGTTTCGGGTTCATCGGTGAAATACGGGCAGACGGCCAGCTCGGGCTTCGCCCATTTCTTTGTGCGCATGTGCATGGGTTGCTGTTCTCCTCTTTCTTTATGGCGTTCGGCTTACAGGCGCGCCGCTCAATCAGTCAGCCGCTTTTCGTAGCAGAGCCAGTGCCCTTCCCACTCCTCGCACTCGCCGCAGACCTCGTAGTTCAGCTTGGCATACGAGCGCTGCGCCGGAATGTTGCAGGTCGCCACCAGAAAGCGGACGGCCTCGCAGCCGCGTTCCTTCGCCTGCTCCATCGCGTGCGCCAGCATCCTGCGGGCGATGCCGTGCCCCTGCGCGTCATGCGCCACGCCGAGCCGCCCGAGCTGCGCCCAGCGCGTCACGTCGGCATACCACGGCGCAAGGCCGTCAAACTCGTGAATATCCTGCTCGTCCACAATCGCGGAGACGATCCGCCCCGTCGCGTCGCGCATCGCATACACGATGTTTTCCTCCAAATCGTTCTGCACGCACTCCAGCGACGGGTATTCCTCGTTCCACGTTCCATACGGATCATCCAGCAGGGAATGATAGAGCGCGTAGATTTCCTCTCCGTCCTTCTTTTCGGCAAGGCCGATGGTCAGCGGTTCCTGTATCATGGTTTCCTTCCTTCTTTCTTTTTGTTCCTTCGCGTTGATTCTTCGCGTTGATTCTTTCGCGTTTGCTTTCTTCGCGTTTTATTTTTCCGCGCGTTCGGTCAGGCCGACGTCGATATTCAGCCGGGTTTCGCCGGATTGCAGGCGGAATACGTCGCTCACGCCCGTTTCGGGGTCGATGTCGCTGTCGATTTCGCCCAGCGGCGCGCCGAAGCGGAAGGTCAGCGTGTCGCCTTCTTCAAGCTCCACGCGCAGGCTGTAACTGCCGGGGCGCAGGTTTCTGAAATGATAGTAGCCGTATTCGTCGCTGACGGTCTGCGCCGCGATATCCGCCTGTTCGTCCCCGTCCACGCGCAGGAGCGTCAGGGCGACGCCCTCGAGCCCCGGCTCGCCGTAATCCTGCAAGCCGTTTCCGTTCTGATCCAGCCAGACCGTGTCGCCGATCTGAGCCGCTTCAATCGCGCCGAGGTTGAGGCTGTCGATTTTCTGTCCGCCCTCCAGCGTCATCGGCGCGATCGCCGCCGTGCTGCCCTCCACGGGCGCAACGCACGAGCCGCCCGCCTCGCCGCTCTGGTCGGCGAACAATTCGCCGCCGGGCAGGGTGAAGCGCAGCGAATAGCGCCCGCTGCGAATCAGCCTGAAGCTGTATCGGCCGTCCTCGCCGACGGTCTGCTCCGCCGCAACGCCGCCGTTTTCATCCAGCAGCGCCACCGTCACGCCGGGGAGCGCCGGTTCCTGCGCGTCCATCACGCCGTCCGCGTTCTGATCCTGCCACGCGCGGCCGCCGACCGTCGCGGTTTCCACCGCCGTGATCGTTTCTAGCGTCAGGCGTTCGCCCATCGCGAGGTTGATTTCGCCCGTCTGCCCCTCCTGCGCGTCCGCATGCGTCAATTCCAGCGCCGCGCCGCGCTCAAAGAGCCTGTCCTCCGGCAGCGCCATGCGCACCCGGTATTGACCCGGCCTGAGCGCCGTCAGCTCGAAATCGCCGTTTGCATCCGTCTGCGTTGCCGCGACCACCGTACCGCCCTGCGTCAGGGTAATCACCGCGTTCGGCGCGGTCACACATCCGGCGATAGCCGCCGCCGCAATCGCGCCGACGTTCATGTTTTCGCGGCTTTCGCCCATCGCCACGGAGAACGCCGCGCTCTGCGCGCAGTTTGCGTCCGTCTCCGCGATGGCGCTCTCGCCGCCGCAGGTGAACATCATCCCATCCGGCAGCGTCACGCGGAGCGTGTAATCGCCCGCACGCACAAAGTCCAGCGCATACCGGCCGTTTTCGTCCGTCTCCGCGCGCTTCAGGGTTTCTCCGCCGGCCGCATCGAGCAGCTCGATCCGCGCACCGGATACGCCCGCTTCCTTTTTGCCGTATATGCCGTCGTATCGGCTGTCCTGCCAGACCGTGCCGGCCATCGTGCCGACCGCCACCACGCCGACGTCCAAATCCAGATTGTTTTCGCCGCTGAGGACGTCCACGCCGTCCGTCTGCCCGTTTACGCTGTCCGCCATCGGCACGACGCTGACGCGCCGCGTCCCGCTCGCGTTCTTCGCAAACGCATAGCCGTCCGCAAGGGTGAACGACAGTTCCGCCCTTCCGGGCATCACGCCGTCAAAGCGGTAGCTGCCCGAAGCGTCCGTCGTCGCGTTCAGGGTCGTGCCCGCGTCCGCGCCGTCCGTGATGCGCATCTGCACCGTCACGCCCTGCACGCCCGCGTCGCCGCTCTGCCTGCGGCCGTCGTCGTCCGCGTCCATCCAGACCACGCCGCCGACGGAGGCGGGCTTCAATGCGCCGACGTTCACGCCCGAGAGCGTTTCGCCCATGTGCAATTCGCCCAGACCGATTGTGACCGCCGCTTCGTCTGTCCGCCGGGCAAGCGAATCCGCGCCGCCCACGGTATAGACGTAGCCCTCCGGCAGCGTGACGCGCACGCTGTACGTGCCTGGCATCAGCCGGTCAAACGTAAATTCGCCGGTTCGGGTCGATTGGGTCTGCGCCATCTCCTCGCCGTCGCCGCCGAGCAGCGCGACCGTCGCACCGCGCAGACCCTCCGCCGTTTCGCCCATCAGGCCGTCATAATCGCCGTCCAGCCATACGCGGCCCGTAATTTTGCCCTGCGTCAGCAGGCCGAAGGAAACGCCCTCGACCTTCGCGCCGCCGAGCATCGTGAACGAGGCGGAATACCCGCGCCCGTCCCGCGTGCTTTCCAGCGGGAGAACGCTGTCCTGCGCCGCGCCGGAAAAGACGTAGCCCTCCGGCGCGTCCACGCGGAGTTTATAACTGCCGGGCGCGACGCGCGCAAACGCGAACCGCCCGTTTTCGTCGGTTGTCGTGCTTTCCGTGATGAAGCGCCCCGCGCCGTTCATCAGGTGCACCTCGACGCCGGAGAGCAGCGCTTCCTCCGCCTGCCGCACGCCGTCGCCGTTTCGGTCGATCCAAATGGAGCCGGTCAGCGTCCCTCTGCGCACAACGCCCGCGTTCGCCTCGCTGAGCACGTCGCCGCCGGAGAGCGTCAACACGCGCGTGGTGGAAACCGAATCGTCGCTCTGCTGCACGCCGCCCTTGGCCATGCTGCGTTCCGTCGCGGAGAAGCCGCTGTCTGCCTCCTTCGCCGTAAACCGCACGCGATAGCGCCCCGGCGCAACGCCCTCAAAGGCATAGCTTCCGTCCTCGGCGGTGCTCGCGGCGGCTACCGTATCGCCTGCTGCGTTCAGCAGCTCCACCTTCGCATCCCTGCAATACAGCTCGCTTGCGCCGAGTTTCGCGTCCGCGTCGTCATCGTAATAGACTCTGCCGGAAATCGAGCCGGAGAGCATCGCGCCGATGTACAGCTTCACGCCGGTCTGCCCCATCGTCAGGGTGAACGGCTCGCTTCTGCCGCCGGATAGCGTCGTCTGGGGAACACAGCTCACCGGCGCGGAGGCCGAAGCCGCGTCCGCCTGCTTCGTCGCGCGCCACTGACCCGGAAGCTGATAGGCAATCGCGTATTCGCCCGGACTGACGCCCGCAAAGGTGACGTTGCCCTCCGCGTCCGTCCGGTACGTCACGGATTCCGCGTCCTCGCCGTTGACAAGGTGAATCAGCGTGACGCCGATCCCCTCAAACGCCTCTTCATAAACGCCCTTAACGCCGTCCGCCTGCGTATCCTTGAACACGTTGACGGTCAACTGCGCCGGGATGGTCACGCCCGCGTCGATGTTTTTCACTTCGTCGCCGATTTTCAGCGAAATCGCCTGCGTACTGCCGCTCTGGGTCAGCGCGCCGTATACGGCGGAATCCTGACCGTATTGGGTGAACGTCCATTCGCCGTCCAGCTCGAAGAGCACGCTGTATTCGCCCGCGTAGAGCGCGTCAAAGCGGTATCGGCCGTTTTCGTCCGTCCGGGTCTCCGCGATGCTTTCGGTATGGCCGTTCTTGACGCGCAGCAGCACGACGCGCAGATCGGAAACGGGCTGCGCGCCCTCCGCAATCACGCCGTCGCCGTCGTCGTCGATGCGCACCGCGCCGGAAATGGAGGCGCTCTGGCACATCGTCACCGTGCCGAAATCCACAACGTCGCCCTGCGCCAGCTCCACCGTGCGGCGAATCTCGCCGTCCTCCGCGTCCGCGGAGAGATAGCCCTGCGGCAGCGTCAGCACAACGTCGTATTTGCCCGGCAGCATCCCCGCGAAATCAAACGCGCCGCTGTCGCCCGTCATCACCACGGCCGGCTCTTCTTCGCCGCTCTTTTCCATTTCGAGGTTCAGCCCGCCGAAACCGACCGTCTGCCCGTCCGCAAGCTGCTCAAGCACATTGCCGTAGACCTCGCCCGCGTAAATGCAGCCCGCGTTGACGATATAATCGCTGTGGTCGCCGTCGATCACGAGGGTTTCGCTCAGGCCGTAATGCGTATCGCGCACGGCGCTTTGCACATGGTCGGAATACAGCTCGCCGTTGGAGAAGATCACGCCGCTTCCCCCGTCAAACTGCACGGTATAGCTGCCGCCGGAGACGGGCGAAAACGCATAGCGTCCGTCTGAATCGGTGCGGCAGGCGCTGACAACCTCGCCCGCTCGGGTGAGCAGCGTCACGTTCAGCCCCGCGTAACGCGCGGTTTCGTCCGCGTCCATCACGCCGTCGGCGTCGCTGTCCAGAAACGCAATGCCGCTGATCGTGCCGTCCACGCCCGCGGAGGCCGCCGCAAACATGCCGCTGCCCGTCACGCCAAAGCTGTCCGTCCGTTCCGCGGTGCGCGCAATCGCCTGCTTCGCGCCGTCCGCCTGCGTCTGCACAAGCAGCGTCCCGTCGAAGGTCGTCCGCGCGTTCAGCGTCGCCTCGCCATCCACGCCCGTTTTCACGTTCAGCGTGATCTGCCCCGGCGTAAAGCCGCCCTCGGCCAGCTCCTCGCCGGTCTGCGCGTTCAGATAGGTGACGCGCACCGCGTCGATATCGTTGGGCACATCCGCAAAGCTCACGGCCGTCGGCCCTGTGAGCACGTCGGTCGTCTTGGCCTTAGAGGGCCGCCAGCCGCCGCCCGTCAGGCTGTATTCCACGCGCGCGCGATAGCGGCCGCCGTTTTCATCCGTCGGCGCGGTGAGCACGAGGCTCTCGACCTTCACCCGCGCGCCGCTCTGCTCCGATACGTCGATCTGTACGCGCGGCTGAATCAGCGTCTCGCCCCGGCGCATGGCGGCGGTATCCACCGTCAGCAGGGTCAGCCCCTGCGCGTTGGCGGCGTATACGTCGTCGAGCAGCCCTTCGATCGTCCCGCTTTCCGGCAGAGACAGGCAGCGCATGCCCGCGCTCGCCACGCTTCCGCCCTGCGTCAGATACGGCGGAATCTCCACCGTGATCTCGCTGTTTTCGCAGAACGCATAGCCTTCGGCTGCCTCGATCTGGCGCAGCGTGTAGGCGCCGACGGGTACGGCCATCGGGTTGCGATACGCCGAGTCGCCCATTTCAAAATCGAGCACCGCCTCGCCGTCGCCGCTCAGCAGCTCAAACCGCCCGCCGGAGACATGCGCCCCGGTGGATATATCCGTCAAATCCAGCTCAAAGAAGCCCCTGTCGCTGGAAACCGCGCAATCCAGTACGCGCGTCTCGCCCGCGGTCAGCGTGACCTCGTAGATCGTCTCGTCCGCCGCGAATCCGGCCGCGCCGCTCAATTCGCGCAGATAATACGTCGTGCCCTCCGGCTCGGCCGGGAGCCTGACGCTGACGGCCCTCTTTTCACTCGGCGCGGCGTTGGCCCACACCGTCGTCTGCTCCGACGCGGAGGGATACGGCGACAGGCTGCCATTTTCCATCGTATACACGCCGTATTCGCCCGTCAGCGGCACGACGTAGGTTTGCAGCTTGTCGTTGAATGTCAGACCCGTTTTCGAGACGGACAGCAGCGCGTATTCCTCCAGCGGGACGCGCACGCGCTGCACCTCGCCGCCCGCGACGGTCACGGTCTGCTCGCCGGAAAGCGTGTAGCCCTCGGGCATCTGCGTCTGTCGGAGCACATAAGTGCCCGCCGCAAGCTGACCCGCGTAGAACGCGCCGTCCGTCAGCGCCAAATCGGTCGTCTGCCCGTCGGCGGCCAGCAGCTCAAAGCGCACCTGCGCCAGCTGCTCCTGTTCGAGCGTCCCGCCCGTCAGCGTTACGCTCACGCCGCCGAGCGCATCCATGCACGTCAGCGTCACATCGGTCTGCTGCGCGTTCTGCATGGCAAAGCGCGCCGCCTGCGGCGCGGTCATGCCCTGCGCGAGCCCCTGCGTCTGCGCGGCGTATTCGCCGGGCGCAAGGCGGACGGAACACACGCCGTCCGCGTCGGTTTGCAGCAAAATGCCGGTGTCGTTCACGCTCTGTCCGCCGCTTTGCACGCTGTAAATCCGCACCTGCGCGCCGGAAAGCGGCTCCCCGGCGGCGTTTCCATTCGCATCCAGCTTGCGCACCGAAACGGCGAACTGCGCCAGCCCGTAGCGCGTGTGCACGAGGCTGATTTCCCCGGCCTCGCCCGCAACGGCAGCGCACGTCGTCCGCGCCGCGCGGTCATAGCCCTCCGGCGCGCTCTGCGTCGCAATCGTCGCTTCGCCCGCGGCCATCGGCGGCGTCACCGCGCGCCCCGTTTCGTCCGTCGTCACGGCATAGCTTTGACCGGCCGAATCCGTCACGTCATACGCCGCTCCGGCAATCGCGTTGCCGTCTTCATCGACGCTGTGCAGCACCAGCCGCGTCTGCGCCGCCGCAAAGGCAATCGTCTCCTCGCGGCTGGGCAGCGTGAACGGCTCGGACTGCGGCAAAACGCCCAGCCTCGCCGCGTCGCTTTCCGCCAGCCTCAGCACATATGTTCCGCTCAGCGCCTCCAGCGAAACGCCGCCATCCTGAATCTGCACGTCGTCCGCCGTCTGCCGTCCGCCGTCTGCCGTCAGCAGTTCAGCCGTCAGCGGCTCGTTCAGCGCCGTTTCCTGCCGCGCGCCCGTGTCGTCGATCTCCGCGCGCACCATCGCAAAGCGTTGATTTTCGAGTGTGAGCAGGCGCACCGAAATCTGCGCTGCCTGACCCGCTTCAACGCAGATCGTCTCGTTATTCGTTTCGCCGATCTGGGTGTTTTTCGGCGCGGTGATTTCCTCCACGCGGTAAACGCCCGCCGGAAGCGGGTCGGAAACCGCCAGCCCGTCCGCGTCCATCGCATACGGGCCGTAGACCTCGCCCGTCTCCTCGGAAGCATAGCTGACCGCGCCGCCGGATACCGCGCGCCCGCTCTCGGCCTGCATCACGATGCGCCCCATGCGGCTCACCGCCGCCAGCTCGACCTTCGTGGTCTGGCCGCCGCGCACGATCAACTGCCCCTGCGTGAAGGGCAGAAGGATATCCGCGTCCCCCGCGTAGGAGAGCGTCACGTCGTAGCTGCCCTCCGGCAGCGCCGCCTGCGCCATGCCGTCGCTGTCCGTCGTCACGTCGCCCTGACCGGCAATGTGCAGCGTCAGACCGGCGAGCGGCTTTTCCTCCCGCTCGCCCAGCGCGTTGACGGAAACCACCGTCGCCGCCGCCTGCACCGTGCCCGGCGCGGGATGCTCAAAGACGACGCTCACGGCGGATGCAAGTGCCACCTGCGCGCTCGCGCTGTCGTTTTGTGCCGGAAGGACGCCCTCCGGCAGTTCGGTTTCCGAAACGGTGTAGCTTCCCGCGCGGTCACAGAGCAGCACCGCCTGTCCGTTTCCATCGGTCGTCAATTCCGTTTGCGCGCCCGTCTCATCCGTCGCCGCCAGGCGAACGCCCTCGATCGCCTCGCCCCGCTGGTCGCGCACCGTGATGTTCAGCCGCCCCTGCGCCTCGTTCTGAACGACGATTTCGCCGCCCGTCACCGGGATCAGCGTCTGGCTGTCAAACGTGTAGCCCTCCGGCGCGCGCTCCTGCCTCAGGTAAAACTCCGTGCCCTGCGGCAGGCTGAAGCGCGTTTCGGTTTCGCCCGTGCGGATGCGCATCGGCTCGCTGGGATTCGCCCACGGCGTGAGCTTTCCCTCGCTGGAATAGACGTACACGCCGAATTCCGCGCCCGCCAGCGCCTCCACGGTCTCCTTTTCGCCGTTTTCGCCGCTCTTCACGCCCTCAACGCGCAGGCTGATGGCGCCCATGCCGGCCGGGTCTGACATGGCGGGTACATAAATATAGTCGCCAAGGCGTTTTTCCTCCGCGACTGCCGCTGGGTTCCATTCAAGCATCGCCAGCGCGCACACCAGTGCCCCGGCTTTGATGATTTGATTCAAAACATTTACCTCCGCTTTTGAGAGAAAAGCTCAGTTTGTTCATCCGCATCGCGCTTATCCACGCGCTGAAAACACGTTCCAGAATGAACAGCGTTTTCCATTTGATTCATTTTAATCCATCCGGCGGGTCTTGTCAAGAAAAGCGAATTGCGCTATACTTTTGGGTGTTCTAAACGGAGGCGTAGCTTATGAATAAAACATATACGGAAACCTTTGCCGTCCGCGCGACGGACTGCGATTTTGAGCGCCGCATGCGGCTGGACGCGCTCTTTGTCGCCATGCAGGAGGGCGGCGAGCGCCACGCGCTTGCCCTCGGCGCGGGTTATGACCAGATGATGGCGCGCGGGCTGTTTTTTGCGCTGGCGCGCATCCATGTCAGCACCCTGCGCGCGCCGCGTCAGGGCGAAACCGTGGTGCACACGACATGGCCGGGCGAAATGAACCGCTTCTTCTGCCCGCGCTACCACGTCTTCTCTCTGGAGGACGGCACCCCGCTGGCGGCCGCCGGCGCGCTCTGGGTGATGCTCGACACGAAGCAGCGCCGCATCGTCAGCCCGCAGAAAGTCGATCTCGGCTTTCCGGATAACAGCGATCTGCCCGCGCCGGTCGCCTTGCCGACGCGCCTGCCCGCGCTCCGGGGCGAAACGCCGCAGGTCTTCAATCGCACGCCGCAGTATTCCGATTTCGACGTGAACGGCCACGTCAACAACACCAAATACATCGCGTGGCTCTGCGATGCGCTCGGCTTTGACGCGCTGCGCGGCGCGTACATCGGCGATCTCGTGGCCGGATATGAAAAGGAAATCCGCGGCCACGACGCGCTTCGGCTGACGCTCGCCCGGCAGGATAACGCTTTCTCCTTCCAGATTGCATCCGCCGCAAACGAAAAGCACTTTGTCGCAGGCGGAACGCTGCGCCCGGAGGGTTGAGCATGAACGATATTCTGCGCGCCATGCGCAAGCGGGCGCTCGTCGATTTCTCGTTCCGGCAGGCGATTTTGGCGACCCGAAACGCCGCCGATCCGCTGACCGCCCTGTGCGAGCTGGCGCAGGTCAACGGCTTTAACCTGACGCTGGCGGACATCATCTCCGACGGGGAGGAATTTTCCTGCAACCAGACGAAATCCACCAACGGCGGCAACCCCATGCCCTACGATTGCTTTGACGATTCCTACGAGATGTTTCTGCTATCGCTGTAAGACTTCTTTTTGAGCAAATAACGACAAAAAACGACGCTCCTTGCGAACGTCGTTTTTTTGTCGTTATTTACTCGGCCTTGCGGGCGGGTTGCACTTGTCGCACGGCTCCAGCTTGTTATACGGGCTCTTGTTGATGTCCTTATAGGTGAAGCTGCCCGACAGCGGCAGGTATTGCTTCGCTACCTTCGAGCAATCCTGCGTCGCGTGATAGAATTTGCCGCCGCTCTTGTTGTAATAGAGCTTGGTCTTCGGGCCGGGGGTCGGGGTCGGCGTGGGTTCCGGCGTCGGGGTCGGGGTCACGTTCGGGTCGGGGGTCGGCGTGGCCGCCTCCACCAGCACGCCGGTGGAAAGCGAATCCGGATCGACCGCCCATTTGCCGTCCTCGCAGAGCACAAGCGCGTCATACTGATACGTGCGTGCCTTGCCGCCGTAATTCACATCGGCCTGAATGGTGATCGTGCGCGCGTTGCTCTCGTTCGTGCCCGTCGGCGCTTCCATCTGCCGCCAATCCAGCAGCGGCTTCTGCGCGAATTTCCAGAAGAGCTGCTGGCTGGGCTGGTCGCTCAGGGAATCCTGCCAGCTCTTCGCGGTGTATTCCACCATGTCGGCCACGATGCCCTTGCGCCACTTTTCCATGAAGTTTTCCAGCGCGATCTCCGCTTCGGATTTCACCGTCGCCACGTAGGGCATGTTTTCGTCCGTGCCGCTCTCGTCGTATAGGCCGCTGTTTCCGCTGCCATCGTCGCTGCCGCCGGAAAAGCCGGTCTCCGTCAGGCCGTCCACGCTGCCGTCGTCGGCCGTCATGCCGCCGTAATATTCCTCGGGCACGGAGGTGCCCATCGTGCCGTATGACGCGAACGGAACATCCGTCGCCACCGGAACGGGCGTGGGCACGAGCATCGTCTGCGCCGGACGGATGGAAGACGTGCGGCTGGCGGTCAGCGCGTTAATCAGCGTGAACACCGTCAGCAGGCCGTAAACGGCGGTCAGAATCATGCGCCCCGGAAAGAGGAACGCATGAATGACCCACATTGCGGCCACCGCGGCCACCACCGCGAGCATAAACACCCAGCGTATCGGCTGGAAAAAGATCGCCAGCAGCCCCAAAACGGGAAGAACAATAAAAAACAGCATCAGCATCAACTGATTGATTTCACGTTTAGAGCGCTTCGGCTTCGGCTTCTGATCGAACGCCTTGGCGGAACCGGCAGGCGTTGAAGCATAATTCGGCCTGTTGGATCTCATGACATCGCCTCCTGAAAAAAAGAAACTCAAGCGTACAAACTTGATTATATCATAAAAACCGCAAATAGAAAAGAGATGCGGCGAAATTGCCGCATCTCTGTGGAAGTTTATGCGATTAGAGCTGACCCTGCTTTTCCAGAATCGCAGCGTGAGCGGCCGCCAGACGGGCGATCGGCACACGGAACGGAGAGCAGGAAACATAGTTCAGGCCAACCTTGTGGCAGAACATGACGGAGGACGGATCGCCGCCGTGCTCGCCGCAGATGCCGAGCTTGATGTCCGGGCGGGTCTGCTTGCCGAGCTTGGCAGCCATCTGCACGAGCTTGCCGACGCCGTTCTGGTCAAGGCGGGCGAACGGATCAGACTCGTAGATCTTCTTGTCGTAGTACGCGCCGAGGAACTTGGCCGCGTCGTCACGAGAGAAGCC
>UQNM01000055.1 GCA_900542395.1 uncultured Eubacteriales bacterium
TCCAAAGAGGTTTTCGGTTGTTGCTGCCAGTGGCAGAAACAAACAAACGAAAACGAAAGCCCTTTGGTGGGGCGGTGGGGCAAAGCCCCACTTCCAGAAGATGAAAATGCTGGTTTTTGATTCTTGAAATATCTGGTTTGAGCTCAACAGCCTCTTCAGGCATTTATGCCGCCCTTCCACGGGCGAACCGGCAGATTCTCGCTGCGCTTGAGCGACGCGCGGATATTGCCATCGAAAAGCTGGCCGATGCGGGTAATCATCTCCAGCCCGTCCTCCTTCATGCCCTGTCCGATCCAGTTGAGCACCATTTCGGTCAGCGCGCTCTGATAAAACTGGGCAATGATGTCCTTATCCCCCTGACTGGCGTGAATCCCCTCGCTCTGCCGCTCGACATAGCGGCGCATGACCTCGCCCGCGACGTTGTAGAGGTACTTTTCCAGCGACTCGCGCTGCATGGAGTGATACACATGGTAGACGGCACGCTTATGCCGCAGGGCAATCTGCATCGCCTGCGCGATGCCTTCCTCCCACGTGACATGCTCCTTCACGCCGCCGAGCACGGTTTCCAGCTCCGATTCAAAAATCTCCGTCAGCACGGCATATAAATCCTGATAATAATAGTAAAACGTCTTGCGGTTGATCTCGCACCGCGTCACCAGATCGGTCACGGTGATCTCGTCGAAGGGGCGTTCATCCAGCATTTCGATAAACACGTTGCGAATCATGTTTCGCGTATATTTTTGAGCCATGTCATCCCTCCGCGCCTGTCTTTTTTCGTTATTATACCCATTTCGCAAGCCAAAAGCAAGCGCTTCCCCTTTGAGGTCAGCCCATGCGATGCATTTTTTGCCGTTTCATGCAAAAAAGTTGAAAAAGGGGCTTGACGCAGGCAAAATTCTGCGATATAATATGCAACGTTGACGGGGCATTAGCGCAGTTGGTAGCGCACAACACTGGCAGTGTTGGGGTCAGGAGTTCGAATCTCCTATGCTCCACCAAACCCAAGAAATCCGAACATCATCCCAGTTGGGGATGGGTTCGGATTTCTTCTTTTTATCTCAAGTATTGTGGTGTGATAAACAAAATGAACGAAAGGAGACGGATCGGAATCATTCCGATAGTTGCAGAAAGTACTTTATAACCGACACCACAAGGATGCGAGGAATACAATGAACACGCAATCCATATGCTGAAGCGCCCGATCGAGCAGGCCAAACGCCCCATGCGCGGGGGAGCGCAAAGCGCCATTCCTAACCAATAGGGCAAGGGTCATCTTCCGATTTGCGGAGAATGACCCTTGTTTTAACCCATAGAACGCCGTCTGCCTATCGTCAAACGCAAACGGCATATCCATCTCTTTTCCTCCTCCGTCTCACTCGTCCTTTTCCCGTTCTTCCTCCAGCCGTTTTTCAAATGCGGCGCATACCGCGTCCGTCTCCCGCCAGACGGCCATCATGTCCTTCCGATTTTGATACGCCTGATCGAGCAAGAAGTCGAGTTTTTCCGCCCATGCCCTCGCGTCGGCGGATGCGTCCCTCTCTTTCGGCCAAACCAGCTCGGCGACAGCCTCCATGGCCTGCATATATGTGGCGACAAACAGCTCATACGATTCGCCGAAAATCGGATCGTAATCCTTCTGCGAAAGCGCAATCAGCTTCTCAGCCTGCTCGTTCATCGGCTGCTTCGCCTTTTTCGCCTCCGCCGCATCGGCAAAAATAAATGTTCCGTTTTCATCCATCAGCCGGTTGAGCGTCGCCTGCGTTCGCGTCAGCGCATCGAGCAGTTTTTTGGCCTCGTCGTATTGCTTTTTCTTTTCTTCCGGCTTTTCGTCCTCTTTAGGCGGCGCACTTTCGGGGATTTCCCCGCCCAAAATCCGCGCCAACTGCCTGCCGAACGTGTCGATTGCATCGGCCGGCGCGCGCTGTTCCGTCTCCTTCGGCGCGTCCAGCTGCTTGGCCAGCATCGCCAGACAGCGCTCGATTTCCTGCTGGGCTTGATTCTTGCTCGACGCACCCGTCAGACGCTCAAGGCGAAAGCCCTTTTTTGGGCTTTGTCTGCCCTGAAAGTCCGCCATATCGCGCAGGGCTGCCCCATAAGCCGCCCGCGTCATCTGCCAATACTTGGCCTGCACAGCGTCCGCCCGCGCGCCCTCCATGACAGCCGCGGCGTATGCCCTGCCGCAAAACGGGCAAAACCTCGCTTCTTCCCCTTGCAAATCCAGCATTTTTCCACACGCGGCGCAGATAAAGCGCATCGTTTCTCCCTCCCCGTTTTATGCCAGCTCAATCGCCTTTTTCACGGCTTCAATCGGATCGCTGTAAAAAATCGGCTGAACCGCCGTCAGCAGCTCGCCCGGAACGCGCATCAGCTCCTGCATGCTTTGAATCGGGAGCAATAGCTGCTTCGCGCCCGCGTTCTTCGCCACGCGGACGATGTTCTCCAGATTTTTGATTTCGCCCATCGTGCCGGACAGCTTGATTTCGCCGATTACCGCCGTCGCCTCCATCACGGGGCGGTTCGCCACCGCGCTGCAAAGGCCGACCAATTCCGCCACGGATACCTCCGTGCTCAGCCCCTTGCTCTGCGGATCGGCATAATAGAGCAGATAATCGTGATCCGAAAGCGTCGTGCCGGGCAGGATGCTTCTCGCCTTGTCCATGAAATAATACCAGGCCGCGTCAACACATTCGTTCACGGCGCGATTGCCGCCGATGCCCTGCGTCTCCATCTTGCCGTTGCCGCGGATGACCTTGTTTTCCAGCCGATAGACCGCCACTTCGCCGTCAATCTGATTTGCGCCGAGCGCAAACACGTGGCCTGCCGGAAGCTTCTCGGCGGGAATCAGCGTATTGGAAGCCTGTTCCGGCACGGAGACGACGGTTTCGCTGCCGTATTCATCCACATAGCCCAGCGCGACGTCCGCAAATTCCACCCCGGCCATGATCTTGAGCTGTTCCTTCACGCGCCGCCGTCCCTCAATCGCGTATTCCAGCAGTCGGCGCATCTCCTCTTCCGTCACGTTTTCATCCGGAAAAATCAGCTTAATCAGGCCGGACATGGTCTTGCGCACGGCGATTTCATCGCGCTTGTTGAATTTGCCATTCAGGCGGAAATAGGCGTCGAGCAGATGCGTGCAGTCCTTTTTGCGCATCTCCCGCGTCAGCTCGGCCAGACAATCCGTAATCAGGCCGTATTTTTCCGTCAGCAGCTCCGAACGCATTTTCGGAATTTCCCAGCCGGGCAGGTAATAATGAATCCGGTCAAAAAACGCGCTGTCGTTGTTGAATTCGGGCGGGAACGGCTCAAACAGGTGCGCAACCTTGAGCAGATTCTGCACGCTGTCGTTGATGTTGCCGACAAAGACCATCGACGCATCCGCGTTAATCATATCCCGCCCGCGGGCAAACGAGCCGGAGGCCATGTAATCCTTCATAATCTGAATCGCGTCCAGATCGCGGAAACGCATGCCCGCCACCTCGTCAAAGGCCACGCAGTCCCAATGGCCGACCAACCCGACCCTGTGCGCCGCCATGGAGTAGAACAGGTTCGCCGTGGTCGTCTGTCCGCCGCTCATCAGAATGGAATATGGCGAAATCTCTTTATACAGATGGCTCTTGCCCGTGCCGCGCGGGCCGAGCTCGCAAAGGTTGTAATTGTGCTCGGCCAGCGGCACCATGCGCTCGATGAAATGCAGCTTTTCTTTTTCGCTCAGCGCGTCCGGCTCCATGCCCTCCGAGCGGAGCAGCATCGCGATCCATTCCTCGGTGGTAAATTCCTTCCGCTTGTCGATCATCTCCGCCGCGTCGAGGTTGGGGAGCTGAATCGGCTTGAGGCCGAGAATACGGAAAGGCGAACCTCCGGCCCGCGCTTTTTGCGGCGCTTCTTCTCGTCCTCCATCGAATCCTGCTGATAGGTATAGCCGATGCGCGCGATGCACCAGATGCCGCCCATCAAGATTTTGGTGTATTTCACAGCGTAATCGCTTTGCAGGACGAACGGCTCGATTTCCAGATTGGAAAACCGCGCGACGTAGATATCCTTGTATTCATCCAGCACGGCGCTGACCTTGTCGATGACGGTGTATTCCCCGCGCTCGCGGATGAGCGATTTCACCTTTTCGCTTTCTTCCGGGCGGACATAGTTTTCCGCGAGAATTTTGCGGATTTTTTCCACGCCCTCGGTGATGGCCGTTTCATCGTCGGTCGCGCAATACATGCCGAGCAGATATTCCAGCACGAAGGTCGGCACGTTCGCGCCGCGGCGAAGCAGCGCCGTCAAATCCTTTCGGACGACCTTTCCCGGAAACACCTCGTTGATCTTTCGATCCAGTGCATCCATGTTCCCGCCTCCTTAAAAATCAAAGTCCATGCCGAACACGATGTCGATGGTAAACGGAACCCGCGCGAGTTCGGTTCGATCGTCTTCATCGGTCAGCACGAGGTCATAACGTTCGTTTTTATCGTAATTGCTGCCCAGCAGGCGGAAGGTGACGCGCGTTGTGCGGTCGTTGTTCTCCGCCGCGGCGCTGTCGCCGATGATGCGGTGGCTGTCGCTGACGGGCTGCCCGCGCCGATCCACAAAGCGCGCGTTGACCGTGCGCGGCTGCACCTTGCCGCCGCAGGCCTCCTGCTGATAAAACACCAGCGTGAAAATGCCGTTGCTGATGGTTCGATTCTCGCCGAGCAGCACAATGTCCGCCTTGGTGATCGCGCGGTAGCCCTTCTGCCCCGCCTTCCTGTTGCGATACGCGATGAGCGGGACGACCAGCTCCTGAAGGGAAAGCCCGCCGTGCATATACGGCGACGCGCCGCCCTGCTGCTTAAAGCGCAGATCGCCGCGCGGCGTGACGCAGGCCCATTCCGGCCGGCCGAGCATCGTCAGCGGCATGGAAAGCGTCCGCTCGTCGCTGACGTTCTCCCGCACAACCGCATAGCGCCGCTTATAGCAGAGCACGTCGCCCGCCGCAAGCTCCCGCTCCGCCTTATCCGTCTCTTCCAGCGGCGAGCGGGTGTAGATGAACCCGTGATCCGCCGTGACATAGATGCACGCGGCGCTCAGCTCGCTGACCAGCATGCGCATCGCCTGCTCGATTTCGCTCATCGCGGTTTCGCACGCGGCGAACACGTCGCCGTCGCTTTCGCCCGCGCGGTCGATCACATCCTGATAGAGATAGACGACCTTCGCCTCCTGCGCGATTTCCTGCCGCTGGGCGCGCGTCATCCGCCGAAACACGCCCAGCTCCAGCGCGACGCTCTGCGGGCACGCCGCCCGCAAAACGGCCTCGCGCTGGCTCGCGTCGGTGCGCATGCCGTCGCAGAGCACGCTCAACTCCTCCGTGAGCGTCAGCTTTTTGTGCGGCAGAAGCGCCGCCATCCCCACCGGCGTGATCGTCGGGATCGTGCCGACCATCGCCGTGCAGACCGTGTTGCCCGAAAGCCTGCCGTGCAGCCGCTCGGTCAGCTCCTGCGCGACCTCGTAGCGCAGCGCGTCGGAGATGATGACGAACGTGCGCGCGTCCTCCCCGCGCACATGATCCGCATAAAACCGCTCCTGCCGCGGCACAATCGCCAGCGCGGTTTCCAGCGTCTGCCCCGCCAGCAGTGCCGACCAGCACACGCCCAGCGGCGCGAGGCAGCCGTTTTTATACAGCCGCTCCGCCGCCTGCACAGCTGCTTTCAATTCGTCCTCCAGCGCGAACAGCCCCAGCGCCAGCGCCCGATCCGCCGCCGCGCACAGGTGGCGATACGCCGTATCCATCCGGCACAGGCGCGAGGCATACGCCGCGAACATCTCCTCCGCGTCGGTGAAATGGAAGCCGTCCCGATACGCCCGGATGAAGAGCTGCATCTCGCACAGCGCGCCCAGCGCATCCGCATACGGCGCGTACAGCCCCCACCACGGCAGCTCCCGCCGCGCCTGCATCATGCCCTGCACCTCGTCCACGTTCATGCTGTCCCGCGCGAACGCCGTCAGCGCCGCGCGGATCAGCAGCGCGTCCGCGCAGGGGTAGACCGACACGCGCAGCAGCGCCGCCCGGTCGAGCTTTTGCAGCCGCGCCGCGACGGGATAGCGCTCCTCCACCGCGCGGCAGGTTTCCAGCATGGCTTCTCTGTCCTCATGCAGCCACTTGCTGACCAGCGCATACGCCTGCTGCGCGTAGGCCGCCGCGCCCGGCAGCCCCGCGAACGCATCCTCCGGCGCGTTCAGCAGCGCCGCGCTCGTCAGCAGATAGCAGGCCAGCTCCGCCGCGTCCCGATTGCCGGTATAGCCGATCGCCTTTTCGGCCAGCAGCCAAAATGCGTCCGCCCCGCAGAACTTTTCGATGGCTTTCAGCTTCTCGTTTTCTTCCTCGTGCGCACCGAGCACCGCCGCGCCGAGCACACCCGAAAGCGACGCGCTTTTCAGCCCGCAGAGCACGCTCATCACGCCGATTTCCAGCTCCTGCTCGCTGCGGTAATCCTTCCCGAGCGCACCCAGCTTCGCCACGCGATCCCGGCTGGCGAAAAAGCGCCCCACCTTCCGCGCATAGCGCCGCATATCCACGCCGTCGGCGATGTGCAGTTCCTCAAAGAGCAGCGACCAGTAATCCGCGCGGAATATCTCGCTGTATTTGAACACATCCGCCAGCCAGTTATCCTGCCAGCGCGCAAACGTCTTCGGGCAGTAGAGCAGAATATTCTCCTGCGCGTAATCGCTCTCGATCTGCCGCCGCAGGGTGAACCACTCGTCCTCCCGCATGACGAGGATGCGCACGCCGGGCAGCTCCATCTGCTCCACGTCGGCGGCGAAACCGCCCTGGTCATCCTCGAACACGACGATGCGCCGCGTGTAGTATTCCGGAAGGGGCGCGGCAAACCGCCGCAGCAATTCCTGCCGTACATCCATCGTCTTCCCCTCCGTCACTTGATTTTGCCGAGTATCGCGCCGAGCTTGGCGTAATTGACCTTCACGCCGTCGTCAAGGTCGAGCGGGATGCGCATATCCGCCAGATGGTGCACCTGTTCCTCGTACTGCCCCAGCTCGATGAGCTGCTTTTCCAGCTTCTGCGCGCGCTTGCCCGCCTGCGCCTTGGCGCGCCCCTCGCCGCTCTCCTGTGCGCGGCGCGCGTCGTCGAGCTGCACGCGCAGGCGATCCTGCAATTCATGCACATAATCCATGCGGATGCGCCCGACGGTATCGCGGTCATAGCGGTGCAGATAAAACAGCGCGCGGAATGCCCCCGCCTTGCCGCTGTCGCAAAGCCAGTAAATCGGGCGTTTTTGATAGGTCTTGAGGTGGTCGGCGTAAAAATCGTTCAGGTAATAATTGCGGATGACCTCGCGCGGGGTTTCGCCCCTGCCGCCGAGGGCGGACGCGACAAACGCAAGGTTTTCTTCCAGCGTTTCCGCGCCGTAGACCTTGCGGATAAACTCGACGGTGCGCTCCGCGATATCATCCGGGAAATACGCCTCGTCGGTGATCGGCACAATGCCGTCGCTGTCCGGGTAGAAAAGCCCGAGCGACGGGTCGGCGAAATCGCAGGCCTTCGCGCCTTCCTCGATGCGCGCGCGAATCTGCGCGTCGTCCCATTCGCCGCCCGCGAAAAGCAGGCCGTCCACATAGGGCGAGTATCGGCCGAGGATACAGCCGACGATATACGACAGCAGGCTGACGATCTCATCGCGCATGGAGAGCACATAGCGCATTTTGCGCTCTTCGTCGCTCGGTTCGTCGATGATGCGGTAAACCGTCACATCCTTATCGGCGACGTCGGGCGTGAGTTCTTCCTGCAAGCCGTAAATGTCGATGAAAATGCGGTTGAGTTCTTCTTCGTTGGCTTTGAGGGTATCAAAACGGTTTTGGCAGGTTTGCTGGTATTCGCGGTATTTGTCAGAAATCAGGCGGGACATGTGGGGTCAACTCCATTTCTTATATTTTCATTTCTTTTCTCATTTGTTGAATCATGCTGTACATCAAATCCGTTACTTTCATTCCAAGTTCATCCTCATGATTCGCAATGATATTCGTTATTGCTTCTTCATCTTTTTCATTTATATTGAGGTCATAGTCTGATTGGTTCATACTATAAGTGCTAAAATCATCAGCAATCCCCGTCAAAACATCTAACAGCTTATCATAGTTTTCAATCACCTTATTGGAAGCATAAAGATGGATTTTTGCTTTATTTTCTTTTAATTGATTCAACGCGCCTTGGAATATTTTCCATTTATCATCCAACAGTTTCTCAAAAGATTCAAAAACGCTCAAATAGACTTCTTCGCGCCTATTGTAAATATGGGCTTTTATTTCCTTTTTCCGATTCAGATGCAATGTCAAAATCGTTGTAATAGCAGATATAAATGCACTTATTATAATCTCAGATATTTTTGAGTTTTCCATCTTCCGCTTTCTCTACCTCTCCTTTTTCATTGAGTAAATATCGATTTCTTTTCCTACATTTTGGGCAATTCACAAAGACACAGTATCTTTCATTAATTTTCTTACCTTCCCCATATATAACATTTTTCGGATACTCTCCGCTCCAAATCTCGTCCTTTTTTAATATCCGCCATGTACAGTCAAATGTTGTCCCGCAAAATTCACATTTTACTGTATCCCGCTTGTATCCCATAATACTTCGCCCTTTCTCATATCATCGGGTGTTTCCTAAAATCCCAACTTGTTTCAAAACTCTCGATATCACAATGTGATATATCTTTATTTTTTCTTGTTATTTGCTCAACATATGACAAATTTTGAAATATCAAAGGCATTTGCTTTACGTTTCCAACTTCGTAATTTAAGGTTTGGCTTAATGTATTCATTAAATATAACATAACATTTGAATTAGTAAATCCAAGGAGATAGTCCAAATTTTCTTTCGAGAAAATCGAACATCCTGCCACATCAAAAGCAGATCCAGTTGGTACATATCTCATTGAAAGGCTTCCAGATGTCACTTTCGACCAAGATATTGCCTCATGAAAATAAAGTTCTCGTGATGGAAGATGATTTCCGGTTGTACTAAGTATCTCGTAACTTTCTTTATCAAAACGAATTACACAATCTAAAAAAGCAAACCATTTTCTAAATGCGCCGCCCTTGTTATATGGTATATATTTCTTTTTACTTTTTTCAAACATTTCGTAATTACACGCATTTATATTTATATCATTCGCATTTACTTCAAACCATAATTTGAGAAAAACTTCATTGTTTCCCGTTGCCAATCCTTGTCTAGGGCTTGCATACGTTCCTATTTTTTCTGATGCTTCAAAGCATTTTCTTACATTTTCGCTCACCCAATACGCCACCGATGCCCCCGGAATCTTCTCAAAATTATCCTGCCGCGCAGAGAAGCGGTTTTGCCCATCAAGGAACATCTCTTCCTTTCCGTCTTGCGTGGTCGGTTCGATCAGCCGCGCGTACATGCCCTTGAATCCGTGAACATGCCGATTCTGCATCACAAATGCCGTCGTCTGCACGACTTCGCCGCCGATTTCTTCAAAGGCTCTCGCGCCAAGGTGCGCCATATTGACGGTATCAATCTCCATCAGTTTGGCGCGCAGTTTTTCAAAGCTGGAAAGGAACATCCAAGCATGCTGGGTAATCATCGCCAGATAGCCGTTTGCTTTGGCATATTCCCGTCCCCGCTCCATAAACACCGCAAACAAATCGCTCTTGCTATCGGGATACTGCTTTTTCACAAACTCCGCCAGCCTTGCGCCCATGCCGCTGGAACCCATATACGGCGGATTCGTCACCACAACGTCATATTTCCGCGCCATGATTTTCGCCTGCGCGGCGAGCCTTTGCAAATTCTCCGCGTCTACGCCGAGCGCGGTTTCCCCGCCGAACGGATTTTCGCCGAGTTCATCCAGCGCATCGGCCAGCGGCTTGGGAATCGAGAGGATCGAGCCAAACTCCTTGGCGTCCTTAAACGTTTCGCGAAGCATCCGCGCGGCGCGGCGCTGTCCGTCGCTCCACGCGGGGCTGTCGTTGGGGTTTCCGTTCCATTCAGCGACGGCGCAGACGTGCGGCTGAACGCCGCGGCGGAGGAAGCGGCGGTCATGTTCGCAGGCCTTCATCATCAGCGCGAAATACGCCAGTTGGGCGGCGCGGTCGTCGATATCCAGCCCGTAGAGGTTGTTTTCGATGATGGCGCTCACCGCGTCGCGGTCGGTATAGCCCTGCGTGCGATAAATCTCCATCAGCACATCAAACGCATACACGAGGATATGTCCCGAACCCATGCAGGGGTCGAGCAGGCGGATCTCTTCGGGCTGGATTCGGCTCTCCTGCGCGCGAATCTGCGCAAGCTGCGCGGCGACCTGCGGCTCCTGCTCGGCTTCATCCATGTAATAGCGCCAGCGCCGGCGAAGCGCAGGGTCGTCGTGTCCTTCCATCCAGAGGCGGCCGAGGCTGTTTTCCACCATGTAGCGGACGATCCATTCGGGCGTGAAAAGCTGGGTCGCCGCGCCGATGCGCTCCTTGGTGATCTTGACGTTCTTTTTCAGCAGCTCAAAGGTTTCGTTCTTGAGTTCGGTGTTGTAATACTGATACAGCCATCCGATCACCTGAATATCCGCCCAATTTTCCGCGTCCACCGCCGCCAGCATCGCCAGCACGGAATCCTCCCGCAGCAGCCCGTCGGGGAAGAGCAGTTCCGTGTAATCGCTGATGGGCTCGAACATCTGCGGCAGCACGTCCGAAAGCTGATTGCACAGCGCGATCAGCAGTTCGGTATAGAGCATTTCGGTTCGGTTGCCCTCCAGCAGCTCGACGACGTTGGAAAAATCCACGCCGTCCAGCTCGACGTTCTGCGCCTGCCGCACCAGCTCAGGCAGCGCGCCGGGCGCGTCCGGCAGCACGCGCACGGAGACGGGCAGCAGGTTATGCTCCTGCATATAGCGCAGCGCGATGAAGCGGTTGAACCACGTGTAGGCGGTTTCTTCCATCACCTGATCGTAGCCGCGGCCTTGGATGCGCGTCAGCAGCGCGTCGCGCTGGTTGATTTCCGTCTGCGAGAGCAGCGCCCCGCCGAGCGTCTGAACCATTTTGGAGGGGATGACCGCGCCGCCCGCGCAGGTCTTTTCGTCAATGCCGAACCCCCGCGCGCGATCCTTCACGCGCTCGATGAGCGCCACGCGCGCGGCGACGGCGAAATTTTTGAGCTGGGTCTTGTTCATGATGGAAACCTCCCTGGTATTCTGCCCTCTCAGTCAGCCTTCGGCTGACAGCTCTCCCAAGGGGAGAGCCAAGGATATTGCGCTCTGTTCTTTTTTCCAGCAGCCCCCTTGCCTCCCACTCCGGGGAAGGTGTCCGTCGTAGACGGACGGAGAGGGCTTGCTTTAATTCATCTGTATCGCGTCGTTCTCCGCAAGCTCCTGCAAGAGCTTCTGTTTCAGCTGCTCCACATAATCCTCGATCTCCGCCGCGCTGCTCAGCCGCTTCTGCGGCAGCACGTCGTAGCGGCGGATGGTCTTGACGCGCAGGCCCTGCGTGCTCTGCCCGCGCAGCCCCGCCAAAAGCTGCTCCAGCCGCCTGCACTGGCCGTCGCGATAGGTGAAAATCTGGGTGATGATCGCGTCCAGCTCGACGGGGCTCTCCGCTTCCAGCGCGCGCGCCTTGAAGGCTTCGAGCTGCTCGTCGATTTTGCGGATGTCGCCGCGCAGCTCCGGCTCGTCCCCGGCGAGGGTATGCACGTCGCCGCGCGCCTGAACGACGGTTTCCTCCACGCGGGCGCGGCGCGCGTCGCTGATGCGCGCGTAGGCCTGCTGAACGGCGGCTTTCAGCTCGGGCAGCCGCCTGACCTCGCGATAGGGGCGCTGCATCTGGATGATGGCGCGGATGGCCTTTGCGGCTTCCACCGCCTGCGGCTCGTCAGCGAAATAATGGCTGTCGCGCTCGGCCTGTTCGCTCAGGCGAACCGCGTCGCGGAACACGCCCGCCTGATTTTTGAAGAAGAAATCGACCTCCGCGAAGTCCTCCTTCCAGTCGAGCAGCTCGTCCTCCGCGCGGGTGAAGGCTTCGAGCATCGCCACGTTGTCGCCGCGCCGGTCGAGGATGCCGCCGATCAGCGTCATGCCCTGCTCCACGACGGCCTTGCCCGGATAGGGGGTCGCGCCCTGATACTGCGCCAGCAGCGCGCCGCACTGTTTCTTTCGCTCGCTCAGCAGCGAGACGATCTGCCCGCAGAGGTTTTCCTCGTCCTGCTTGATATCCATCGTGTCAAACAGCTCGACCGCCTGCGCGCGCGCCTTTTTCATCAGCGCGTCGGACGGAGTGACGCGCAGCCGAACGATGGTCTTATCCATATCGGCGCGCCTTCTCAGGCAGTCCACCGCGCGGCGCTCGGCGTAGGGAATCGCCAGATTGTCGCGGATGAGCTGCAATTTCTGCGCGCGCATCAGCGCCGCGATCAGCGCCGCGACGTCGATTTCCCGCCAGCCGTAGGGCGCGGCCTGATAGCGCCGCTGTATCTCGCCGACGGTGACGGCGATGTGCTGCCGTTCGCGCACCTCCATAAACTGGCGGATCTCGTCGAGCGCCTGCGCATTGGGCGCGTCCACGCCGAGCATGGTTTCCTGCTGGTTTTCGCCGGTGAGGATGCGGCGGATGTCCTCGTCGCCCTGCGCAAACGTGGTCACAAAGTTCAGCTTGCTGTAAACGTCCTCGATCAGGTAGCCCATCGCCTGATCCAGCGCGTCCTTGACGTTCTGCGCGCGGATGTTCATCCGCTCGCCCGCGATGTAGAACGCGCCCTTGACGATGGCCTCGCGGAGCAGCGTCGCGGCGGTTCTTTCGCGCTCGCGCGCCTCACTCTGCCGCGCCTGAATGATCTTGCGGATGGCCTCGGGGAGCTGGCTGACGTTGCGGCTCTTGACGTATTTCGCGATGCGCAGCGCTTCGGCGATTTCGTTGTAATAGCCGTTGCCGTCCAGCAGCACGATGGCCTCGCTGTTCGCGCGGGATTGCAGGCGCAGGCTGCTATCGCCGCTCTCCGCCAAATCGGATTCGGCGGTCACGATGCGCAGACGGATGCCGCCGATCTGCTGGCCGCGGATGCCGTTGTCCACCATCTGGTCGTAGGTGAAATCGTAGCGGTTCTTGTAGCGGTATTTTTTGCCGGGGTAAAGATCGCCGAACACCGTTTCGCCGATTTTGCCGATGATTTCGGTCGGATCGACGAGCGTGCGGCGGATGTCGTTGTTGATTTCCTGCTCCTCGTCGGTCAGGAAGAGATAGATTTCGCCGTTGCGGGAGACGTAGTTTTCATGCACCAGCCTGTCAAGCGCCTGCTGAATGTCGCGGCGCATGGTGATTTTGTCGTCGTGTACGTCGGATATCATCAGTGTACAGAGGTTTTCCAGATTGCCCGCCATGCCGTCCACATAGCGGATGAGGAACAGCAGCTTGAGGATATCCACGTCCCCGCGCTTCAGGCCGTCGCCCGCCGCCGCGTCGCGCTCCGCCCTGTCGATCACGCGGCGGACAGCGCCATCCAAAAACGTGTGTACCGTGTCGTAAAAGCGATAGAACGGGACGAACGCGCGCTCGTCGCAGCCCTGCATACTCTGCGCCGCCTCCTGAAACGCGGAGAGCATGGAGCGTTCGCCGCCGGAGAGATGCTTGCCGGAAGAGCCGCTCTTTCGCACCTGCACCAGCACATCCTGAAGCAGGCGGAATTGATACGGCACAAACGGATAAGCCTCCACAAACTCCTCTTCCGCGCCGTAACCCTTCATATCCGCGGGCGTGTCCTTGGCGAAGCTGAACAGGTTGCGCATCACCGAGGCATTCTGATGATAGGTCATCCGAAGCAGCTCCGCCGCCGCGTCGTTTTTCGCCAGAATACGCCGCTTGATGACCTCGTCCACCGATGCGGAGGACAGGCTCAGCCGCGTGTTGAAGCGCCCCTGTATCTTGGAAAAATCGTTGCCCTTGACGTGCGTCACCGCGTCGATGTCCTCCTGACTGGTGACGATGACCCACACCTTGCCCTTGCAGCGCGAACCCAGCTCCTCCACCAGCGTCTGCAAATTGAGCATCATGCCGGAATTGTCGCCGATGTATTGCCCGATTTCATCGACCAGGAACACGAGATGGAAATTCGGCGCTTTGCCGTCCACATATTCCGCAATTTCGCGCCCCAGCCGCTCGATGCTCATCTCGGCGGTCTCTTCGCCGTTGAACCAGTTGCGCGCGGCGTTCTCGCTCATGCCCGCCGTCCGGGTCAGCGCGGCGACCACGTCGTCCTCCCAAAACGCGAAGGCTTCCCGCGCGGTTGCCCACGGCTCGGTGTTGACGGCCTCAAACGCCGCCTTGAACGCCTCCAGCCTGCCCTGCCTGTCCAGAAAGCGTTCCAGCGCCGCAACCTTCATGTCGTCGCCGTAATAGCCGCAATGCTCGTAAAACACCTTCGTAAATACCCGCAGAATGGCGTCCTGATCCTTGCCCATCGGCGATTTCGCGTCGATGTTGAACAGAATCGTCTCCGTCGGCACTTCGCTCACCCGGCGCATCATCGCGTAGCGCAGCGGATCAAAGCTAAATTTATCCTCAAAATAGTCGATGGCGCACTTCCCGCCGATTTCCTCGTTGGCCAGCAGATACGATAAGATCTTGAGGAAATGCGATTTGCCGCTTCCGAAAAAGCCGCTGATCCATACGCCCATCTGGTCGGTCGCGCCGTCCACGCTTTGCTCATAGTGGTCGTAAAAGGAGCCGAAATGCTTGCGCAGTTCGCGCGTGATGACATATTCCTCCAGCTCCTGCCGACGGTTTTCGTCGTCCGTCTGCATGACCTTAATCACGCCGTTGATTTGCCTGTCGATGTCCTTTTGAAACATGTCGTAAATCTTCATTTGCATGTCATCCTTTCACGATGTTAAATGCGCGGTAATAATTGTCGTCCTCAAATTCGCCGAACAGCGTCAGGCTCTGTCCCGAATATTCGCCCGGATACAGCAGCACCACCGGCACGTCGTCGAACACATGCTGCAAATTGTTGAGC